>NZ_BAAAAV010000004.1:0-479570 GCF_054768095.1 Clostridium sp. CTA-7 | reverse complement strand
TCAAGTTATACCATCATTAGCATCTATACCAGGTGTATTATTAAAGATTTTCCCATACGTTGTTACTTTAATAGCGTTAGTACTATTCTCTAAATCATCACAAGCTCCAAAGGCTTCTGGTGAACCATTTGATGCTGGTAAGAGATAAATATAAAAAAGGTAAGGAGTTTATAAACTCCTTACCTTTTTTTATATTTATAATCATTTATGGAATTATCTATTGTTATATTAATATTTATTATAGCTAAATAGTTTCTAAAAAATATAAAATATCAATTGTAAGAATAATAAATTTATAATATTTAATATTTTACTTTTAATTAAATATAGTATTAAAGTTAAATTAGAAACCCAATATAAAACTTAATAAAACTTAAAATTTAATATGAAAAACTTAAAATATTGCATATAAGTTTTTTATATGATATATTGTAAATGAGGTGAGATTTATGGATCAAAAACAACGCTTAGTTAAAATATTAGAACTATTAGAACAAAGAGAACAATTATCTCAAGAAGAGTTAGGTAAAATTTTTTCAGTTTCAAAGGATACTGCAAGAAGAGATATTTTACTGCTAACAGAACAAGGATTAGCAGAAAGGTATAGAGGTGGAATCTCTCTTCCATTAATAAAGGCTAAAATTGAAAAGTATTCAGAAAGATTAGTTGTAAACTCCAAAGAAAAAGAACTTATTGCCAGGAAGGCAGCAAGTTTAATAAGAGATAACAATACTGTTTTATTAGATGTATCTACAACAGTAAATTTTATGGCAAAATATATGACTCAAAAAGATCTATTTATTGTTACTCATTCTATTGATAATGCAATATCATTTTCTTCTAGGAATAGAGATAATAAAATATTTCTTCTTGGAGGTTATTTTAATCCAGAATCTCATGTTATGCATGGGTCTTCATTATTGGATCAACTAGGTCAATTTTATTTTGATTATGCATTCATTGGTGCATCAGGAATTAATTCAGAAGGAATTTTTTACTCAGATCTAGAAGATATTAATGTTAAAAAAAGTATTTTTAGTAGTTCTAAAAAGGTTTGTATTGTTTTAGATGAATCAAAATTTAATCAAACCTCATCATTTAAAATAGGATTTGAAGGAATAGATACAATAATTACAAATAAAATTATTCCATCTTCATTACAAAAAAAAATTAATGAATATAATATTAAATTAATTATTGCAAGTGAGGAGGAATAGATATGAAAACTTTAATTTCAAATGTAAGGGTAATTTTAGGAGAAAAAATAAATAATGTTGATATCTATATTGATGAAGGAAAAATCACATCAATAATTCCCTATAATCAAAATATAGAAGAAAAAATAAATCATCAAGTTATTAAGGGAAATAATAACTTATTAATACCTGGAATGATAGATGTACACATTCATGGTGCAAATAATCATGATATGATGGATGGAACAACTAAAAGTATTCAAGAAGTGTCAAAAAAATGTGCTGAAACTGGATGTACAAGCTTTTTAGCAACTTCTGTAAGTTCTTCACTTGAAGATTTACTTTCTATGATTAGTAGTGTTAAAAAGGTATTAGGAAATGAAGAAGGAGCAAAGATAGTAGGAATTCATTTAGAGGGACCATATTTGAATGTTGAAAAAAAAGGTATGCAAAATCCTAAACATCTAAGACATCCTAATTTAGAGGAAATGGATATTATTTTTAAGGAAGCAGGAGATCTTATAAAAATGGTTACAATTGCTCCAGAGTTACCAGGTGGAATTGAATTAATTCATTACTTAAGAAATAGAAATGTAGTAGTTGCTATTGCACATTCTACTGCAACATATGAAGAAGCAAGAAAGGCTTTTAAAGAAGGGGCATCACATATTACGCATTGTTTTAATGCAATGCCAGCTATTCATCATCGTGAACCAGGATTAGTTACAGCAGCACTAGAAGATGATAATGTAAGTGTGCAAGCTATTGTAGATGGTATACACCTTCATCCAGGAATTATTCGGTTAATGCACAAAGTAAAAGGAGCAGATAGAATGGTTTTAACAACAGATGCTTTACAAGCAATGGGGGTAGGGGATGGAAATTATCTATTTGGAGGACATCATGTAGTTGTTAAGGATGGAGTAGCTAGATTAAAAGATGGTACCTTAGCTTCTAGTACTACAACTATGAATAAATCTCTTAGACTTAGTGTTGAATTTGGAATATCTTTATGTGATAGTGTAAAGATGGCTTCCAAAACTCCTGCTTCAATTTTAAGCTTAAATAATACAGGTGAAATAAAATTAAATTATGATGCAGACTTGGTTTTATTAGATGATAAATATAATGTAATTCAGACATTTATTAAAGGAAAACAATATTTTAAATAAAATATTTAAAGAAGATCTTTACAATGAAAATGGTGAGGATCTTTTCTATTTAAAATGAAATAAAAAAGTAAAATTTTGTTGGAAATTAAAATTTTGTTTCTATAAAGATTATATTAAAAAAGAAATAAGCATATAGATTAAGTGTATTATAAAAATAATTTATAAATCTTTTAAATTAGCAATTAGATAGGTGGGATGTGTAAGGAGGATATATTTATTCAGGTTCTTTCTCGTTATTAAGTTTAACTAGGAATTATTTATTATTTATAGGGGAGTGTATTATTATGACAAATCAAGAAATTGCAAGACAACTGGTAGATTTGCTTGGTGGAAAGGATAATATAAAATCAGTTAGTAATTGTATGACTCGTTGTAGGTTAGAACTTAAGGATTTAACTAAGGTTGATTTAGAATCAATAAAGAAATCTGAGGGAGCTTTAGGAGTAGTAGAGGATAATGGTCAATTACAGGTTATATATGGTTTAGGAAAAGTTAATAAAATTACTGAAGAAGTAAAAAAAATAGTAGGAAAATCATTAGTTATTGGTGAAGAAGCAGTTAAGGAAACAAAAACAAAGCTAAAAGGAAAAAATAATACTCCAGTAAAAAATGCATTAAGAAAATTAGGTAATATATTCATTCCTTTAATTCCTTTATTTGTAGCTTGTGGACTTGTTTTAGCAATAAATAATATATGTAATGTAAGATTTGGGGATGCATATAAAGCAACAACTATAGGACAAATAATAGGGTTAATAGGTGGGGGAGTTTTCTCAATTTTATCTATATTAGTAGGAGTAAATGCTGCTAAGGAATTTGGATCGCAGATGCCTATGATGGGAGGAGTATTAGGAGGTATTCTTTCATCAGGAACACTTGCAAATATAAATCTCTTTGGTAAAGCTTTAACACCAGGTAGAGGAGGAATAATTTCAGTAATCTTAGTAGTTCTATTATCTGTATTTATTGAAAAAGCTTGTAGAAAATATGTTCCTGATGTAGTAGATTTATTTGTAACACCACTAATAACTTTATCAGTATCTGTATTAGCTGCATTATTTATTTTACAACCAGTAGGTGGATTTATTTCAGATGGAATAGGATTTATAGTGGCTCAAACTATTTCTTCAGACAATACTCTAGTATCAGTACTTTCAGGAGCTGTTTCAGGGGCATTGTTTTTACCGCTAGTTATGACTGGAATGCATCAAGCATTGACACCAATACATGCAGACTTAATAGCAAATGCTGGATATACAGTTTTACTTCCAATATTAGCAACAGCAGGGATGGCACAAGTTGGTGCTACTATAGCTGTTTTAGTTAAGACTAAAAATCAAAGATTAAAGAAGACTGCTAAAAATGGATTAATACCAGGATTCTTGGGTATTGGAGAACCTTTAATATACGGAGTAACACTACCTTTAGGAAAGCCTTTCTTGGGAGCTTGTTTAGGTGCTGGAGTTGGTGGTGCTGTTATGGCATTTTTAAAGGTAGGATCAGTGGCTATAGGTGTATCTGGATTACCGTTAGCTTTATTAATAGCAGATGGAAAAATGTTAGTATTTCTTATTGGAGTTTTAGTTTCATATATAGCAGGATATTTATTTACAGTATTGTTAGGCTTTGATGATCCAATAGAAGAGTAAAGAAAAAAATATTAAACTCATTTTGCTTATGTTAAGCAGAGTGAGTTTTTTACTTTCTTTACCTTAAGTTTGTAAGTGGCATATGTAAGTTTGGGGTGACTTGAAGGGGAACGAAGGAATAAGCAAAATTATGTAGGCTCACTTTTTTATTAATAAATTATAAATATTAATGGCGAAAAAAGATAATAATTAGTATAATAGCTATATTAATAATAAGTGAAAACAAAATAGAAATCACAAAAATCGGAATTGATTTATAGAGAATTAGAAACAATAAGAGGTGAACAAATGAGTAATATAAAATCAATTAATAGCAATCAAGCTAAAAAACTAATTAAAGGTAATGAAGATTTGCTGATAATAGATGTTAGAAATCCAAATGAATTTAAAGAATCTAAAATAAGTAATTCTATAAACATACCAGTAGATGAAATAGAGTGGGAAATTGAAGATTTACAAGAATATAAAAATAAACCTATTTTAGTTTATTGTAAGGTGGGAGTAAGAAGTAGCGTTGCTTGTACAATATTAGAAGAGGAAGGATTCACAAATTTATATAATCTAAGAGGTGGAATATTAGATTATAATGAAGATATAGAATAAAATGTATTTTTTATTTTAATTTTTATTTTAATTTTTATTTTAATATAGTATAATATAAGATATAAATGTAAAAAATAAATATTGTAGAAATATTGACAAACAATAAGAACAATGATAAAATAACTGATATATTAAGAAGAAACAGCCGTTTCTCACCTTACGGCAGAGCTTAGTAAGGTAGATAGTTTTGTAATAATTTCTAGTTAAATATAACTAGGTTTTTATAAGTACTAGAGGACGGCAAAATATGTCGTCTATTTTTTTTGTTATGTTTTTATTTAAAATTTTGGAGGTGACCTGGTATAAGTAAGGATTTTACTTGTAATGAAGCTATAAGAGTAAAGGAAGTTAGAGTGATTGATTCAGAAGGTAATCAATTAGGCGTAATTCCAACAAAAGAAGCTCAAAAAATTGCTGAGGAGAAGGAATTAGATTTAGTTATGATTTCTCCAAATGCGAATCCACCAGTATGTAGAGTGATGGATTTAGGGAAGTATATTTATGAGCAAGCAAAGAAAGATAAAGAAGCTAAGAAAAAGCAAAAGGTAACTACTCTTAAGGAAATAAGATGTAGTCTTACGATTGAAGAAAATGATATTGCGATAAAAGCAAAAAATGCTAGAAAGTTTTTATTAGACGGGGATAAAGTTAAAATCACTGTTAGATTTAAAGGAAGAGAAGCACAACTAGGACATATTGGAAAAAAAATATTAGAAAATTTTGTTTCTAAACTAGAAGATGTTTGCATAGTTGAAAAGCCTGCTAAGCATGAAGGCAGAAATATGACAATGGTTGTAGGTCCTAAAAAAGCGTAACTTGAGAGGAGATAAGTATCATGCCAAAAATGAAAACCCACAGAGGTGCAGCAAAGAGATTTAAGAAAACTGGAACTGGAAAGTTAAAAAGAGCTAAGGCTTTTAAGAGTCATATATTAACAAAGAAAAGTTCTAAAAGAAAGAGAAACTTAAGAAAAGCTTCTTATGTTTCAACTACTCAAGAAAAAGCAATGAAGAAATTATTACCATACCTATAATATAGAGGTTTTTAGGAGGATTAAACATGGCAAGAGTTAAAAGAGCGGTAAATTCACGTAAAAATCATAAAAAAGTATTAAAGCTTGCAAAAGGTTATTACGGTGGAAAAAGCAGACTATTCAAGACTGCTAATGAATCAGTAATAAGAGCTTTAAGAAATGCTTATGTTGGAAGAAGATTAAAGAAAAGAGATTTCAGAAGACTTTGGATAGCGAGAATTAATGCAGCTACAAGAATGAATGGACTTTCATATTCAAGATTTATGAATGGACTTAAATTAGCAGGAATAGACATGAACAGAAAGATGTTGTCAGAAATAGCTATAAATGATCCAAAGGCATTTGCTGATTTAGTAGAATTAGCAAAAAATTCAATTAAGTAGTTTAACGCTATTTTAAAAACACCTTAAAATTTTATTTTTAAGGTGTTTTTTACGTACAAAATAAATGATTATTATAATATATAAGAAAATTAACAAAAATGGTGTATTTATTATATAATAGTAGATATAAGATTTATCTACTGTCGAAATAATGGTTTTTAATAAAAGGGGGGATTGAAATGAAAATAGGATTGGTATTATCAGGTGGTGGAGGCAAAGGTGCATATGAGCTCGGAGTCTGGAAGGCATTAAAAGAATTAGGAATTGATAAATACATAAGTGTTTTTTCAGGTACATCAATTGGAGCTTTTAATGCTGTACTTTTTGCACAAGATAATATGAGTTATGCAGAAGCCCTATGGGAAGAGGTAACTATAGATAAACTAATTCCTATTAGTAAGTTTGAGCTCTTTAAAAAAGGCGTAGGACTTATACTTGGTGGGAAAAATTTAAATATAGCCAAAAAGTATATGAATCAAAAAATAGAAGAAGGTGCAGTTTCAAAAGAAGGTGCGAAAGAAATAATAAATAAGTATTTAAATATAAATAAAGTAAAAAAGAATAATAAAATTTGTTATGCAGCTTGTACGGAATTGCCAGATTTTAAAGTTAAATATTTTAAAATAAATGATTTTGATGAAGAATTAGGAAAAGAAATTGTAATTGCATCAGCATCGCTACCACTTATATATGAGCCTACAGAAATATTAGGAAGTAAATATATAGACGGAGGGGTTGCGGATAATACTCCTATACAGCCCGTTTATGGAGAGGGCTGTGATATAATAATAGTAGTATCTTTATCTAAGGAAGCTAGGATTGATAGATATTTGTATCCCAATACTAAAATAATAGATATATATCCAAGAAATCTAAATGAAAGTGTAATTAATGGCACTTTAAACTTAGATGAAGAAGCAAAGAAGAATAGAATAAAAGAAGGATATGAAGATACTATTTCACTTCTAGAACCTATAATGAAGATGACAGAAGTTAAGAATAAACTAGAAGAAGAGAGAAATTTTCCAAGGCTATATAAGATATATGAGTTTATAAAGAGAGCATTGAAAAGCAATAAGGAAAATGACATTAATATAAGCTCATAATTAAAAAAACTGAGATTTTAATTCTCAGTTTTTTTAATACATTAAATTAGAACATTGGTTATACTCATAGGCTAACCCTTCATATATAAATTCCTTATGACTAATATCTAATAAGTCACTAGGTTTTGTAAGAGAAGGAAGCTTATTAGAATCATAAATATTACTTTTAATTAAAAGATGGGATATAAATTCAGAACAAAAGTAATGATTATCTCTTTTTATTGGTCTCTTAATAGCAACACCTATTAATCCAAGCAAACTATATTTATACTTCTTTTGATCTTTCAAAAATTTTTCTAACTCTTCTATTAACAATTCATATTTTTCATCATCTACACTAATTTTATATATAACACATTTACTTTTTTGAAATCTTTTATATACACCATCTTGTAAATTTTCTTCTACTAGCCCTCCAATAAAAGGAATCTGAGGAAAAACTCTTCCAAAGGAATACATTTTATTAAAGGAGTTATCAAAGCTTAATGAAACGTGTACATATTTATCTTTTGTGTAATAGTTGATGCATCTTGCAAGCAATGTACCAGTATTAGAAAATACTAAATATATGTCTTTATTGTTCATATTATAAAATCATCCCCCGATAGTAAAGTAGTATATATAAGATAATTCATATAATTGATTATATAATATAAAGCTTAATTTATCCTTAAGAAAACATAAAGATATACAAATTTTATTAAAAATATTAATAAGTACTGTATTTTTTATTAATATAATATTAATAGGTTTTGTTAAGATAATAAATTTAGTAGAATAAAATAAATAATATTTATTAAATATATATAAACTATAACTATATTAAATAATAAAATAATGTAATTTACAAATGTAAATTTTACAATAGTATATTATACGAGAGGTGATTATTTGAAAAAAAATGCCATGCAAAGAGATTTTAAAAAATTAAAATCTCAAATAAATCAAATAGAAGAAATAGCTCATAACTCAAAAGTTGGTGCTTTAATTGAGCAGGAGTCCTCATTAAGGAAAAAGATAAGACAACTTAAAGATATGGAAAATGAAGGGTTTAAGGAGTTTTCAGACATATATGAAAGATATGAAGAATTATTAGAACATGTATCTAAAAGATTATTAGAGGACTATAATAAAAAAAATAATACAGATTTTGATTTTTATCAAGTAATAAGAGGTAATTATAATAGCTTTATAAACTCAGGATTTATGTCTGTTTTAACTAAGCAGCATATACCAAAGTTAATTTCTAAGGAGTTTGAAGAAAACTTTCCTGATAATCCTAAAGATGAATATAAGTTAGCTAGAAACATAAAGAGAAAAATTCATGTTCATTTGGGTGAAACTAATACAGGAAAAACTTATACAGCAATGGAGAGATTAAAAGTTGCTAAAAATGGTGTTTATTTATCTCCACTTAGAATTCTTGCTTTAGAAAATTACGAAAAATTAAATAGCCATGGTGTTATTTGTAATCTTCTAACAGGAGAAGAAGAAATATTAAAAGAAGGAGCTACACATACTTCATGTACAATAGAAAAAGTTGATTTAAAAAGAGAGTATGATATAGCAATTATTGATGAAATTCAAATGATTGATGATGCACAAAGGGGAGCAGCGTGGACAAGAGCCTTGCTTGGACTTAGGTGTAATGAAATTCATATTTGTGGAGCCTTAAATGCAAAAAGAATAGTGGAAAAGATAATAGAAGAGTGCAATGATGAATATGAATTTAAGGATTATAAAAGAAGCATACCATTAGAAGTTCAAGATAAAAATTTTACTCATAATGATGTAGAAGAAGGGGATGCAATAGTAGTATTCTCTAAGAAAAAAGTATTGCAAATTGCAGAGCAGTATTCAGGTTTTGGAATAAAGAGTAGCATAATTTATGGAGACCTTCCGCCAGAAGTTAGACGAAAGCAATATGATATGTTTATAAATAAAGAAAACAAGGTCCTTATAACTACTGATGCTATAGGGATGGGAGTAAATTTACCTATAAAAAGAATAGTATTTTTAGATATTCAAAAATTTGATGGAGAAGAAATAAGACCACTTACATCACAAGAGGTAAAACAAGTAGCTGGAAGAGCAGGAAGAAAAGGAATATACGAGGTTGGATATGTAGCGACTGTAAGAGATAATCAAAAATTTATAAAAGACAAATTAGAGGAAAAGGACAGAATAATAACTGAAGCTGTTTTAGGACCTTCAGAGGCTATTTTAAATATTAAAAGTTTACCACTAAATGAAAAGTTAGCTCTATGGGCTACTAGAGAAGATACTTTAGATTATTATAGGAAGATGGATATAAATGAGTATCTGATAATATTAGAAAATATAAAAAGATATAAACTTAAAGAAGAAATTCAATGGAACTTATTAAAGATACCATTTGATATATCAAAAGATGAGCTTATGAATACTTTTTTAGATTATGTAGAAGAATTATTTGTTATAAAAAATAAGATTATAACAAGGCCTCAGTGCTTCAAAGGCAATTTAGATGAATTAGAGTGTTATTATCAAAAAATAAATATGTATTACTCATTTTGTAAGATATTTAATTTAGATTTTGATTTTAAGTGGATATATGAGGAAAGAATTAAAGTAAGTAATGATATTAATGAAATATTAGTTAGGATCTAATTAAAAATAGCTATATGAAAATTGATTTTATTTATCAATTTCATATAGCTACTTTTTATTGTTTAATTACTTTGTTTCTCCTTAGCAATAGGGACAATGATAATAAAAGACAAATTAATTCTGAAACTAATGTAGCAATCCATATACCTGTATCTCCGAAATAATGGGATAAGAAAAATAAAGCTATAGAAATAAATATAAGTCCTCTAGCAATAGATATTATGGTTGCCTTAAAAGCCTCTTCTATAGAAGCAAAATATCCAGATATCAATATATTAAATCCAAGCACTAAAAATGCGCTTGAAAATAGACGAAATGCCCAAACAGAATATATATATGTAAAGGATGAAGGATCTTTTATAAATATATAGACAATTTCATTAGCAAAAAGAATACATATTGAAAAGATTACTATTGAAGATATAGCAACTACTTTTAAACTCATTTTTATTAATTTCTTTATGATATTAAATTCTTCTTTTCCATAATAATAGCTACATAATGGTTGAATTCCTTGTGTTATTGCTATCATAGTCATTATAACTAAAGTGCTGACATAGCATATTATACTATAAGTAACAATACCATTTTCTCCAATATGGCGAAGTATAGTTTGGTTAAAAAGCAATATAACTATACCAGAAGTTAGCTCTGTTACTGCATCTGGAAACCCAATTGATAATATTCTTTTTAAGTATTTTATATTTAATTTAAATTTAGTTAAGGTTAGTTTAGATTTTTTACTCATAAAATGTGAAAAAAAGAATATAAAGGATACCCCTTGGGATATAATAGTTGCATAAGCTGCACCCTTGATTCCAAGATTTAGAATAATAACAAATAAAAAATCCAAAACTATATTGGTAAGAGCTGAAATTAACATACCTATAATTGCTAAATGAGGATATCCATCAGCTTTTGTTAAAACTTCTAAACAATATGATACAATAAAAAATCCATTAAAGGTTATAATTATTTTTAAGTAATCTTTAACTAGGTTAAAGTTGGTTTCAGTAGCGCCTAAAAATAATGATATACTATCAATATTAATTAAACATAATAATGTTATTATTAAAGAAACTATAAGCATACAAAATAAATTAAAGGAAAATATCTCATTAGCTTTCTTTATATTATTTTTTCCAAGATAAATTGAAATTATAGTAGAAACACCTGTTGAAAATAACATGGATATAGCAAAAATAAAATTTACAAAAGGCATGGCTATATTTACAGCGGCAAGAGCAGTTTCACCAACACCTCTGCTTACAAATATACCATCTACCATTGTATATAATGAAAAAATCCACATTGCAGTAACAGATGGAACTAGAAATTTTAAAAATTGTTTTTTTAAAGAAACATTACTATTCATACGACTCTCCTTTGTTGTCTATTAATATAAGTTAATTATAACAGTAAATTATGGTATAATGGGAATATAAGGGGAGTTTTTATAAAATAGAGGATTAAAGAGTTTAACTTTGAAAGGAAGATATAAATGATATATAGGTTTAAGTTTGATGAAAAAGAATATTCTTTAGGAGAAGATAACTTAGAGTATTTTGCTAATGATGAAAATGAGGAATTAAAAGATATTGATGAAAACAAAATATTAGAATTACTTACAAATAGTAATGAAGTAGAGTTTGAAAAAGCATATTATGAAAACTGTTGTAGTAATTGCAAGGCTGGAAAAGAGGAAAAGAAAAAGGCATTTGATTTTTTAGAGGTTCACTTTTATGTCTATGGAAAAAATAATAAATATGTTACGAGTAGTATAGATGATGAATATGATAAAAAGTCTTTTACTAGATTAAATAGAGAAGGAATTGTAGATAAAAGCTATTTAGTAACTGTTATGGTATGTAAAAACTGTGGAACATATGCAATAGAAATTGAAGAGTTTGAAGTTTAAATTAGAAAACAAATAAATAATGTATTAAAATTATTTAAGGGTATAAAATACTTTTGAAAGGATGTGTTTTATATGCCAAGAAACTCAGAAACAAGAACTCCAATGCAAAAAGGAGAAAGAAGAAGAAGACTACATAAAAATCAAAATAATGTAGGAAATGATAAAAATCAAAGTGAATATAGAGATTTTGACGGAAATCCAATAAAATAGTTTCATGCTTAACTTTAAAAAGGATAAAGATTTAATGCTTTATCCTTTTTCTTATATATAATAATTAAAATATAATTATATTTAATATAAATTAGCAATATTAGAGTTGAATATGGTAATATTTAACTAATAAATAATAAATAGGAGTGTATTATGAAAAGAAAAATAGATTTAATAATAGGAGTCTTTTTGGTTATATATGTAATTTGTATAAATTTATTTTTAGGAAAAATTAGTTTTAGTGAAGTGTTTTTTGTATTAGGAGTTGCATTAATTATGTATCATTATACTAAAAAACAAATTAAGGAATATATAAAGTCTAAAAAAATAATTAAAAATTTATTTATTATAGTTAAATATTGCATAGTAGGATTTTTATTAATATTTATAATTATTGAGACGGCAATAGTAGTGTTTCCTAAGAAAAATAAAAGCTATTCAAGTTATGTAATTGTCTTAGGGGCTGGTGTTAAAGGAGAGACACCTAGTCTTACATTAAGGCAAAGATTAGATAAAACTATTGAATATATAAATAAGCAAGATAAAAAAACTAATATAATAGTTTCTGGGGGACAAGGAAGAGGCGAAGATATTTCAGAGGCAGAAGCAATGAAAAGATATTTAGTAGATAAGGGAATAGATGAAAATATAATAATAATGGAAAATCAATCTACGAGTACAAATGAGAATTTAATGTTTTCTAAAAAGATATTAGAAGAAAATAGTAATAAAAATATATCAGATTTAGATATAAAGATAATAACATCAGATTTTCATGCTTTTAGAAGTAACATGATAGGCAAAAAGTTAGGGTATAATAATATTAGTTTTTATACTAATAAGACACTACCAGCACTAATTCCTGTTATGTATTCTAGAGAGTTTTTAGCTGTAGTGAAGTCTTATTTAATTGATATAAGAAAATAGTATTTATAAGTATTTGTAAAAAAATTCTAGAGGTGAATTTGGTTTTTTGTAGAATAGTAGAAGTAGTAGGTTAATATGATCTTTTGATTAATTTTTATATCACCTTTAATCACATATTAATATCAAATATATAATATAAGTATTTAGACTTAAGGGGGAACAATAATGGCTAAAATTACTGAGTGCTCAATAATAATTAAAGATGATTTCAATAATGTATTTATAGTTCAAAGAAAAACTAAAAAAAATGAACCTAAGTTATGGTACATTATTGCTAGAAAACTAAGAGGTAAAGAAACAGCAGAAAAATGTATCTCACGTGCTATTAAAGAAGATTTAAAATCAATAGTTTTTAACTTAGAACAATTATCAGAAGAATTAAATGAAGAATTAGTATCTTTACTTTATAAAGGAGAGATAAAGGAAAGAATAACATATGGTAATGATATAGTTGAAGGAAGATGGATATCTTTAGATGAAGTTGATCAATATGAGTTTGCTCCAGGTGAGAGAGAAAAACTTTTAATATATTATGATAAATAAAGAATAAAAGAGTTATGAGGCTTTATCATAACTCTTTTACTAGTTTATATATTAAGCAATTCTATTGACATCATAAACTGGAATAATTATCATATAAATAATAAGACTAATATAAATTCATTTGTTTAGAGAAAGTCTTTATTCGTTTGTTTTTATATTTGTTTTAATACTTTTTTAAATTAATAAACATGATCTAACAAAAAAGAGAAATCTGATTTGAAAGAAAGTGGTAGGTATATATTAATAATAAAAGTTATAAATTAAGTTATAGAAAAACTTAGTTTATATTTATTGTTGTTATAATTTTTATTATTAATATACAAAGCTTATTTTCTTTTAATAAGGAAAATAAGCTTTTTTTACTTTTAAATTAAAGGAGAAAGATCAAATTATGAAAATAGGGGTAATAAGTGCAATTTTAGAAGAACCAAGCAAGTGTAATGCTGAATTTAATGATGTCATTTCAGGTTTTAGAGGAAACATTAGAGGAAGAATGGGGATTCCATTAGAAGAGGGAATATCTATTGTATCCATAGTAGTTATAGGGGAGATAAATGAAATTAATAGTTTAACTGGAAAATTAGGTAATATTGATGGAGTAACTGTAAAAACAGCTATTAGTAAGAAAGAAATGTAATAATATAATTTTTAGTAAATATTAAAAAATAAAATATTTTGGATAGTGCTATTAATAGCAATTGGAGGGTTGTATATGCATGTTAAATGTATTATAGATAAACTTTATAAGTTTAATAATGCTAGCAAAGAGGAGCTTATTTTCTTATTAGATAATTTAAATGAAGAAGATAAAGTTTATTTGCTTCAAAAGTCGCATGAGACTAGAATGAGGACTTATGGTGATAAGGTCTATTTGAGGGGAATTATTGAGTTTACGAATTTTTGTAAAAAGAATTGTGTGTATTGTGGAATAAGAAGAAGCAACAAAAATGCAGATAGATATAGATTAACAACTGAAGAAATTATGGAATGTGTGGAAATAGGTGATAGATTAGGATATAAAACATATGTGTTGCAAGGGGGGGAAGATGATTATTTTACTGACGATAAAATGGTAGAGATAATAAAATTGATTAAAAATAAGTATCCAAATAATGCTATCACTTTATCTTTAGGAGAAAGAAGCTATGAATCATATAAAAAGATGTTTGAAGCAGGTGCAGACAGATACTTACTTAGACATGAAACTGCAACTAAGGAATTATATGAAGAATTACATCCAGGTGCTAGTTTTGAAGAAAGAAGAGAATGTTTAAGAAATCTAAAAGAAATAGGGTATCAAGTAGGGGCTGGTTTTATGGTTGAGCTTCCAAAGCAAACTAATGAAGATTTAGTTAATGATTTATTGTTTGTTAAAGAATTAGAACCTCATATGTGTGGAATAGGCCCATTCATACCACATAAAGATACTCCTCTTAAAGAAGAAAAGGCTGGAACTGTTGAAAAAACAACTACGCTGTTGGCTTTAATAAGATTATTATTACCAGAGGTATTACTCCCATCTACAACTTCACTTGGAAGTATTGATCCAACAGGTAGAGAAAAGGGAATAAAGGCTGGAGGAAATGTAGTTATGCCAAATCTCTCTCCAACAAGTGTAAGAGAAAAGTATTCACTTTATGATGGGAAGATATGTACAGGAGATGAAGCAGCAGAATGTAGAAAGTGCATAGAAGGAAGAATAAATAGATCTGGATTTAAGGTTGAAGTAACAAGAGGTGACAATATGGCTTGGAAAAAAGAAAATGGATATAAAATAGAAGAGAAGCCTATTACAGAAAATATACAAATAATTAAATTAAATAAATAATTTATAGATTATAGGGGTGTTTTATATGTTTATTGATCATGAATGCGTTGAAAGAATTTTAGAAGAAGCAAAAGGTGCAAGAAGAGAAGAAATACAAGCTGTTTTAGAAAGAGCTAAAAAAAGAGAAGGATTGTCTTATGAAGATATAGCAGTATTACTTCAAGCTGAAAATGAAGATGACTTAAAAGAAATATACAAATTAGCAGGAGAAATTAAAGATTCTATTTATGGTAAAAGAGTTGTAATATTTGCTCCTTTATATGTTAGTAACTATTGTGTAAATAATTGTGTTTATTGTGGATATAAGAAATGTAATTCATTTGCAAGAAGAAAGTTAACTATGGAAGAAGTAGCAGAAGAGGTTAGAATATTAGAAAAAATGGGACATAAAAGGCTTGCATTGGAATTAGGAGAAGATCCAGTTAATGCGCCAATAGAATATGTATTAGAATGTTTAGATACTATTTACAAAACACAAAATGACAATGGAGAAATAAGAAGAGTTAATGTTAATATAGCAGCAACTACAGTAGAAGAATATAAGAAGCTAAAGGAAGCTAAAATAGGTACTTATATATTATTCCAAGAAACATACCATAAGCCAACTTACGAAAAAATGCATCCAAAATCATTAAAGGGAGATTACAATTATCACACTACAGCTTTTGATAGAGCTATGGAAGCTGGAATTGATGATGTTGGTGGAGGAGTATTATTTGGACTAGCTGATCCTAAGTTTGAAGTTTTAGGACTTATGATGCATAATAGGCACTTAGAAGAAAAATTTGGAGTAGGATTCCACACTATATCAATGCCAAGGCTAAAGCCAGCTGAAGGAATGAGTTTAGAGGAATTTCCTAACTTAATCGATGATGAAATGTTTAAAAAGCTAGTTGCTATAATAAGAATTGCTGTTCCATTTACAGGAATAATAATGTCTACTAGAGAAACAGCAGAAATGAGAAGAGAAGTCTTAAAATATGGTGTATCTCAAGTAAGTGCAGGTTCAAGTACTGGAGTTGGTGGATATAAAGAAAGAGAAGAAGGAAAGGAAGTTCTTCAATTTAAGACTGCAGATGAAAGAACACCTTTAGAAGTTCTTAAGTCAATCTTAGATGATGGATATATACCAAGTTATTGCACAGCTTGTTATAGAAAAGGAAGAACTGGAGAAAGGTTTATGAGACTTGCAAAATCAGGTCAAATACAAAATGTATGTGAGCCTAATGCTATGATGACTTTATTAGAATTTGCATTAGATTATGGTGATAAAGAAATACTAAAAAAAGCAGAAGCTGTTATTGAAAATGAAGCAGAGAGAATAAAGAGAGAGGATATTAAAAAGCTATTAAAAAACAACTTAGAAAAACTTAAAGATGGTGAAAGAGATTTATATCTATAGGAGGAATTTACTATGAATTCTACACCAAATGCAAATAGAAAACATATAGCTGTCTATGGTAAAACTAATGCAGGTAAATCATCCTTAATAAATAAGTTTTTAGGACAAGAAATTTCTCTTGTTTCAGAAAAAGAAGGCACAACTACAGACCCAGTACAAAAGGCTATGGAACTTATACCTATTGGACCAATACTTATGATTGATACAGCGGGTTTTGGAGATAAAAGTGAACTTGGGGAAATAAGAGTTAAAAAGACACTAGATATACTTAAAAGGACAGATATAGCAATTTATATATTTGATGTAAATGATATTGATTTAAAAGAATTTGAAAAAGCTAAAAGGAATTTTAAAAAATATAATATATCTTATATAGTTGTTATAAATAAGATAGATAAAGTAGAAGCTAAAGTTATAGAAGAGGTAAAGGAAAAATTTAAGGAAGCAATTTTTCTATCTTCATATAGTGGAGAAGGAATGGAACTTTTAAGAGAAGAACTTATAAAAAGGCTAAAGAATGAGGATGAGGAATTGCCTATATTAGGAGATTTATTACCCTATAACAGTAAAGTTATTTTAGTAGTCCCAATAGATTCAGAAGCTCCAAAGGGAAGAATAATACTACCACAAGTTCAATGTATAAGAGACTGTTTAGATCATGGTATAAAAAGTTATGTAGTAAGAGATACAGAACTTAAAGATGCATTAGAAGATTTAAATAATGTAGATTTAGTTATAACAGATTCTCAAGCTTTTAGAGAAGTAGATAAAATTGTTCCTAAAGATATTAAACTAACTAGCTTTTCAATGTTGTTTGCAAGACAAAAAGGTGATTTTGAAGAATTTATAAAGGGTGCTTTAAGTATAAAGAATTTAAAAGAGAATTCAAAAATATTAATTGCAGAAAGTTGTACACACAATGTATCTCACGAAGACATAGGGAGAGTAAAAATACCAAAGTTATTAAATAATTTTGTAGGGACAGAGCTAAATTACGAATATAGTATATTCCATGATTTCCCTGAGGATATTGATAAATATGATTTAATAATCCATTGTGGAGCCTGTATGATAAATAGAAAAACAGTAGTAAATAGGGTAAACCAATGCATAGAAAAAGGTGTTTCAATAACCAATTATGGTATATTATTAGCTTACTTAAACGGAATATTAGAAAGAAGCTTGTCTTTGTTTAATATTAAAAATGATGATATAATATAACGGTTATTTAATACAAATGAAAAGGGGAGGCTAAAAATGAAAGAACTAATGATGGAATCAAATAGATGCTATTTGTGTAAAAATCCAAAGTGTCAGGTTCATTGTCCTATAAGTACTCCAGTGCCTGAGGTCATATCTTTATTTAAAGAAGGAAAAATAGCAAAGGCAGGGGAAATACTATTTAGAAATAATCCATTATCTTTAGTGTGCTCTATAGTTTGTCCTCATGAGGATCAATGTAAGGGTAATTGCATTAGAGGAATTAAAGATGAGCCAGTAAGTTTTTGCGATATAGAAAGGCATATATCTAAGTATTATTTAGAAAATGTTAGACTAGAAAAGGAAAAAGACTTAAATGATAGTATTGCAATAATTGGTGGGGGACCAGCAGGGATAACAATAGCTTTTATACTAGCTCAAAAAGGTTATAAGATTACTATTTTTGATTCCCATGATAAAATTGGTGGCGTTTTAAGATATGGAATACCTGAGTTTAGATTACCAAATAGTATAATAGATCATTATGAAGAAAGATTACTTGAGATTGGTGTAAAAATAAGACCTAATACATTAGTTGGACCAGTTATTACATTAGATAAGTTATTTTATGATGGATATAAGGCTATATTTATAGGAACTGGAGTATGGAATCCTAGAACTTTAGACATCAAAGGTGAAAGCTTAGGAAATGTTCATTATGCAATAGATTATTTAAAATCTCCTAATGTATATAAACTAGGAAAGAAAGTTTGTATTATAGGCGCTGGAGACGTTGCAATGGATGCTGCTAGAACAGCAAAGAGAAATGGTGCGGAAGAAGTGTATATATTATACAGAAAAGGTATGGAAAATATTCCAGCAACAAAAGCAGAATTAGAAGGTGCAATTTCAGATGGTGTTAAATTTGAATTATTCAAATCTCCATTAGAATTAACTGAAAATGGTGTTAAATATATAGAAACAGAAAATGTAGTAGGAGAAGATGGAAAAGTTAATACAGTAACTAAAGAAGGACAAGAGGGCTTGTTTGAATGTGATTCTATAATAATAGCTGTAAGTCAATCTCCAAGAAATAATATAGTTTCAAATACAACTGGACTTGAAACTAACAGATGGGGATTATTAGTTACTGATAAATGTGGCCACACTACAAGAAAAGGTGTTTTTGCATCTGGGGATGTAGTAACAGGAGCAAAAACTGTTGTAGAGGCAGCCTCTCATGCTAAGATTGTAGCTGAAGAAATAGAAAAATATATATTACAAGAAAAATAGAAAAAGATATGATTTATAAAAAAAGACTAAGTACAATATTAATTAAATATAGTATTAGTCTTTTTGATTTTATATAAAACCTTATAATATACAAATAAAAGAAATAAAAAGTTATGAATTTAAATGAAGACTATAATTTTTGAAATTAGTAAAACTAAAAAAATAAAATATTTAATTATCTGAATCTTCATATATAATATAAGTATAAAAAGAATTTATTAAATAAAGTGAGGGGTTTTATGGGAGCAATAGTTAAATTATTAAATGAAGTATGCGAAAAAACAAATATAAAGATTAGATTATTAGATTGCAATAACAATGAAATTTTTGATAATTTACCATTAACAGAATCAAAAGTTATAAGAAAGATATCTGTAAATAATAAAGTATATAAAATTGTTTTAGAGCAAGATGATATTAGAACAATTCCTATAATTGAATATATTTTAAATAAGTGTATTTCAAAAGAAAACATAATTGAAGATTTGTTAGAAGGTAGAAAGCAATGGGATGCATTAAGTAATGATATAATAACTAAATCAAATAAAATGCTACTTATTGAAGCTATCAAGGAAAGTGAAGTATTAGAAATTGTAAAGGATACATATTTAGATAATGATATTTATGTTGGAGAAATATATGACAGAATAATTGTTATTGGAAATTTAGAAGATGAAGAAGAACATGCCTTTTCATTAAATGATACAATAATTCAAACTGTGGGAGTAAATGCTAAAATAAGTATTAGTGATTTAGATTATAGCTTTGAGGGTTTTAGAAAAGCATATAAAGGAGCGGTACAGGCTTTAGAAATAGGAAAAAAATTCAAAATTAAGCCAGAAATTTATTGCCTTAAGAATATGTTTTTAGAAAAGGCTATATTTAATTTAAGTGCGGAATATTCTTATGAATTAAAAGAAGAGTACAAGGATATATTTAAAGGTTTCAACCATGAATTAATACATACCCTTGAAGAAATATTAAGATGTGATTTATCTTTAACAAAAGCAGCTAAAAATCTATATATTCATAGAAATACTTTAATGTATAGAATAGATAAAATAAAGAAAGAAACAGGTTTTGATATACGTAGCTTTAAAGAAGCAACATTTCTTTATATTTTATATATGAATAGTAAAAATACTAATAATCTTAATTAAGATTAGATAAGATAGAAAAGCATAAAAATAAGACTGTATCATAATTGATTATTAAAACTGAATTTGATACAGTCTTCTTATTTTTGATTAGAATATTTTTTGAAAATTTTAATTTACATTATCTATAAATTCGAATTTTGTTACATCAAACAATCCTTTGTCCGTTATTTTTAGATCTGGTATAACTGGTAGTGATAAAAATGATAAAGTTAAAAATGGATTGAAGTTTATATTAGGAGCTATTTCTTTTATTGCTAAGTGTAGCTTCTCTAAGTCAGAAGTTACCTCTGAAGATGCTCTTGATGTTATTAGTCCAGCAATTTCAAGTTGAATTGATGCCAAAACCTTCTTATCTTTAACTACGATAATGCCACCGTTTATTTTTTTTAGTTCATTTATTGCCACTAAAATATCTTCATCATTAGTCCCACAAGTAATTAGGTTATGAGAATCGTGGGCAATTGTTGTAGCAATTGCACCTTCTTTTAAATTTAGACCTCTAATTACTCCAAGTCCTATATTTCCAGTGTTTTTATGTCTTTCAATAACTGCAACTTTTAATAAATCTAATTTTGTATCAGATTCAAATAAAGTAGTATTTCTTAAATTATTTATATTTATTTTTATATGATTACTTTCAAGCTTATTAGGATTAATTTCAATTACGTTTAATATTGATTTATTTTTCAAATTTATTTCTAAGTCTTTTAAGGAAATATCTTTTATATTAATGCTATTTAATTTAGGTAAATCATATTTATCATTAGATGAATTATAAAGGAGCTTATTGTTTTCAACTACAATAGTTCCATTTTTATAAACAGAATTTATTTTAAAATTTTCTAGGTCATCTAATATTATAAAATCTGCCATATAACCAGGAGCTATTGCACCTTTGTACTTTAAATTATAGCATTCTGAAGGGTTTAACGTGCACATTTGTATCGCCGTTTCAGGGGATAAGCCATAAGATATAGCCATTCTTATAGAGCTATTTATACTTCCGTTTAATATTAAATCATCTATATGTTTATCGTCCGTACAAAAACAAATTCGTCTACTATTAGAAATTGAAGCTGCTTTTATTAGCTCTTTTAAGTTTTTAGCAACTGTACCTTCTCTAATATGGACATACATTCCTCTTCTTAGCCTATCAATTACTTCTTCTGTAGTGTGGCATTCATGATCTGTAAGAATATTTGCAGTTGCATAAACATTTAACATATCCTTTGTAAATCCAGCACAATGACCATCAATTACGAATCCATTTGATTTAGCGTCCCAAAGTTTATTTATCATTCCATCTGAGCAATTTATAACCTCTGGAAAATTCATAACCTCAGCAAGTCCTAAGACATTATATTCTTTATATAAAGGATATAAATCTTTACTCTCTAGTATAGCTCCAGAAGTTTCAAATGAAGTAGCTGGAACACAAGAAGGAAGCATAAAATAGTAATCAAATGGTGTATTTTTAGATAAATCCATAATAAGTCTAATGCCTTTTTCTCCTAGTACATTAGCAATTTCATGTGGGTCAATAACTATAGAAGTGATTCCGTGTAATAATGCAGCTTTGTAGTATTCTTTTGGAGTTACAAGTGAAGATTCAATGTGTGCATGGGCATCAATAAGGCCAGGACAAATAAACTTATCCGTACCATCAATTTCTACCTTTCCTCTATAATCTCCAAAGCCAACAATAAATCCGTCTTTAATAGCTACATTGTCTTTAAAGGAACTGTTTTGAAATACATCAACAATAGTTATATTTTTAATAACTAAGTCACATATTTCAGCTTTGCTAGAAGCCTTAATTTGAGATATAAAATCTTTTTTATTCATAAATCCACCTCTGAGTATATTTAAATATAATAATAAACAACCTCACCTGGATCGAAACTTCATAGTTATACTATTTACGGTAGTATAGTAGAAACGCTTAAACCATATTATTAAGCTTATAGGAAGGTTATTGTTATTTATTATATGCAATACCAGACAAGCTGTCAAAGAAAATTATTATAATATATAATATTAACTAACTTTAAATAAATAACTTTTAAATTTCTATATTTTATGATCTATACTTTTATAAGAAAGCATTGTGTTAAAAGCTTTTAAGATAAATAACGATAAAATAAATAAAAAGATTATATTGAAATATTTAAAAAGAAATCGTATTATATAATTATTATTAAAAAATAATTAATATTAGAATAGGAGAAAGAATATGAAAAAATATTTTAATTTTGCAACTTTTTATTTAGTATTAGGTTTAGCAATGGGAGTATTTTATAGGGAGTTTACAAAAATTAATGGATTTGAAGGGAAAACAGTACTTTCAGTTGTACATACACATGCATTAACGTTAGGATTTATTTTCTTTATTTTAGTTTTACTTTTAGAAAAGAATTTTCAACTATCAAAAGCTAAGCATTTTCAAAAATGGATGATATTTTACAATATATCATTAATATATGTTTTAGCAACATTTGCAGCTAGGGGAGTAATGCAAGTATTAGGAACTGACTTTGCAGGATTAAGTCATATAGCAGGACTTGGACATGCTATGCTTGGAGTGGCTATGATATGGTTTGTAGTTATTGTTAATAAATCAATTAAAGAATAAGTTAACTATATAGTAAATATATAATTAAAATAATAAATTATCTTTCAGTTTGGAGGTGGACATATGTAAGTTTGCGTTGACTTGGAGCGGAGTGACGGAATAAGTAAACTTACATATGCTCACTTTTTTATTTTGCACTTTTATAAATTTTAATATATATTTTAATAATAGGCTCTGTTAGAACTCATTAACATAGGAAATTAGTGATGAAGTGGTTATCATATGAACGTTTCCTTTAACATAGTCTAATGATAAAGTACTTTAATTAGGAATGGTGTATTGAGATGAAAGAGTTAATTAAAAATCAATTAATGAATATGAGTTTATTTAATAAAGTCTCTAAAACTGCAATAGAAGAATTATCTAATATTGGTGAAAGTAAGTGCTATTTAAAGGGAGGTCACATATTTAGAGATAAAGAGGAAGTAAATAAAATCTATATAGTTTATAGTGGAAAGGTTGCTTTATATAAGTTAAATGAATCTGCTCAAAAGAAAGTTATATTTATTTTAGGGGAAAATACTGTTATAAATGCTGTAGTTTTAGATGATTTAGCAGCTTCTATTAATTGCGAAGTTTTCGAAAGAGCAGAGATATTATCATTCGATAGAGTAAAATTTCAACAAATTATGAAGAATGATTTTGAACTTACAAAAATAATTATTTCATCCTTAAGTATTAAAGTCAGAAGGCTATATAGACAATTAAAAAATTCAACTCCTATAAAAGTGGAAAAGAGAGTTGCAGCAAAGCTTTGGAAATTATGCAAGGATTATGGAAGAGATGTTGAAGAGGGAACTTTAATAGATTTAAATATAAGCATAACATATTTAGCAGATATGTTTGGAGCACCAAGAGAAACTATATCTAGAGCTCTAAAAATTCTTCAAGAAAAGAATCTAATAATATATGAGAAAAAAAGAATAGTAGTAAAAGACAAAGATGAAATTGCTAATTTTTTTAAGGGAATAGAGAAAGTTAAAAGAATTAAATAAAATAAAAAATAAAAGATAAAAACTGTGATAATCATCACAGTTTTTATCTTTTCCAGGACTTATAATTTCATTATAAAGATTGTGATTATAATAACAATTATAAGGGGGAAAAGCAATGTATAGTGAAGAATTTAATAAGGTTGCATCAGCAGCAAAAGCAAAAGTTGAACTATTAAAAGATAATAGATTAGGATATTTTATAAGTTCAATGCTAGCAGGAATCTATGTTGGACTCGGTATTATGTTAATTTTTACAGTAGGAGGATTACTTAATTCAGCTAATTCGCCTGCAACAAAAATTGTTATGGGATTATCATTTGGAGTAGCATTAAGTTTAGTAATATTTGCAGGATCAGAATTATTTACTGGAAATAACTTTGTAATGACTGTTGGAGCATTAAATAAGTCAGTTTCCTGGGGAGATACAATTAAAATTTGGATAGTAAGCTTTATTGGAAACTTAACAGGTTCAATACTCGCAGGCTCATTATTTTTTATGGCTGGTTTAGCATCAGGTCCAGTTGGAGAATTTATAGCAAAAACAAGTGCTACTAAAATGTCCTTACCGGCAAGTGATTTATTCTTTAGAGGAATATTATGCAATATTCTAGTTTGTTTAGCTGTATGGTGTAGCTTTAAATGTAAAGAGGAAACAGCAAAGCTTATAATGATATTTTGGTGCTTATTTGTTTTTATAACAGCAGGTTTTGAGCATAGTGTAGCTAATATGACTTTGTTAACAATAGGATTACTTTCACCAGCTGGAGCAGCTGTAAGTATAGGAGGATATGCTTATAATATTGCAATGGTAACATTGGGGAACATGGTTGGAGGAGCCGTATTTATGGCAATACCTTATTACATCATATCTAGAAAGAAAAAAGTAAACTAAGAGGTGTTTAATATGGGATATAAGCTTAAAGTAGAAGAATTTAATAACGGATTAAAAGAGCTATCAAAAAAGTATAAGATATATGCACCAAAAGTTTTTGAGGGAAAGGGAACTTTTTCAGATACTGATATAGTTAGATATGGTGAAATATCAAAAATAGAGGAAATAGAATTTGATAAAAAGTCACAGTTTTCCTATAAGGAAGTATTACTTCCAATAACGCAAACAGTATTTTTCTTTACAGAGGATGAAGTTAAAGAACCAAATGTTGATGAAAAATCTATATTAATATTCTTAAGAAGCTGTGATATGCATTCATTAAGAAGAATTGATGATATTTATTTAAGAAATAAATTTGAAGATCCATATTATAAAAAGTTAAGAGAAAAAGCTAAGTTTGTTTTAATGGGATGTGAAAAAAGCTTTGAAAACTGTTTTTGTGTAAGCATGGAAACAAATAAGACAGATGAATATAATGCATATGTAAAACAAGATGGAGAAGTAGTATATTTAGATATAAAAGATAAAGAATTAGAAGATATATTTACATCATTAAATAATGAATCAGTAGATGTAACTCCAGATTTTGTTGAAAGTAATGATGTTAAAGTTAATATACCAAATAATTTAGAATTAAAAGTTATGAATTCAAAGGTTTGGGATGAATACTCAGAAAGATGTATAGCCTGTGGTAGATGTAACTTTGTCTGTCCAACTTGTACATGCTTTACTATGCAAGATATATTCTACAAGGATAATGGAAAAGTTGGAGAAAGAAGAAGAGTTTGGGCTTCATGTCAAGTAGATGGATATACAGATATGGCTGGAGGACATAGTTTCAGGAAAGAAAAGGGACAAAGAATGAGATTTAAAGTTCTTCATAAGGTTTATGACTACAAAAAGAGATGGGGATATCATATGTGCGTAGGATGTGGAAGATGTGATGATGCATGTCCTGAATATATTTCATTCTCAAACTGTGTTAATAAATTAGAAAAGGCTATGGAAGAGGTGAAGTAATATGAATACAAACGAATATATTCCTTTTATATCAGAAATATTAGAAGTTATTAAGCATACAGAAATAGAATACACTTTTAGAATGGCTTTTAAAGGAGAAGTTAAACCTGGACAATTCTTTGAGGTTTCTCTTCCGAAGTATGGGGAAGCTCCTATATCAGTAAGTGGAATAGGTGAACACTATGTTGACTTAACTATAAGAAGAGTTGGGAAGGTTACAGATGAAATATTTAATAATTATGTTAGCGACAAACTGTTTTTAAGAGGTCCATATGGAAATGGATTTGACATAGATAATTATAAAGGCAAAGAAGTAATAGTAGTTGCTGGAGGAACTGGACTTTCACCAGTTAAAGGAATTGTAGATTATTTTTCAGAGAATAAAGAGGGTTCAAAGGGATTTACTCTTATCTCAGGGTTCAAATCACCAGAGGATATTCTTTTTAAAGAAGATATGAAAAAATGGGAAAAAAATATGAATTTCATATTAACAGTAGATGGAGCAAAGGTAGGATATCAAGGAAGAGTTGGACTTGTAACTAAATATATTCCAGAGCTTGATATAAAAGATAAGGAAAATGTACAAGTTATTGTTGTTGGACCACCTATGATGATGAAATTTACTGTGTTAGAATTCTTAAAGCTTGGAATTAAGGAAGAAAATATATGGATTTCTCAAGAAAGAAAAATGTGCTGTGGAATAGGAAAGTGTGGACATTGTAGAATAGACGATACGTATATTTGTTTAGATGGACCTGTATTTAATTATTCAAAAGGAAAGAAATTAATAGATTAGGAGGAGACACTATGGATATTAATACTAAAAAGCTGAAAAAAAATGCCTTTAGAGTTACAAAAAGAAGAGGATTAACAGCTTCAAGAATAAGAGTTCCAGGTGGATTCTTAAAGGCTGAATATTTAGGATTAATTCAAGAAATTGCAGACAAATATGGTAATGGAACAGTTCATTTGACTACAAGACAAGGATTTGAAATTCCAGGAATAGATATGAATGATATAGAAGAAGTTAACGTTCTTCTTCAACCTATAATAGCAGGCCTAGAAATAAATCAGGAAATTCCAGGAAAGGGATATACAGCAGCAGGAACAAGAAATGTATCAGCATGTATAGGAAATAATGTATGTCAATATGCTAATTACAATACAACAAAATTTGCTAAGAAAATAGAAAAGGCTATATTCCCAAATGATTTACACTTTAAGGTAGCATTAACAGGTTGTCCAAATGATTGTATTAAAGCGAGAATGCACGATTTTGGTATAATAGGAATGACAGAGCCACAATTTGATAAAGATAAATGTATATCATGTGGAGCTTGTATTAGAGCCTGTAAGAAAAAATCAACAGAAGCATTACATCCAGAAAACTATAGACCTGTAAGGGATCATAGTAAGTGTATAGGATGTGGAGAATGTGTTATGAATTGTCCAACAGGAGCTTGGACAAGAAGTAAAGAAAAATATTATAGATTAGCTATAATGGGCAGAACAGGAAAGAAAAACCCAAGATTAGCTGAAGATTTTATAATATGGATTGATGAAGAAAGTATAATAAAAATAATATTAAATACTTATAAGTATGTTGAACAATATATTGATAGAAACTCTCCAGGTGGAAAAGAGCATATAGGATATATAGTGGATAGAACAGGTTTTATGGAGTTTAAAAAGTGGGCTCTTGAAGGAGTAGAACTTTCAGATAAGGCTATTTTAAAGGACAATATTTATTGGAGCGGAGTAAAATATTAATTATAGGCAAATGCTTATAATTAATATTAATATTATCTATTAGACAGATTAATAGATAAATATGTAAAATAAATATAAATAACTAATAAGGCCACTATAAGGTAAGTAGTGGTCTTAAATTAACTTTAAAATATGAAAAAAATTTGTAATAAGAGTATAATAAGGATAATATAAAAAATATATAACTAAAATAATTGGATTAGGAGTAAGAGTATGATTCAGCTTTTAGGTATTAGGAAGAATATTGGAGTAGAAATAAGAGAAAAGTTAGCTTTGTCTCAAAAAAAGAGAGAAGAATATACAAAAGAGTTACTTCAATATTTTGATGAAGCTGTTATTTTAAGCACCTGTAATAGAACAGAAATTTATTTTAATGGTTCTTTAAATGAAGAAGAAGGATTAAAAAAGATTTTTGATATACTTAAATGGGATATTAATTTAAGAGAATATTGTTTTTATTTAACTGAGAAAGACTCAGTAAAACATTTAATGGAAGTAGTTTGTGGTTTTCACTCAAAAATATTAGGAGAGGATCAAATACTTGGGCAAATAAAAGAAGCATACAGTCTTGCTTATAATATAGGAGCTGTTAAAAGTAAACTTCAAAGATTATTTCAAGAAGCGATTACTTGTGGAAAGAAGTTTAGAACAGAAGGTAAGCTTTATGAAATCCCAGTTTCTTCTGCATCAATAGCAGTAAATGAAGCAATGAAGAAAAATGCTAATAAAATAATGGTTATAGGATATGGTGAAGTTGGAAAGCTTGTGGCTAAATATGCTCTTTCTAATGATATAGATGAATTAAATTTAGTAGTTAGAAAAGTTGAAAGTGTTAAAGATATTGATGATAAAAGAGTTAAGGTTATGAACTATGAAGATGGACGAAGCATAATTAATGAAATGGATTGTGTAGTTTCATGCACTTCAGCACCACATTTAATTATAGAAAAAAAACATATACAAAACGCAGGAAGAAATTTAATAATATTTGATTTAGCCCTTCCTAGAGATGTAGATGAGAAAATTAAAGATTTTAAAAGAGTAAAACTTTATGATATAGATGATATAAGTTCTATAGATGATGAAAATAAAAAATTAAGAAAAGATAGAATGATTGAGTTTAAAAACATAATAAATGATCATATAGAGAATTATTTTAATTGGCAGGATATAAGAGACGTATCATATATTATACAGGAAATGAAAAGCAACAGTTTTAAAGTTATAGAAGAAAGACAAACAACCTTAAAAAATAAGTGTAAAGATAAACGAGATATAGAAATTGCAGAAAAGCTTATAAAAAGTACATCAGATTATTATGTTAATAAAGCAATCGAGGTTTTAAAAGAAGAAAGGTTAAAGGGGCAAGGAGAAGAATGTATAAAGATATTAGAAAAGATATTCTTGAAGAAGGTTTAGAATATACATTCCTTTCTGTGATGTCACAAAAGCTAAGGGTTGGAATAATAGGAGGAGGAAAAGTAGGCTATATAAAAGGCAAAAACTTTGCATTAAAGGGATGTATAGTTGAAGTATTATCTTTAGATTTTATAGAAGAATTTTATAGACTGAAAAATATTAATCTTATTAAAGGAAGTTATAACAAAGATTTTTTAAGAGATAAACATTTAATAATAATAGCAACTGATGACTATAATAAAAATTTAGAAATAAAAAAAGACTGTGATGAAGAATTTAAAATATATATATTTGCAGCTGACTATTTAAGCGGTATGGCAGTAGCACCTGTACAAAGAGAATTAGATAATATAAGTTTTGCAGTAAACACTAAACATGGAAATCCAAAGGGATCAATAATGATAGCTAATAAGGTTTTTGATGTATTAAAAGAGTATGATAATTTTATAGGATATTCGACTACTATTAGAGAAAAGGCGAAATTTGTACTAGAAAATAAAAATAAAATTATAGAGTTTGTATGTAGTGAAGATTTCAAATATATTTATGAAAAAGGAAAAGACAAACTAGTAATAGAATTATTTTTTGGAAAAGAAATAGTAAGTAAAATATATTAATTAATATTTATAGGAGATATTTTATGGATTTAATTATTGCAACTAGGAAAAGTAAATTAGCGCAAGTTCAGACAGATAAGATAATTAAACTTATTAAGGAGAAATATAACATAGATTCTAAAAAATTATTAGTAGTTACAGAAGGGGATAAAAGGCTTGATGTAACATTAGATAAAATAGGTGGTAAGGGTTTATTTGTTAAAGAAATAGAATATGCACTTTTAAATAAAGAGGCTCATGCTGCTGTACATAGTATGAAGGACGTGCCTTTTGAATTGCCTAAAGATTTTGAATTAGTAGCAACTCCTGAAAGGGATGATATTAGAGACGTATTTGTATCAAGTAATGGAGTTCATTTTGAAGATTTAAAAGAAGGAGCAATTATAGGAACAAGTAGTATAAGAAGAGCGGCAATGTTAAGGGAGTTAAGAAAAGACTTAAATATAGTTCCAATAAGAGGAAATGTACAAACAAGATTAGAAAGAATGAAAAAAGAAAATATGGATGGAATAATTTTAGCAGCTGCTGGAATAAAGAGACTAAACTTAGAAGATATAATAACTGATTATTTTGATTCTAAAATATTTTTACCAGCAATAGGGCAAGGTGCTTTAGGTATAGAAGCATTAAAAAATGGTGAATACAATATGTATTTAAAGGGATTGGACAATAAGGAAGTTAGAACTTCAGTAGAAGCTGAAAGAAGTTTTATGAGAAGATTAAATGGTGGATGTCATAGTGTAATAGGAGTCTATTCAGAAATAAAAGGCAATGATTTATATATGATAGGAACCTTTGATGTAGGTGGAAAAATAGTAAAAAAAGATATACTTGGTAATAAGGATACAAATATAGAACTAGGTTTAAAGCTTGCCGAAAAAATTTTGAAAGGATAATAAAAATGAACAAGGTTTATATAATTGGTACTGGACCAGGGGATGAGGAATTATTAACTTTAAAAGCTGTTGAAATTTTAAAAAATTGTACAGCTATTTTATATGATAGATTAGTTTCAAATAATATATTAAATTATTTAAAAGAGGATTGTGAAATTTATTATTGTGGTAAGGAGCCAGGATGCCATTATAAAACTCAAGAGGAAATAAATAAAACTTTAATAAGGCTTGCAAAAGAAGGGCATACTGTTGGAAGAATTAAAGGGGGAGATCCTTATGTTTTTGGAAGAGGTGGAGAAGAGGTTCTTTCCTTAATTGAAGAAAATATAGAATTTGAAGTTGTTCCAGGAGTTACTTCACCTATAGCAGTATTAAATTATGCAGGTATTCCAATAACACAAAGAGAAATGGCACAAAGCTTTCATATCGTTACAGGTATGACCGCTGGGACACTAAATATAAATTGGGAAGCCATATCTAAAGAAAAAGGCACTTTAGTTTTTATGATGGGATTAAACAATCTTAAAGGTATAATAGAAAATTTATTAAGTAACGGCAAAGATAAAAGTACCAAAGTAGCAGTAATAATGAGAGGAACTTCTTCAAAGCAAAAGAAAGTAGTTGGAACTTTACAAGATATAGAGCAAAAAGTTTCTGAAGCTAAACTACAATCACCATGTATAATTGTTATGGGAGATGTTGTAGAGTTAAATGATAAGCTTAATTGGTATGAGAAAAAGCCACTTTTTGGATTAAATATATGTGTAACAAGATCAAGGGAACAGTCGTCTAATTTAAAGAGGAAGTTAAGGGATTTAGGAGCAGAAGTAACTGAAATAAATTCTATAAAAATAAAAGAAACTAAAGAAAATTTGAATTCTATTAAGGATAAACTAAGTGAATACAACCATATAATATTAACTTCAGTAAATGGTGTTAATATGTTCTTTGATTATTTAGTAGAAAATAAAATAGATATAAGAAGTATTAAAGCTAAATTTTCAGTTATTGGTAAAGCAACTAAAAAAGCTTTAGAAGAAAGAGGAATTCAAGCCTTTATAATGGGAAGAGAGTTTGTTGGAGAAGGTTTATTTAATGAGCTTTCACCACATCTAGTTAATGGAGAAAGTGTATTAATACCTTGCTCTTCTGGAAGTAGGGAATATTTAAGAGAAGCAATTGAAAAGCTAGGATTATATGTTGATAGAGTTCATACATATAATACACTTTGTGGAGATATAAAAAATAAAAGAGTCTTTGAGGAAGTAGATTTTATATTATATACTAGCCCTAGCACTGTAAATAATATGATAAATATGCTTAGTGTAGATAATATTAAAGATAAATTTAATATCGCAATAGGTCCTCAAACATATAAAGCTTTAGAGTCAAATAATATAAAAAGTCATATGTGTAAAAAGCATTCAGAGGATGGCTTTTTAAATGAAATAATAGAGATATATAGTAATTATAAGGAAAGAAAGGATAAGTAAGATGATTAAAAGGGGAAGAAGATTAAGAGCAAATGCAGCAATTAGGGATTTGGTAAGAGAAAATAAATTAACAGCAAATGATTTTATATTCCCTATTTTTGTTGTTGAAGGAAAAAATATAAAAGAAGAAATTACATCAATGAAAGGTAACTATCATTGGTCTATAGATAGATTACAGGAAATAATAGAAGAAGTTGAGGCTCTTAATATAAAGAGTGTAATTATATTCGGATTACCAAATCACAAAGATGAATATGGATCAGAAAGCTTTAGTGATAATGGAATAGTACAACAAGCAGTAAAAAAAATAAGAGAAATTTCAGAGAGCTTATACGTAATTACAGATATCTGTATGTGTCAATATACTAGTCATGGGCATTGTGGAATTTTAAATGGTAATGAAGTAGATAATGATAAGACATTAGAAATACTAGGTAAAATAGCTTTATCTCATGCAAAGGCAGGAGCTCATATGGTTGCACCATCAGATATGATGGATGGAAGGGTTGCCTTAATGAGAAAAGTTTTAGATGAAAATGGATATAAAAATGTGGCTATAATGAGTTATGCAGCTAAGTATTCATCAGCTTTTTATGGACCTTTTAGAGAAGCAGCTCATTCAGCACCTCAATTTGGAGATAGAAAAACTTATCAAATGGATCCTGCTAATTCAGAAGAAGCACTAAGAGAAATAGAATGGGATATAAACGAAGGTGCAGATATAATTATGGTTAAACCAGCAATGTCGTATTTAGATATTATAAGAAGAGCAAAAGATAAAATAAATGTACCAATTTGTGCTTATAATGTTAGTGGTGAATTTGCAATGGTAAAGGCAGCATCAGAGGCTGGACTTATAGATGAAAAGAGAGTAGCTTTAGAAATGTTACTTTCAATGAAAAGAGCTGGTGCAGATATGATAATAACTTATTATGCATTAGAAGCTGCAAAGTGGTTAAAGGAGGATTAAGGTTATGAGAAATCAAGTTATCTTTCACGAATCAAAAAAATATATGCCAGGAGGAGTTAATTCTCCAGTTAGAGCTTATAAAAACACTACAATGACACCTCCTATTATAAAAAGTGGAAAAGGGGCAATAATAATAGATGAAGAGGGCAATGAGTATATAGATTTCGTATTAGCTTGGGGACCTATGATATTAGGACATTGCGATGAAGATGTAGTAAAGTGTATTAAGGAAACTTCTGAAAGTGCAATAGCATTTGGAGCTCCAACAGAATTAGAGCTAATAATGTCTAAATTTTTATGCAAAAACTTAGAAAATATAGAAATGATAAGAATGGTAAACTCTGGTACAGAAGCTACTATGAGTGCAATAAAACTAGCAAGAGGATATACAAAAAAGAATAAAATAATAAAGTTTGCAGGTTGCTATCATGGACACTTTGATGGGTTTTTAGTTGAAGCGGGATCGGGTGTATTAACAAATGGAATTCCAGGATCTCTAGGTGTACCAGCTGATAGTATAAAAAATACACTTATAGGAATATATAATGATAAAGAAAGTGTTAAATCCTTATTTGAGAAATATGGAGATGACATTGCAGGAGTCATAATAGAGCCAGTTGCAGGAAATATGGGAGTTATAAAGGCAGAAGAAGACTTTATGAATATTTTAAGAGAGCTTTGTGATAAATATGGTGCTCTATTAATATTTGATGAAGTTATGAGTGGCTTTAGAGTATCTTTTGACGGAGCACAAAAATTATTTAGTGCAAAGCCTGATTTAGTAACATATGCAAAGATAATAGGAGGGGGACTTCCTTCTGGAGCATATGGTGGGAAAAAAGAAATAATGGAATGCTTAGCCCCAGTTGGAGAAGTATATCAAGCTGGAACTATGTCTGGAAATCCTATTGTTATGGCAGCTGGGCTTGCAACTTTAAATAAGTTGAAAAAGAATAAAGATGAGTATTATGAAAAAATAGATAATCTAGGTAAGATGTTAGGAGAGGGCTTAAAAGAAATATCAAATGAAAAAGGTATTCCGCTAACTATAAACAGATATGGGGGAATGTTTACTATATTTTTCACAGATTTAAAAGATGTGAAAACTTATGAAGATGTTAAAACATGTAATTCTGAAATTTTTATAAAGTATTTTAAACATATGATATTAAATGGAATAAATATACCACCATCACAGTATGAAGCTTTATTTTTAAGTACAGTTCATACAGAGGAGCATATAAATAAGTTTTTAAATGTATTTAGAAATTTTAATATAGAATAGAGAGGTGCATATGTCAAAAGCAATAATTCTTGTTTCTTTTGGAACAGCTAATTTAGAAGGAGTAAAGGAATTAGAATCATTTGAAGATGAAATAAGAAAAGAGCTAAAGGATAAATATCATGTATGTAAGGCTTTTACTTCAAGTGTATTATCTAATTTATTACTTAATAAATATGGAAAAGTAATTCCTAGATTAGAAGAAGTACTATTCAATTTAAGTAATGACAGATATAAGGAAGTATATATACAGCCACTTCATGTAATTGAGGGAAGTGAATATTTAAATATAGAAAAAACAATAAAGGAATATAATTATTCATTTTCAAAAATTATCTTAGGAAATGTTCTTATAAGTAATAAAGAAGATGATTTTAAGGAATCATGCAATTTAATAGTTAAGACTATGGAAAAGGATTTATTAAAAAATGAAAATATAGTTCTTGTTGGACATGGTTCTAAAACTATCAATACAGAAGCATATGAGACTCTAAGAAAAGTATTTATAGAAAATGTTTATAAAAATATTTATATAGGAACATTAGAGGGTGAAGTAAAAAAAGAAGATATTATAAATGAATTATTGAAAGATAATATAAAAAAAATAATGTTAGCTCCATTACTTATGCTTCCGGGTAATCATATTAAAAAAGATATTTTTGGAGAAAGTAATTCATGGAAAGCTTATATGGAGGAAAATGGTATAAATATTACAATGAGTAGAAAATCTCTTTTAGAATATAAAGAAATAAGAGGTTATTACATAAATAAAATAAAAAAAGATCTTAAATAAAATAAAAAACAAAAACAAAGTTTTCGTTGCAAAACTTTGTTTTTCGTTGTAAAATATTTTACTGTAAGTAAAAATTCAAGTTATTGTGTTATTACTTGTTAAAAAAATAACAATAATGTGGGGTGTATCATGTACAGTAAAGAAATTCATAACTTAGCCCATTCAGCGGAAGTTAAAAGCACATTACTAAGAAGAAGTAAAGGAAGATACTTAGTGAGTTCAATGCTTGGAAGTTTATTTGTAAGCTTAGGAATTATGCTTATTTATACCATAGGCGGAATAATGCATCATAACGGTATAGAAACATATAAAATTTTAATGGGAGCATCTTTTGGAGTAGCACTTAGTTTAGTATTAATGGCTGGAGGAGACTTATTTACAAGTAATGCCATGATAATGACAATGGGAGCTTTAGAGAAAACAGTAACATGGGTAGATGCCGTTAAAATATGGTTTGCAAGTTGGATTGGAAATATACTTGGCGGTGTTCTAGGAGCAATACTATTTGTACAAGCTGGCTTAACATCAGGAAAAAGTGAGTATATTGGAGAGTTTATAGTAAATAATGCATATGCTAAAGTAAGTACTCCAGCAGGTCAGCTTTTATTAAGAGGTATATTATGTAATATACTAGTTTGTCTAGCTGTTTGGATGTGCTATAAATTAAAAGAAGAAACAGCTAAAATATTAATGATATTTTGGTGCTTATTTACATTTATAACAGCAGGATTTGAGCATAGTGTAGCTAATATGGGATTTTTAGCTATGGGATATTTAATAGATCCATCAACAATAACTTTAGGTGGATATGCATATAATATAATTCTAGTATCATTAGGAAACTTTATTGGTGGAGTGCTATTTTTAGCATTACCATACTATTATATTACAAGTGGAAATAGTGATAAAAAGTAAATATTTAATTTAATATTTATGACATAATAAATTAAAATACATAATAACTATAAATTAAAAATACATATAAAAATGGCTAGGTATAAAACTAAATACCTAGCCATTTTTTACAAACTAAACTTCAAAAATCCATCCATTAGGAGCTTCAACATCACCAAATTGAATTCCACAAAGAATTCTATAAAGTTCTTTTGTAACAGGACCAACTTCAGTTTCACTATGAAATACGTGAAGTTTATCTTTATATTCTATTCCTCCAATTGGAGTTATAACGGCAGCCGTACCACAAGCGCCAGCTTCTTTAAATTGATCTAGATCATCTACATAAACATCTCTTTCGTATACAGGCATATTCAAGTATTCCTTAGCTATTTCCATAAGAGAATATTTAGTTATACTAGGAAGAATTGATGGAGATTTTGGTGTAACAAATTCATTATTTTTTGTTATTCCAAAGAAATTAGCAGCTCCAACTTCCTCAATTTTTTTATGTGTAGCAGGATCTAAATAGATACAATCAGCAAATCCTCTATCAACAGCAATTTTATGAGCTTGTAATGAGGCAGCATAATTTCCACCAACCTTTTGCCCCCCAGTTCCATAAGGAGCTGCTCTATCATAATCAGCTATCATAAAGTTACAAGGGGCTAGTCCTTCCTTAAAATAAGGTCCAACAGGAACCGCAAATACAGAAAAAATATATTCAGGGGCAGGTTTAACTCCTATGTTATCTCCAACACCAATCACAAATGGTCTTAAATAAAGCGTAGCTCCAGTTCCATATGGAGGAACGTAATGTTCATTTGCTTTAACTACTTGCATACAAGCATCTATAAATTTTTCAACAGGTATTTCAGGCATAAGTAGCTTAGCGTTACTTTCATTCATCCTATGGGCATTTCTATCTATTCTAAATAATTGAATTTTCCCATCTTTTCTTCTATAAGCCTTTAAGCCTTCAAAGCATTGTTGACCATAATGTAAAGCGGTAGAAGCCTCACTTATCTTTAGCATATTATCCTCTGTTAATTTACCATCATCCCATTGACCATCTTTCCAAACAGATACATATCTATAATCAGTTTTAATATAATTAAAACCAAGATTATTCCAGTCAATATTAATATTCTTCTTCATATATTATTACCTCCTTTGTGGCCTCTATAGTGTACTAATTATACCACTATTCAATAAATTAATAAACTTATAAATATTTAAATAAATCTATTAATGAGATTTTGTATTGAAATTTAAGGAAAAAAAAGGTATATTTAAATTAAGAGGATATTTAAAACTTCATGGAGATGCCGAAATTAGTTTTAAATATCCTTTATGAGTTTGATGAGCTCACAATTAGTATTAGTTTTTTAAATTTTTATATACAAATAATATGAAAGGACGTGTAGTAAAATGCAAAAAGAGATTATTTCAACAAATAATGCACCTTCAGCAATAGGACCATACTCACAAGGAATTAAGATAGGGGATATGGTATTTACTTCAGGGCAAATTCCAGTTAATCCAGCTACAGGAGAATTAGTAACAGAAATAAAAGCAGCTACAAGACAATCTTTAGAAAATGTAAAGGGAGTTTTAGAAGCAGCAGGAAGTAGCTTAGATAAAGCAATAAAAGTAGTAGTTTTCATAAAAGATATGAATGATTTTGGACAAGTAAATGAAGTTTATGGAGAGTATTTTAAAGAGAATCCACCAGCAAGAAGTTGTGTTGAAGTAGCAAGACTACCTAAAGACTGCGTAATAGAAATAGAAGCTATTGCAACTATATAGCTTTAAATTAAATTTAGTTTAAATAATAAATAAGATGGTAAGTTTATACTTATCATCTTATTTATTAGAATCTATTTCAGACAAGTTATCCCAATACCTTTTTGGCATTTGTCTTTTTTGAAGCTTGGGATTTATTCTTTCTTTTATTGTTGTAGATTTAAAATATCCTTTCCATAGATTTTGAAAATCATCATTATAATTTTTAAATGTATTATAAATTTCATTATCCATTTCTTTGATTTCCCAGGAAATTTTATTATAAACTGAAGCAATCTCTCTTTTTATGTCATGTATTATCCAGTATTCATTACTAAACCTTCTTTGAAAGTGAGGTGAAATAATTTCTAATATATTATTATCAGGCTCTATAGATGAGTATAAAAAATTATTATTTATATATTTAAATCTTACAAAACCTTCAAATCTATGTGCCTCTATGGAAATACGTCTTTCGATTAAATCTAACTCTTTTACTTCATCTAAGTGTAGATATTTATGAATATTACTACCTAGTTTAAAAGCAATTTTTAAATATCTATAACAAAGAATTCCTTTATCTTTATAGTTAGATAAATATAGTTTGTAAATTTTATTTAAAGCTAAAGGGTCAATTTTTGTAACTATTGAAATTTTCACCTTACTGAATTTCTCAAAATCAACATCAACATATTTAATTTCAGATAAAAGATCGATATCTAATTGGTCTTGAGTACAAATTGCTGTTATTTGCTTTTTTGAGTAAAAGCTATCATAAATTGCAGTTAGAAAACCCTCAAAGGAATCTTCATATACTAATTTAAGCAAGAAAACACCACCTTTAAAATTCTCCAGTTAGAGAGGTTATAGTATCTGTTGGCATAATTATCTTTTTTGGTTCAGGTAATAAAATCCCATTAGATGAAGAAGGATATATATTATCAAAAAAAGAAAGTTGCTCAGAAGTTTCATTTTCTACTTTAGGTTTATCCATATAAAGTAATCTAGTTCTAATTTTTTCTTCATCAAAGGATACATCTCCATAATACTTACCTTTGCAGGTTATAAAATATTTAGCTCTTTTTAAAACTATTCCAAGCTTTCTTAAATCTTCAAAGGTTAAAGAATGAACTTTTCTTGTAATTAATATTCTTCTAGCTGAACGTACACCTATTCCTGGAATTCTAAGAAGGGTATCATAGGATGCTTTATTTATTTCTACTGGAAAATTTTCTATATTATTTAATGCCCAAGAAGTTTTAGGGTCAAAATTTAAATCAAAGTTATCATTTTCGTTTTTCAAAAGCTCCTTTGCTTTAAATCCATAAAACCTTAATAGCCAATCTGCTTGATATAATCTATGTTCCCTAACTAATGGTGGATGAGTAATATCAGGAAGGGCTTTTTCATTTCTTACTACAGGAACATAAGCAGAATAATAGACTCTTTTTAAATTGTATCTATTATACAAATTTTCTGATAAATTTAATATTTTATAATCACTTTCAGGAGTTGCACCAACAATAAGTTGTGTGCTTTGGCCACCAGGTACAAATAATGGTGCTGATTTTATGTTCTTCTTTAAATCTTTATTTTCTATTATTGAATTTTTTATAATACCCATTGGAGCTAAGATATTTTCTTTGCTTTTTTGTGGAGCGAGAAGTTTTAAGCTAGATGCTGATGGCAATTCTATGTTAACACTCATTCTATCAACATATTTTCCAGCTTCCTTTATTAATGATTCATCAGCTCCAGGTATAGCCTTTAAATGAATATAGCCATTAAATCTTTCTTCAGTTCTAAGTTTTTTTACTACCATTAAAAGTAGCTCCATAGTATAGTTAGGATTTTTAAAGATAGCAGAACTTAAAAATAATCCTTCAATAAAATTACGTTTATAGAAGTTAATAGTTAATGAGACTACTTCATCAGGAGTAAACATTGCCCTAGGAACATCTTTGCTATAAGCATTAACACAATATTTACAGTTATATATACAATAGTTGGTTAAAAGTATCTTAAGAAGAGATATACATCGTCCATCAGCAGTAAAGCTATGACAAATACCGCTATTTGAAGCATTTCCTAACCCATTATTAGAATTTTTTCTTTTAGATCCAGAAGAAGAACAGGACACATCATATTTAGCAGCAGCTGAAAGAATATTAAGCTTTTCGTCTATATTCAAAGAGATCACCTTTCTTTATTTTTTAGAGGAAATTATAAAAAGCTTACCCTCTGAATAACTTTTTATAATTTCCATCCTTCAGTTTTGAAGTTCACCTATGTAATTTTGCGATGACTTGGAGCAAAGCGACGGAATAAGCAAAACTTACATAGGTGAGCTTTTTTATAAAGTATTTAAAATAATTATACAGAACAAATGTTCTTATTTCAATATGTAATTAAATATAAATTCATAAATTACTAATTTCATAATTATTGAATAAATAGAGGTTAAGTAGGATAATATAGAAGGTGATAAAGTTTACGGAGGTAGGATTATGTTTACTATTATGGCAATAAAAATAGAACCTAGAGTATCAATTGCACCAACAGTTCAAGAGGTTTTAACAAGATACGGATGTATAATCCAAACTAGGTTAGGTTTACATGAAGCAAGCAAGACATCTTGTGCTAACTCAGGTCTTGTAATATTAAATTTAATTCATGATGAAAAAGAAGAAATCAATAAGCTTATGGAAGAATTAAATGCAATTGAGGGTGTTACAGCAAAATTAATAGAAGTATAGTACTATTTAAATATTAACCATTTATTAAGTGGTTAATATTTTTTTATTATTAGAGTATAAAAAAGATATATAATAATATTATTTTTAATAATATATAAATAGTGACTTGGAGATTTTTTACTTGCAATTAGTAAAATTAATTATATAATTATTATTGCTAAATAATGATTATTATATAAAGATAGAAAGGAAGATAAATTAATGAAAAAATCTATAAAAATATCTGCTTTAATATGCAGTATGATTTTAACTGTTACTTTATTTGCAGGATGTCAAAAAAGTAATAAAAAAACTATAAATGTCTTAAACTATGGAGAAAATATAGCAGAAGGAGTAATTGAAGAGTTTGAAGATAAGTACAATGTAAAAGTAAATTATAAAACTTTTGATGATATGGAGACTATGTATATAGAAGTATCTTCAGGAAAAACAAAATGGGATGCAATTTTAGTTGCAGATTATATGGCAGATAGAATGATCCAAGAAGGATTGCTTCAAAAAATAGATAAAGAAAAAATTCCAAATTTAAAGGAAATGAATGAAAATGATATGGGACAAGCTTATGATCCTAATAATGAATATACTGTACCATATATGAATGGAACAATAGGAATAATATATAATAAAGATTTAGTTAATGAAACAGTTGATAGCTGGGATATAATGTGGAATGAAAAATATAAGAAGCAAATATTTGTATTAGATGCTCAAAGAGATGCTATAGGGATGGCACTTAAAAAGTTAGGATACTCACTAAATACAACTAATGAAAAAGAACTTGAAGAAGCTAAAAATTTACTAATAAAACAAAAACCATTAGTATTAAAGTATGGAGCTGACGAGGTTAAAGATTTGATGACTTCGGGAGAAGCATCCATTGCTATGATATGGTCTGGAGAAGGGTTAACTTTAGCCGATGAAAATGAAAATTTAGAGTATGTAATTCCGAAAGAAGGAGCTAATTACTGGTTAGATTCATGGGCAATTCCAACTAATGCAAGTGATAAAGCAACAGCTGAGGAATTTATAAACTTTGTAAGTAAAAAAGATAATGCTTATAAAATAGCAGAGGAGATAGGTTATACAACTCCAAATAAGCTAGCTATGGAGGAGCAATCAGAAGAAGTTAAAAATAATAAAGGTGCTTATATGCCAAAAGAAGTTATGGATAGATGTGAAGTTTATAGGTATTTACCACAAGATCAATTAAGATTATACGAAGAAGTTTGGAATGCTGTTAAAGCTGCAAATTAATTATAAGATATATAACATTTATATGAAATCTATAATACAATAGTAAAAGGATATACTATATTTAATTGTTCTTAAAAAAATATTAATATTGTATTAACCTAATAGAATAAAACTTATAATGGGAGTATAATATTAATAACATCTACTAAAGGTATAGGAGTTGATTATTTTATGGACAGAGTTATAGATTTTAATGAATTAAAAAATAGAGTAAATGATAAAGATATAGATAAATTTGAATCATATATGTATTCTCTTTATTATGATATGTCTTCTGGAAAATTAAATATGGCCGATTTTACAAAAAAGATTATGGCTTATATGGAGGAAAATAACATATCTCAAGATAAGTTCTTGAAAATGCAAACAAAGCTTATGGAAAGATACGGATTTGATGCTTCATCTATTGAAGAGCAGGTAAAGTCATTAGGTCTTAATAATATTATTCCAGGAGCAGGTGATTTTGAAAAGACAAGAAAAACTATGAGCTTTCAAGAGAAGTATAAGGATAGACTAAAAGTTAGTACTGTAAATAGTTATTTTATTAAAAATGAAAAAAATGATGTAAGTATCTTAACAGAAGATATTAATGTAATTTTAAAAAGCTCAGGTAAAATTGATTTAACTGACTTAGAATTAAATGACTTTTTATGTTCTTATAAAAAGCTTGTTGAAAATAATCCTCTTAAAATATCTATCTGCGAAGATATAAAAGAATATGAATACTAAAATTGTTAAAAAAAATCTATTTATTTTGTAGAATTATAGTTTATAATAAATAAGGTGTGATTGGTGTCACATCTTATTTTTGTATGTAAGTTTAAATAAAGATTATATATTTATTTAAAGATAATAAAATTAAATTTGAAATAGGTAAATTTAGAATTAAAACAACAACCAGGAGGATAAAAATGAGCGTTTTAACAGTTAAAGATATGAGTCATGGCTTTGGAGATAGAGCTATTTTTGAAGATGTATCCTTTAGATTATTAAAGGGGGAACACGTTGGTCTTATTGGAGCAAATGGTGAAGGTAAGTCAACATTTATGAATATAGTAACAGATAAGCTTATGCCGGATGAAGGAAAGGTTATTTGGTCTAATAATGTTAGAGTTGGCTATATGGATCAACATGCAGCTTTAGTAAAAGGACAAAGTATAAGAGATGCTTTAAGAGATGCTTTTAAGTATTTATTTGATTTAGAAACAGAAATGAACTCTCTTTATGAAAAAATGGGAGATTGTACTCCAGAAGAACTAGAAAAAATGCTTGAAAGAACAGCAGTTATTCAAGATTTATTAGATCATAATGGTTTTTATGTAATAGATGCAAAGGTAGAAGAAGTGGCTAAAGGTCTTGGACTTTTAGATTTAGGTTTAGATAAAGATGTTGATGATTTATCAGGTGGACAAAGAACAAAGATACTACTTGGAAAGTTATTACTTCAAAATCCAGATATACTACTTTTAGATGAGCCTACTAACTATTTAGATGAAGAACATATAGAATGGCTTAAGAGATATTTAAATAATTATGAAAATGCATTTATATTAATTTCTCACGATATACCATTTTTAAATTCAGTAGTTAACTTAATTTATCATGTTGAAGAAAGAAAGTTAACAAGGTATGTTGGAGATTATTATGAATTTAAGAGATTATATGAAGAAAACAAAAAGAGATTAGAGCAAGCTTATGAAAAGCAACAAAAGGAAATAGCTAGATTGGAAGATTTCGTTGCAAGAAATAAAGCAAATGTTGCTACTGCTAATATGGCTAAATCAAGACAAAAGAAACTTGATAAAATGGAAGTAATAGAACTTTCAAAGGAAAAACCAAAGCCAGAGTTTAACTTTAAAATAGCAAGAACAGCTGGAAAAACAATATTTGAAACTGAAGATTTAGTTATAGGATATGATTCGCCACTAACTAAGCCATTAAACTTATTAATGGAGAGAGGACAAAAAATAGCTTTAGTTGGAGCAAATGGACTTGGTAAATCAACATTACTTAAAAGCTTACTAGGAATACAACAGCCACTATCAGGAAAAGTTCATAGAGGAGACTATCAACATATAGGTTACTTTGAGCAAGAAGATAGATCGGGAAATACAAATACTTGTATAGAAGAAGTGTGGCAAGAGTTTCCAAGTAAAACACAATACGAGATAAGAGCAGCACTTGCTAAATGTGGTTTAACAACAAAGCAATTAGAATCAAAGATTATGGTTTTATCAGGTGGAGAAGCTGCCAAGGTAAGATTATGTAAGATTTTAAATACAGAAACAAATATATTAATCCTAGACGAACCTACAAACCATTTAGATGTAGATGCAAAGGATGAATTAAAAAGAGCATTAAAGGAATACAAAGGATCAATTTTATTAGTATCCCACGAACCAGAATTCTATAGAGATGTAGTTACAGAAATTTGGAATTGTGAGGATTGGACAACTAAAATAGTATAATAGCTTGTTTTAGTACTATTGGATTTAGGATTATAAAGAGTGAACCGTACCTCAAGCAAATGAGATTAATAGACTTAGTTACTGGTGTTACTTGTAGGTGAGCAAATTAGGGAACATGAATGGGTAGATAAGATAATCGAACTATTAAATAATAAAAAATAAGATGCTTATAAAAATTTGATATATGATAAATAAGAAAAGCTTAGTGTTACATCACTAGGCTTTCTTTAGGATATTTATTCGATTACTTTGTTTTCTAAGTTGCTACGTCTACAATCCAGAGGGTTTAAGTTTATGTGATGTACAATTTCAGATTCAGTAGGATTCATTATAAGTTTATCTAAATGAATTCTACCCTGTGGAGTATTTGCGATAACCATGATAACTCCATTCTTCTTATATTGAACCCAGCTAAACTCGTCAGTTATAACAGTATTTAAATCTTCAGAAGAAATTAATGCCCTAGCATGTGGAGTGCCGTATTTATTAGTTAGGATGATAGCAATGGTGTTATCATCAACTTTTTCATATTGATTTTTCTGAGCACTTGGGACTATTTCTAAATTAGATTTTCTGTTATCTAGCATATTTCCATTAATATGTTTAACAGGAGCTTTTGGATTAGCATTTAAAATAACTGTTTGAAGACTTTGTTTTAAATGCTTAGTTCCTTTTGATTTGCTTATATTTTGAATTGTATAAGCATTAAAGTCTTTATTCCATTCAGCAAACCAAGTTCCCATAGATTTTATTCTTTCAACATCGTCAGCATCTATTTGGAAAACTAATTCACTTCCATCTTTCTTTAAAACAGTGGCATAAGCAATGTGTTCTTTAACATCAAATTTATTTTCAAAAGTTTTATAATTCATTAAATATTTACCTTCTTTCATAATGATCTAAATGAAAGTATAACATAGGATGAGTAAATTAGCTCTGTTATCTTTCAATTAATTAACATGATTTAAATAAAATTTTGAGAGAGGATTAACAAATGATTCAGAAGCTTTTAAACAATAAAAAAACCTTACAGTAAGAGTAAGGTTTTGGTTGCGGGAGCAGGACTTGAACCTACGACCTTTGGGTTATGAGCCCAACGAGCTACCAACTGCTCCATCCCGCGGTATTAAGTTTACATATTGGCTTAGCCAACTTGTATTATTAGTATATGCTTAATAAAGATTGATGTCAAAGCGAGATAACATCATATTGTGGAATATGATGACAAGAGATGGCTTAGCATGTCAGATGATATCAAATGCTACGAAATAAGAAAAAGTTAAATTAAGATTTAACACCATAGCTAATGATTTATAATAAATAAAATTCTATTCAAAACCAAATTATATTATATAAAAAAGCAACTTAAATAAATATATTTTAAAATATGCTTTGATTTTATGCTTAGTTATATAAATTTTGCTTAAATAAGATTAATAAATCATTTTCAACATTCACCTCATAATATTAGTTTTTAAAATAGTACATATTTATTTTTGTAAGTCAAATACTTTAAGATAAGTTATGGAATTTGTAGTGAGGATTTGACTACAAAGATTGAATAAAATATAAGAGTTAGTGAAATGCTAACTCTGTTTATTTTTATCTTCTTTCAGTTAATAAAGAGGGTTTGTTGTTACCTGTAGGTGAACTTTTATTTTTATATCATCTTCGGATAGCTCTTCTTTTGGAGTAATTCTAGTAGGAGTAAAGCGGTATAGTGTTAGTGATATAGGTAATAACAAAGCTATAATAATAAATCTTTTTATTTGCTTCATAAAATAAATCATCCTTTAGCTATAATAAAAACATTATATATCTAGTTGAAATAAGTGGTAATCGTAGCCAGTAGAACTCCTAAAAACATAAAGACATATTATTGTGGAAATGGTTGTGAGGAATGGACAACTAAAATAGTATAATGACAACTATTAGATAATTAATAAGAAGTAGCTTCAAGCCTTTATAATATTAAGGCTTGGAGCTTTTTGTTATCATGTAACAATCTTTAATATTTTTTGTCATATTTACTATATACCGGACCTTTTAGGTTATGAGTTAATATGCTTTTGTATAAATAAGCGAATAAAAATAATTAGAGTATAGTTGCATAGAGAAATAAAGTGAAACCAACAAACTGGATTTAATATTAATTTAAATATATAAATGAAAAAATCAATATATACAAAATTTATATAATAATGATATAATTAACTAGACAGGAAAAAGGAGGATGCATGATGAAAAAGAAATTTTTATTGCTAATTATGTCTATTTGTATTTTATCAACAAGTCTAATAGCATGTGGTAAAACAGAGAAAGATCAAAAGAGTGATAATAAACCTAAAGTAGAGGATAAAAAGGATAATTCTTCAGAGAAGGATGGTTCTAAGGATAGTAAATCAGATAATGATAAAGCTGTAGGAGATAGTAAAACACAGGATAGTTCATCTAATGCAAAAGGCAATGTAGCTGATTTAGAAGATTATACAGTAATAGTTGATGTTGAAGAAGGAATTAACTATAAAAAAGGTGATTATTCAGAGGTGGATTTTGCAGTTCAATTATTAAAAGATTTTTTTGCTGGAAAAAATATTGATGATAGAATAGTTAGTGATAATGATGATTATAGTGAGTTAATACCTATTACAGCTGAAGATAAATCAAAATTAGATAAAATGTTGAAGATGACTAGGTTAGAGCTTGATGTTGCTGATGGAAAGAATATTAATGTAGAGCCTTTAAAAATAGAAAAAGATATGACATTAATTGAAAATGCTAATTGTGACTTAAGCATCCAATTAAAGCTAATGCCAGAAGGTAGTGAGAAAGCATATTCAAATATGTATGGTGTAAATATATTTAAAATTAATGGTGAGTATAAAGGTAGAATATCTTAATGTAATATTATATTTTAGAAAATATATCTAATTTATAAAGGGTGAATATATTAAAGGTCAATAAGAGATCGTAAAATTAATACATATTTTGTTTTATAATGATAATATAGGTAGAATTGATCTGCTGAAAAACTAAATAAAATAATCTTAACAAAGATTTAGAGTTAAAACAGCTAATTATAAGGTTGAGAAGCATAAAAGTATTCTTAACCTTTATTTTATGAACAATAACATTGTGATTATAGACATAAAAATAAAATAATATATAAATTGAAGACAGTTCTATGATGAATTTAACTTTATAAGTTAATTGAATTGAGGTATAATCTTACTTATAGGTTATTGTAATTTATAATGAGGTGATTGAAAGTGATTGAAAATAACTGCGCTGTAGTTAGCTCTGCACAACGATTGTAAGACATGAAACAAGTTGTTCAGAGCTGATTTAAAAGATTAATTTGATATATATGTTTTATTAATCGTTGTGCCTTATTTACAAAATAAGTGTAGATAAAGGAGCAATGATTTATGAGATATGAAAAAGCGCAAGATATTCTTCCGGAGAAAATATTGAAAATAGTTCAGGAATATATAGATGGAGAATATCTATATATCCCAAGAAAAGATGAAAATAAAAAGACTTGGGGAGAGAACAGTGGAGCCTTGAAGGAGTTGGATATTAGAAATAGAAAGATTATATGCAAATATAAAGAGGGAACTTCTGTAAAGGAATTATCTACTGCCTTTTATTTAAGCGAGGCTAGTATAAGAAGAATATTGAGATTGTATAAAAATAGGGAAGTATATTCCCCGTGATTATAAGCAGGTAATATGACTTAGGTTATAGGTTGTATCACCTGCTTTTTTGATAGAGATCTTTACAGAAATGTTTATGAACTTGTAGTTTTGATTTAGAACATGCTAAGCTAAAATAGATGATTGTTACGAATGCTTTTCTCTTGAAGCAATGGGAAATAGCAATAGTTAGAAATTAAATAAAAGAGGGGAATTAACAAATGAGTATTTTGAAAGTGACTAACATGTCACAGGGGTTTGGGGATAAACAGATTTTTAATGATGTGTCTTTTAATTTATTAAATGGAGAGCATATTGGTCTAGTTGGTGCTAATGGAGAGGGAAAGACTACCTTCCTAAAGCTGATTACCAATGAAATATTGCCAGATCAAGGAACCATAGAGTGGAACAGAAAGGTTTCAGTTGGCTATATGGATCAAAATGTGAAACTTAGAGATGAGGATACAGTGAGGATGTATTTGCGAACAGCTTTTACAGAGCTTTTTAATATAGAGAAAAATTTAAATAAGATATATGAAAATATGAGTACCATGGCTGGGGAAGAAATGGAGAAGGCCCTTAATAAAATAGGAGTATTACAGGAAACCTTAGAGAAAGGTGAGTTCTATTCCATAGAATCTAAAATAGAAGGAATAGCCACAGGTCTTGGGTTTAAAGATTTACTGGATAGAGGAACCTCGCAATTAAGTGGTGGACAGAGGAGCAAGATATTACTTGGGGAATTGCTCCTAGAAAAACCTGATATTTTGCTTTTGGATGAGCCAACAAATCACTTGGACGAGGAGAATATAGAATGGCTCAAGGGATATTTATCAAACTATGAAAATGCTTTTATAGTAATCTCCCATGATAATACATTTTTAAATAGTGTTATCAATGTAGTTTATCATTTAGAAAATAAAAAATTAACTAGGTATGTGGGCAACTATGAGAAGTTCCTAAAATTGTACGATGAGAGAAAAACACAGATATTAATAGACTATAATAAACAACAGAAGGAGATTGAAAGTCTTGAGGATTATATAAGAAAGAATAAGGTTAGGGCATCTACAGCTGCTATGGCAAAGTCCAGAGAGAAGAAGCTTAATAAAATCCAGAGAATAGAAATAGTAAAAAACAAGCCTAAACCACATTTCATTTTTCAGGAATCTAGCCCTTCTGGAAGTTTAATCTTTGAAACAAAGGATTTAGTCATTGGCTATGAAAGACCATTGACCTCTCCATTAAATTTAAAGATGATGAGTGGGGATAAGATTGCTCTTATAGGTGCTAATGGAATAGGTAAAACTACGCTTTTAAAGAGTTTGATAGGGTTATTGAACCCAATAGACGGAGAGGTAACTCTAGGAGTCCTTCAGAATATCGGTTATTACCAGCAGGAAGTGAAGGAAGAGGTTACAAATAAATCTGTGATAAAAGAATTATGGGATGAGTTTCCCAATGATAGCCAAACTCAGATAAGAACAAAGCTTGCTAGGTGTGGATTAACTAGGGAGCATATTGAAAGTACCATGGATATCTTAAGTGGTGGAGAACAAGCAAAAGTAAGGCTTTGTAAGCTTTTAAATAAGCCGACTAACATTTTGATTCTAGACGAGCCAACAAATCACCTAGATGTTGATGCCAAAGATGAGCTAAAAAGAGCGTTAAAAGAATATAAAGGCAGCATTCTTTTAGTATGCCACGAACCAGAGTTCTACAAAGATGTGGTAACAGATGTGTGGAATTGTGAGAAATGGACAACAAAAGAATAGTAAAGTTTATAAATTTTAAGAGTTAGCTTGTTGCTAGCTCTTTTGGTATAATTAAGAATAGATAGTTAATTGTGTTAAGGGGAAAAAAGTTAATAAGTAGTAACTAGGAGAATATATGAAAATTAATATTAAATACTTAATAGCTTTCATTACTTTATTTTTAATTGAGGTTGGAATTGCACTTTTTATAAATGATAGAATTATTAGGCCATATATTGGAGATATTCTAGTAATTATATTAATGTATACTTTTATAAGAAGTTTTATTAAAGAGCCAATACGGTTTTTAGCTATATATTTATTTGTTTTTGCAGCATTTGTTGAAGGTATGCAATATTTTAACATCCTAGAAGTTATGGGGTTACAAGATAATAAAATACTTTCAATTATTCTTGGTAGTACATTTGATATACAGGATATTCTATGTTATTTAATTGGAAGTATAATTTTAATAATATGGGATAAGATGGAGACTTTAAAGACGAATTTGTATTAGAGAACATTGATGGACGTTGGATAGCCTTTAGCATTAAAGAGTAATGATAAATACTAACTTATTGACAAGTATTACCAGAGTGGTAAAATATAATTGATAATATTTTTCAATAGGAGGAGTTATGTTTAAAGAATTTTTTAATAAATATAAGGAGTATGCCAGTGATTACAATGGAGGATTATCTAGCCATATACCTATGGTAAGCTATTCACTATATGAGTTAGGAGTTCCTTTTAATGAAATAGAAGAATATTTAGACAAAACAATTGAGAGAATAAAAATATCTAAGGAAGATTTTACGAAGTTATACAATATAGATGATGAAAATTTTGACAAATATTTAGGTATTGAAGATTCTCTAGGTTCATATTATGATTATTTTTCTCAAAAAATAAATAAATCAAATTATTTAGAGATAATAGGAGAATTTTTACCTAAATTAATTAGGGGAGTTGCAGCTCGGGCTTTTCATCCATTGATTAGATTATCATTTGCTGTAAGAAGTGAAAATGAGGAAGAGGTTATAAAATCATTAAGTTATTTCGCTTCAACCTTTGCAGCACATCAATTTGATGTTCTACCGCCTAAAGCAGAAAATCCATTAGAGTCTCTTAAAATACTTGTAGAATCAGTTAAGGATGAAGAGTGTAGTGGAAATTTAATTGTTGATAGGATAGAAAAGATATACAGATTAGATGGATTTAAGAAGAATGCTTTTACTTTGAAAGGAAATGATTCAGAGGTATTATCACAATTGGATATAATTATAAATAAATTATTTGTAGAGACTAAGAATTTTACAATATTACATGCAGTTACATCTAAAGAGGCACTTAAAAACTTATTGCCTTTAGTTAAGGATAAGGAATATATATTACAGGATTATTGGTTAGCTATTTTAGCTGCTCATATTACAATAGGTAGTCCTGAAGTTATAGATTTAAGTGTTGATATTCCACAAAATTTACCTGAATTTAAGGATATAATAAAGGTAAGTATTAATTCGAATAATGATCATACAATAAAACTTGTAAATGCATGTAGGCTTGAATTTGAAAAATCAGGTGACGAAGTATATAAGTACATGGCATATTTAAAAACTTTAAATTAATAAGTAAGCCTTCCAATACTACTTGGAAGGTTTTTTATATTGCTTTGATAACCATTGGCTATTCAAGTGGATAAAATGGCTTTAGCTCTGAGTAAAAAAGAACTCCCATGATAGAATGAAAGCGACTGACAATCGTAAAACAAAAAATCATAGCAGGTGTCATATAGGTAACGACATAGAAAGCTTATCACATACAGAATGGAGGTGCCAATATCATATAGTATTTGCACCGAAATATAGAAGACAGGTTATATATGAAAAGTATAAATTAGAAACTGGTAAGATATTACGTGAAATATTTAAAAGAAATGTATTATAAATTATAGGGACTAATGCATGACCTGATCATATAAATATGCTTGTAACAAATAAAATATATTTAGGAAATTATTTAAAAAAGCAAAATAATTCTTGACTTAGAGTTAACTCCAAGTAATATAATGTAGTTAAGTTATCCTTAGGAAAAGTGTTCTCAGGTGGAGAAATTAGTGAAATGGGAATTACTAAAAGTGCTGGCATGAAAGTAATCTTAGATTATTTTAATATAGATAAAGAGGATATATATGCCATTGCTATGGGACATGCTCCAGAGGAAATAAAAGAATTATGTGAATATATTACAGAAGATATTGACCATGATGGTTTATATTATGCTATGAAAAATTATGATTTAATTTAAAATATAATAAAACTATATATGGATAATGTTACAATGATGGGGCTTTGAAAATCATATAGTAGTTCCAGAAGAAGTGGCTGTATCAGATTGAACAAAAATGTTCAATCTGATACAGCCACTTTATTTAAACTTATATGTTTTGATTTCTAAATTGACTTGGAGTTAAACCAACAATACTTTTAAAAGATTTACAGAAGTTCCCTTGATCACAAAAACAAAGAAGAGTAGATATTTCTAAAATACTTTTATTTGTTGTAATAAGAAGCACCTTAGCTCGATTAATTTTTAGCTCTTTAAAGTACTTCATTATTGAGATTTCCATATTTTTTTTAAAAGTATTTGATAAATATCCAACAGATAAGTTTAGATCAGTAGCTATTTCTTCTAAAGTAGTATTATTTTCTATATGAATATAAAGATAGCCTATTATTTTATTTAAGATTAGGTTGTTTTTTAATTCAACATAATTAATTAATATATCAAAATATGAGTTAATCATATCGATTTCTAGTTGTTGCAAAGTATATAACTTTTTAGCATTTTGTATAGCGTTGTAATATTTATTATACAAAGTGTGAAGATATGTCTTTGTACTACCATTTCTAACTACTTCTCTAGCAAATATTACATTCCACATTATAAGATCATTTTGTTTGGTTACTATTAGTAAATTTTCTTTTGTTTCATTCTCATGTTTATCTAAAGTTAAGTTTAGTAAAGTATTACGATCTTTATTTTCTATTAAAAAAGTAATCTCATTAATAAATAGAAATTCATCAGAATCATACATAGCCTTATCCCCCAAAAAAAGTAATATTAAATAAATTATATAACAATTAGAGGAAAATACATACAAAATAAACAAAAAAATTCAATTTAAAACAAAAGTTAATTTTAATAATAAGTATAATAAAAATATAAAGGTTGCAATCGTTTTCTAGTTATTAGCTTAATTATGGAGGGATTATTTATGAATAAAAAAGTCAAATTAATTGCATCAATGCTTACAGTGGTAATGGGAGTTTCAGCGTTGTGGGGATGTGCAAGTAGTAATAATAGTAAAAAAAATAATGCTAAAGAAATAGTTGTATGGTCAAATTTAATGGACAATGAAGTTGAAGCTGTAAATGAAATAGCTCAACAATGGGCAAAAGATAATAATAAGAAAGTTAAGGTTTTAAAAGATAATTCAGGTTATCAAGAATTCTTGCAAGCAGCAAATTCAGCTAAAGGACCAGATATGTTATTTGGAATTGCACATAATAATTTAGGTACATTCCAGGCAGCTGGATTATTAGAAGAAGTGCCAAGTGATTTCGTTAATAGAGATGATTATGTAGGTAGTAATGTATGGGATGCAGTTTCATATGATGGAAAGGCTTATGGTGTTCCGATTTCAATGGAAACATACGCGTTATTCTATAATAAGGATATTGTTAGTAAATTACCAGAAACTATGAATGAATTAGTAGAGCAAGCTAAAGCCCATGGACCATCAGGATTCCAATTTCCGATTAATGATTTCTACTATACAGCAGCATTTGTTCAATCATATGGTGGATATGTGTTTGGTGGTGGAAATGGTAGTTTAGATGTTAATGATTTAGGTTTTAATTCCGAAGGTTCTATAAAAGCATATCAATACTTACAAGATTTAGTTCAAAAGGACAAGTTTATGGTTCCAGATATAACAGGTGATATAGCAAATAATTCTTTTAAATCTGGTGAAGCAATATTTTATATTGGTGGACCATGGGATGTAAGTGGTTTTAAAGAAGCAGGAGTTAATTTTGGTATTACTGCAATCCCTAAAATTAATGGAGTACCAGCAAAATCATTTATGGGTGTTCAATCAGCATTTGTAAGTAGCAAATCCGAGTCTAAGGATGATACATGGAAGTTAATGAAATATTTAATTGAAAATAGTGGTGATAAATTATATGAAGTGGGTAATAGAATTTCAGTTCTTAAATCAGAATTAGAGAAGAGTGAAGTTGCTAATAATGACTATACTAAAGGTTTTATAGCGCAATTAAAATCTGCAGTTCCAATGCCAAACGTTTCCGAAACTCAAGCTATTTGGGATGGAGTTAAAAATATACAAAGAATATTATTAGGTGAAGATCCAAAGACTGTTGCGGAAGATATCCAAAGGGCAGTTAAAGATGCTATAGGAGTATCAAAATAATTAATTATGCTCCCAAATTTTATTTGTTTTTAAGAGGAATGGACTTAAGCCTTCCTCTTAATTACTAATTAGATTATCAGTATCAATAAAGAGTTGCTTTGGTGGAGGAGGAAATGTATGAAGAAAGAAAAAATTAGATATAAAGATAATATTAAAGCATATAAGTATCTAGCGCCAGCATTAATTAGTATTGCCATTTTAAGTGTACTACCTACTTTATACAATATCTTTTTAGCATTTACTGATTATAGTATAAAAAATCAGAATTATCCTTATGGAAGTGAAAATGGATGGAGCATAGTAGGGTTATATCAATTTAAACAAGTATTAGTTGGTCCATTAAAATCAGAATTCTTTCCTCTTTTAATATGGACATTAATTTTTACAACAATATCAACTCTAGGTTGCTATTTAGTTGGTCTAATATTTGCACTTGTACTTAACGATAAAAATATGAAGGAATCATTTATATATAAAGGTCTATTAATAATACCTTGGGCATTACCAGGGGCTATAACTATAATTTCATATAAAAGTTTGTTTAACAGTCAGTATGGAGCTATAAATATTATACTTCAAAACTTACACATTATTAATGAGCCAGTAATGTGGCTAACAACACCTTTTTCAGCAAGATTAGTAGTGATATTAGTAAATATTTGGCTTGGATTTCCCTATATGATGAATGTCTGTATAGGGTCATTAACAGCTATTCCAACTACTTATTATGAGGCAGCAGATATAGATGGAGCTAGTGGTATACAAAAGTTCTTTAAGATAACTTTACCATCATTAGCAAAAACCTCATATCCTTTATTAATTGCTAATTTTGCTTTTAATTTTAATAACTTTAATTCAGCATTTTTATTGACAGAGGGAGGACCAACAAAGGCAGGATCATCATTTGCAGGTTGGACAGACCTCTTAGGCTCTGCAACATATAAAATGTCAACTAGTCAAGGGAATTTTGGGCTAGGTGCTGCAATGTCAATATTGATTTTTATAATAATTGCAGCATTATCAATAATTAATATGAATATTTCAGGTCAGTTTAAGGAGGTGGAAGATTAATGGCAGAGAGTAATCTTAATATCAAAGTTAAAAATAAGGAAAGTATTACTGTATATAACTTACAATATAAACGTAAAATATCTGTTAGGGAAAGAAGCATATTATGGATAAAAAGAATATTTATTTGGATATCAATACTAGTAATATTGTTTCCTGTATTTGCAATAGTTTCTGCATCCATATCTTCTGGTACAAGCTTTATGCAAAAATCATTAATCCCGCAGACAATAACATTTGAGAATTATAAAGCAGTTTTATTAAATAATAATGGATTTTTAAAATGGATGGTAAACACTACCTTTGTTGCCTTATTAGTTTCTACTGCCCAAATATTAATGACTTTGCCAGCAGCATATGCTTTTTCAAGATTTAAATTTAGAGGTAAGAAAAAAGGATTAATGGGATTACTTATAATTCAAATGTTTCCAGCAAGTATGACAGTACCAGCGATACTAGCTGTAGCATATAAATTTCAATATGGTATGGATAATTTATGGTTTTTATCCTTAATCCTTTGTACAGGGAGTGCTTATAATATTTGGCTAATGAAAGGTTTTATGGATGGACTACCAAAGGAATTAGATGAAGCAGCGAAGGTGGATGGTGCAACTACATGGCAAGTATTTACAAATATAATTTTACCATTAAGTAAGCCTATGGCAGTAGTAATATTCTTCTTTTCATTTATTGGTCTATTTGGAGAATTTGTATTCTCTTCTGCCTTAATTAAAGAAAAGTCAATGAGATTAGTTGTAGTAGGGTTAAAAGGGTTAATGGGTGATAAAGTAACAAATTGGCCACAGTATGCAGCAGCATCAGTAATGGTATCAATACCTCTTGCAATTGTATTTATGTCTATACAAAGGTTTATTGCAAGTGGATTAGTTGCTGGAGCAGTTAAGGAATAATTATAGGAGGAACTAGAGGTGAATAGACACGCAATATACCATATAACAGATGTACCATATGCTTATGGAAAAGATTTAGATACCTTATCAATAGTTTTACGAACAGCTAAAAATGATATAAAAAAATGTGAACTATATTATAAAGATAGATATGATTGGGAAAATGACTTTAATGTAGTTGAAATGTATATAAAGAATAAAACAGATTTATTTGATTATTATCATGTAGACATTTCTGTAGATAGAAATAGATACAGATATTATTTCAAGTTAACTGATTTATATGGAAATTCATTTTACCTAGATGAAAGAGGTATAAGGAATAGTGAGATAGATAGAAAGGAAGCTACAGCATTTCAGTATCCATATATAGCTAAAGGGGATTTATATGATGAAGTGAAATGGCTTCAGGAATCTGTAGTATATCAAATTTTTGTTGATAGATTTTGTAATGGAGACAGTAGTAATAATCCACCTAATGTGTTGGAATGGGGAGAAGATGTAACAAGGACTTCTATGTTTGGAGGAGATCTTAAGGGGATTATTAATAATCTAGATTATTTAATGGAATTAGGAATAGATTTAATATACTTAACTCCAATATTTAAATCTTCATCAAATCATAAGTATAATATAGGTGATTATTTTGTAATAGATCCACAGTTCGGTGATATTGAAGATGCTAAAGAGTTAGTTAAACAGTGTCATAAAAGAAATATAAAAATAGTATTAGATGCAGTTTTTAATCACTCAGGAGATGATTTTTTTGCCTTCAAAGATATTGTTAAAAATGGTGATAGCTCTTTATATAAGGATTGGTATTTAGTAGATTCCTATCCTATTGATAAAGAAAAGGTTAATTACTATACTTTTGCAAATAATGTTTATACAATGCCTAAGTTTAATATTTCCAATAAAGAAGTTACGCAATATTTATTAAATGTAGCTAAATTTTGGATTGATGAAGTAGGAGTTGATGGTTGGAGGCTTGATGTTTGTGATGAAGTTGATCATGATTTTTGGAGAGCATTTAAGAAAACAGTAAAAGAAGCAAATCATAATGCAATTATTGTTGGAGAAATAATGCATGAAGCAACATCATTTTTAAAGGGGGATCAACTTGATAGCATTATGAATTATCCTTTTAAAGGAGCTTTGATAGATTTTTTCGCTAAAAGATCTATATCGGTTCAGCAATTTAGTGAAATTTTAGCTCAAAACAGGGTTATATATATAGAATCTATAACTAGACAATTATGGAATTTATTTGGAAGCCATGATACACAAAGATTTTTAACAGAATGCAAAAGTGATATTAAAAGAATGAAGTTAGCCATAGCTTTTCAATTTTGTTATATAGGAGTTCCATATATATACTACGGAGATGAAATAGGTTTAGATGGAGGAGAGGAACCATTATCAAGAAAATGTATGATATGGGATAAAGAAAAGCAAAAAAGAGAATTATTTGATTTATACAAAAGGTTAATAAAGATAAGAAAAGAAAATAGTGAACTTATTTACGGTGAATATAATGAGATTTATTGTAACAATAATGTTATAGTGTTTGAAAGGGTCAATAATGATAACAATAAGGTTATTGTTGCAATTAATAATAATGAGATTGAGGTAGAAGTAGAATTAAATTTATATAAAAATTTTAAAGAGCTATTAAATAATAATGATAGAGAAATTGAGGAAAATTTAGTTTTAGCTCCAATGGAATTTAAAATTTTAAAAATGATAAAGTAGAAATATTTATTTAATACAAAGATATCCTAAATTAATGTTTAAAAATGAAATTTAAGGAGGATGTATAAATGAAAACTTTAAGAAGATTTGGAATTTCAATGTTATCATTAGTATTGCTTATAGTAAGTTATGTAGGTCCAGTTAACTATAAGACAGTATTTGCTCAATCCAATACAGAAACTTATGCCACAAGTCAAAATGGAATAAATAAGGTTGATTACTCAAAGGATGTAATCTATCAGGTAGTAACTGATAGGTTTTATGATGGAAATAAAGCAAATAACCCTACAGGAGGGTTATATGATTCAACTAAGAGTGATTATAAAAAATATTTTGGAGGGGATTGGCAAGGAATTATAGACAAAGTTAATGATGGATACTTAACTAATATGGGAATAACTGCTCTATGGATTTCCCAACCAGTTGAAAATATCTACTCAGTATTAAATTCAGGAGGAACAGCTTATCATGGATATTGGGCTAGAGATTTCAAGAAAACTAATCCAGCCTTCGGTAATTTTGATGATTTCAGAAGATTAGTTGATACTGCTCATAGTAAGGGAATAAAAGTAATAATTGATTTTGCACCTAATCATACTTCCCCAGCATCAGAGGATACTCCTACTTATGCTGAAAATGGAAAGTTATATGATAATGGCACATTACTTGGTGGATTAACTAACGATAGTAAAAATTTATTTAATCATTATGGTGGAACAGATTTTTCAACCTTAGAAGATGGAATATATAGAAACCTATATGATTTAGCAGACTTAAACCATTTAAATTCAACTGTAGATTCCTACTTTAAAGCTGCAATTAAATTATGGTTAGATATGGGCATTGATGGTATTAGAATGGATGCAGTAAAACATATGCCTTTTGAATGGCAAAAGAGTTTTATGGATACTATTTATTCTTATAGACCTGTGTTTACATTTGGAGAATGGTTTTTAGGTGCTGGAGAAGTAGATTCTAATAATAGTAATTTTGCTAATAATAATGGAATGAGTTTATTAGATTTTAGATATGCACAAACAGTTAGACAAGTTTTCAGAGATAAAAAAAGCAATATGTATGCATTAGATTCAATGTTTACGTCAACATCAACAGATTATGAACACATTAATAATCAAGTAATTTTTGTTGATAACCATGATATGGACAGATTCTCAACTTCAAATAATAATACATCTGTAGATCAAGCATTAGTTTTAACACTTACATCAAGAGGGGTACCAGCAATATACTATGGAACAGAGCAATATATGAAAGGTGATGGAGACCCATATAATAGAGGAATGATGAGTGGATTTAATACTAATACCAATGCTTATCAAATCATTAAAGCATTATCACCTTTAAGGCAATCAAATTCTGCCCTTGCTTATGGTAATACAAAGCAAATATGGATAAATAATGATGTTTATATTTATGAAAGAAAATTTGGTGATGATGTTGTAGTTATTGCTTTAAATAAGGGAAGTAGTAGTGTAAATATTAGTGGTTTATTGACATCATTACCATCAGGTAATTATAGCGATGTATTAGGTAAACGAGTTAATGGAAATGATATAGCAGTAAATAAAGGGACAGCTTCTAATTTTAATTTAGCCGGAAATTCTGCTGCAGTATGGAGTTATAATACAAATACTAGCACCCCTAATATAGGAAACGTAGCCCATCCAATGGCTAAAGTAGGACAAGAAGTAGTTATAACAGGAGAGGGCTTTGGAAGTGGAAAAGGAACTGTAAGTTTTGGTAATGTTGCTGCAGAGGTTGTATCTTGGACTGATAGTGAGGTAAAGGTTAAAGTACCTAATATTTCTGCAGGAAAGGTAGCAGTTTCACTTCAAACAGCTGGAGGTATAAAAAGTAATATTTATGAAAATTATGATGTGGTAAGTGGTGACTTAGTGACTGTAAGATTTGTTGTGAAAAATGCTACGACAAATTTGGGCGAAAATCTTTATCTTGTTGGGAGCGTTCCTGAGTTAGGTTCATGGGATGTCAACAAAGCTGTTGGATCCTTATATAATCAAGTAGTATATAGGTATCCAACGTGGTACTATGATGTAAGTGTACCCGCAGGAACAAGTATCGAGTACAAATTCATTAAGAAAAATGGAAAAGTAGTAACTTGGGAGGGGGGGAATAATCATATATATACAGTACCTACAAATTCAACAGGTACAGTAGTTGTTGACTGGCAATAATAGAAATACAAGAAATTATGAATAGTGAATAGGAAAAGTTATGAGTGTATCATAAAAAATAGATATCATAAAAGAAAAGTACACATAGAGATAAATTTAATCTTTATGTGTACTTTTTAATTTAGAAGAATGATAAGGGTATAATAAAGTTGAAAGGAAGATTAGATAGAGGTATAATTTTAAATTATATGTTTAGAGGTGATAGTGTATGATAGAATGTGAATTATGTGGAAACTGTATTCATGAAGATGATATAAGAGAATGTCCAGAATGTTTAAAGGAAATGTGTGAAGAATGCTATGAAAGACATGTTCCTATTTGTTTTTATGTCTCCGAGAGTGATTATATAGATACATATGATGAGTAGATTATACTTCTTAAAGGTATGAAAGAAAATTTTATAATCCTTGAAGCTAATATTTATTTTAATCATATTATAGGATATATTTACCTTTTGATTGACTGAAAAAAATTGATATAATAATTGTTAATCAAAAGATAGTAAATATAGTTTTATATATAGTATGGAGAAGAGGTATGGAGCAATATAAGATTTTAGGTGTAGATGAAAATGCATCAATGGAAGAAATAAAAATAGCATATGAAAACAAAGTAAATAAATTAAAAGAAGAAGTTAAAGATGAAAGAAGAGCAAAGGCTTTTATAAAAGTATTTGATAAAGCTTATGAAGAAATAAAATTTGAAAGAGAAAAAAATCAGTATAAAGAAACTTTTGTTAATGATTCTAATAAAAATAGCTTAAATGAGAATCTACAAAAAAATTTTAAAAGAGATATTTGGGATGAGTATGATAATTTTCAAGATGATGATAAATCAGAAATTAAGAAGAGAAGTAAAAAATCATCTTCTAATAATTCATTAATGAATAAACAAAAAAGTGATAAAAAGAAACCTTCAATAGATAGAAATAAGGAAAGCAATAAAGAAAAGTATAAAAGAGATAATACTAAAAAAGTCGCAAATAGGAAAAAAAGTGAATCATCTACGATAAGTGAAGCAATTAACATACTATTAAAAATAATAGTATTACCTGTAATAGCTGTATTATCTATAATAATATTTTTATGTAAGGTAATAAATTTAATATCTTGGATTGCAACTAAGATTATTATAATAGGAGCAATAGCAGTTGCGTCTATACATGGATATCAAGTTTATATTGGACAACCTATGCATTATGAAGTATTTGTATTATGTGCTGTGGCATTTGTAGTTTCTCTATTTTTACCAAGCATTTTAAAAGTAGTTCCATCAATATTAGGTAAAATAAATGATAAATTAAAAAACTTTGTTTTTTAAGATTAAAAAGTTGGATTTTGTATAACTTTAATTTAAAGATGAAGACCTCTAGTAAACACTCATCTACAAGGAAGATTTGATACATATCCAAAGAGAAGAGGAATTGCAAGAGTTAAAGAGCTTAATGAAGCAGGGATAAATGTATGCTTTGGACATGATGATATATTTGATCCATGGTATCCAATGGGAACAGGAAATATGTTAGAAGTAGTTCATTTTGGATTACATGTATGCCAAATGATGGGCTATGATGATATAAATGAATCATTAAAATTTATATCAATGAATAGTGCAAGGACTTTAAATATTGAAGATAAATATGGAATAGAAATAGGGAAGCCAGGTAACTTAATTTTACTAAATGCTGAAAGTGGTTATGATGCTGTTAGAAGAAGAGCAGAAGTTTTATATTCTATAAGAAAAGGAAAAGTAATTGTTAAAACTATACCAAGTAAATCATTTATAAATATAAATAAAGAAAAAGAAGTGAATTTTAAAAAATAATTATCAAATAGATTTAAGATTTTCTGATATATAGAGTATTAATTTAATCTATAGAAATAATACAGTAGATAGTATTCCGAAAAAGGAATCTGTCTACTGTTTTGCTTTATTAAGAGATTTATATTGTTTTATGTTTTATTTTCAACCAATATTATAATTAGTGTACTAAAAAATCATCTTTTTGGGACAATATAATTAGGCATTACTTTTGAAAGGATGATTTAAATGAATAGAGAAGAATTAACATATTATAAAAATAAACTTAATCAAGAAAAAAAGAGAATTACTGATCTTATTGACCAATTAGATAATAATGGAATGACTAGATTTAATGCAGAGGTTTCAAGTGAGTTATCATTCTATGACAATCACCCAGCTGATATAGCTAGTGAGACCTTTGAAGTTGAGAAAGGTAGGGCTCTTGAAGCGAATGAAAGGGGATTACTAGATAAAATAGACGATGCATTAAGAACTATAGATGAAGGAAGCTATGGTAAGTGTAAAACATGTGGAAAAGATATTGATAAAGAGAGATTAGAGTTTTTACCTTATGCAGTAAATTGTATTGAATGTCAAGATGTTGTTAGTGCAGTAAAAACTTATAATTCTAATAAGAGAGTAGTTGAAGAAAGTGTAATTGGTACACCATTTGTGCATAGAGCTGGGCAACATGATAAAGATGAGGTCGGGTTTGATGAAGAGGATAGTTACCAAGCAGTAGGAAGATTTAATGAGATTAGGAATGTAGCAGAATATGATTATGATGAGGATAAGGATGATAATGATTATGTTGAGGAAATTGAAAAAATAAGCAATCAGCAATATAAGAATCAATTACCTGATTAAATTTTATTATAAATAGACATAAAGCCAATATTAAATAGCAACTAATGATTATAAGAAAGTATAAGCACTTTAAAGTATGAGTGTATGATTACATATAGGATTCTAATTGGAACACTTTGTTTACATATGGTGAAGTATGTAAAAAGTGTTCTATAGAATCAGAAGGGAATAGCCGTAGAAGATAACATATTAAATAGAAATTTTAAAGCTATAAATCAACAATAATGTTAGGTTACCTTAAATTTTATTTTTAAGTCATCGTTTACAATAATGGTATAAATATGAAGAAAATTGAAGTAAATTAGCAAAAATGAAAGTTAAACTGACTAGTCTAATTTATGGTAATTTGACATAAATTAACCAACGGGAATATACTTATCAAGGTAATAATTATTAATGTCTATAGAATTATAACAAAATTTATTTATTAGGGGGAATTATATATTATGGGCATTTTATATGAATCAATTGGATTTAGCGGTTGGGCCATTTTTTTCTTTGTTTTATTTGCTTTAATGGCTTTCAATGAATTTGGTCGTTCAACAAAGTGGGGGGGTATAGCATTATTTGTAGTTACACCGATACTTCTAACAATATTTGTTTGGCCAACAACTGCAGCACCTGGGAATGAATATGGTACAGGAAATTGGTTTAACTGGGTAAAAACTTATTCAGCATTAGCAGGATGTGTTTGGTTTATGGCACTTCGCTATAGTTCCAAACTTTCTAAAAAGAAGTGGGCATTAGCTTTACCAGCAATTATACTAGCAGTTAATATTTTAGAAGCATCTATTCGTGATTTTCAATGTTTTTCATATGGAGCATGGAATGGTGAAACTATAAATAACCTTTGGGTAATGTCAGGACCTTGGAATATTATGAATGGTATAGCAGGATTGCTTAATATTATAGCAATTTGTGGTTGGACAGGCATATTTATTTCTAAAAGTGAAACAAAAGATATGATTTGGCCTGATATGATTTGGCCTTGGATTATAGCTTACGATTTATGGAATTTTGCATATACTTACAACTGTATAGCAGACCATTCATTCTATTGTGGAGTAATATTATTACTTTCATGCACAATTCCAGCTTTCTTTATAAAAAGAGGAGCGTGGCTACAACATCGTGCGCACACACTAGGGTTATGGACTATGTTTATAATGACTGTACCGCAATTTGCTGATCGTATAGCACCAGTATCTACTACTCATAACTCAACAGCTTTCTTTGTTGTTAGTTTAATATCTTTACTAGGTAATATTGCATTAGTAGTTTATCAATTTAGTAAAATACGTAAAAACAAATTCAATGCATTAAAAGATGAAATATATAAAGATACAAAAGCATATGGAGAAGTATTTGAAGCTAATATATAAGAAATTTTGAGAAGCTTATAAAAAATAGTACAAGAAATTGAAATCTTGTACTATTTTTATTCTTAAAAATTAAGAATTCAGAGGGGGTGGCGTTTCGCGCTCCCCTTTGTAAATCATTGATTTTACTTGATTTAAGAGATTTATTATATAAAAAACATATCTATTAATTTAAATATGCAGAAAACTATAATTTTTTAAAAATATTAATAAAAATTTATTACAAGAAATGTAATTGAAAATTATGCTCAATAACTATTAGTAGTAAAATAAAAATATTTGTTAATATACAAAATACTTTAATTATAGTGTTTAATTAACTTAGATGATATAATTAGGAAAAATAATTAGTTAGGAAATGAGATTTATGAGGAAAGAAATTTTACTTAAAATAAAAGAACAGTTAGCAAAAGATTATAATTGTAGTATTGAAGACTTTAATAATCAAAATAATTTAATTACAGATAAAAAAATAATAGAGGGAAGCAGAAAATACAGTGATGAAGAAGGAATTCTAAAGATGCTTATATTTAATGGAAAGGTAGTAATATCTTCAGATAAATGCATTAAGGATTGGTGCATTGAAAAATTATCTAAATTTCCAGGAGAATGGATGTTTTTATACTCAGTTCTAAGAAGAATAGATAAAAAGTTAAATGAGTTTGGTTATGAAATAGAAAATACACATCATTACTACTTACCAAAGGATGAGTCTTTCATAGATAATATAGATTTTAATTTAAAATGGTATGAAAAAGATGAAATATATCAATTTAAAGGTGATGATAGATTTGATGAAGCCTTTGCCTTTAATAGCAATTATCCAGATGTATTAGCAGTTGCTGCAGTAGATGATGAGGGCAAGATTTTAGGTATGGCTGGAGCTAGTGAAGATTCTAAAATTATGTGGCAAATTGGAGTTAATGTTTTACCAGAGGCAAAGGGAAGAGGAGTTGCTAGTACTATCGTACAAGCTTTAAAAAATGAAATATTAAGAAGAGGAAAGGTGCCCTTTTATGGAACTGTTGAATCTCATATAATTTCACAAAAGGTTGCATTAAAATCAGGTTTTTATCCAGCTTTCGCAGAAGTGAAAATAAGAAAAGTAATGAAGGAAGATAAAAATGAAGTTTAATAGTTTAATACTTAATTATCTGTAATTGATATTGAAAAATCTAAAGACTTTTATATTAATATCTAAGACTCTGTTAGATATTTTCGTTGATATGATAGTTGCGTAATCACATATGAGAAATTCTTAAATTAGTGATGAAGTAACTGTCATATCAACATTTTTCTCTAACACAGCCTTATTTAAAAACTATCTATTTTCAAATCTTTATAATAATACTCTTTATCTCTGTCAGTAATAGGTCTTAAAACTTTGCAAGGGTTTCCTATAGCCACTACATTTTCAGGAATATCCTTTATAACAATGCTACCTGCTCCTATTACAGAATTTTTACCGATGGTTACTCCAGGTAAAATAACTACATTGCTTCCTATCCAAACATTGTCTTCAATTGTAACAGGAAAAGAAAATTGCTCTCCGTTTTTTCTTAAATCAGGATGTACAGGGTGACCAGTTACGGATATTGTAACATTTGGAGCAAACATAACATTATTGCCGATAAATATATCTATGTCATCAACTAACACAAGATTAAAATTAGCATAAAAGTTATCTCCAATATGTATACGACTACCGTAAGCAACATGTAGTGGAGGTTCAATAAATATATTTTTGCCAAGATGACCAAATAGTTTTTTTAGTATTTCACTTCTTTTTTCTTCCTCACTTGGACGAGTGTGATTAAAATCATAAACTAGTTCTTTTCCACGAAGGCGTTCTTCAGGTAAGCCTTCACATAAATCTGTATAAATTTGACCATTTTGCATTCTTTCTCTTACTCCCATTTTAATACCTCTCTTATTATTAAAATTTTAATCTTATATATTGAATTTTAACACATGTAAATGCTTATTGCTTATGAAATAACCATGTAACAGTTTATTTTTCCATAATTAAGTGATTTTTCTAAAAAATGCTTGAATGGTTTTGGAATCTATTCACAAATAAGTATGATAGTAGTATGATTGAATCGTAAGTAGTAAGTAAAATTATATATAGTTGATTATATTAAGAAAAATAATTAGGATTAAAAGGGAGAATATTTATGAAAGAATTAAAATTAGCACAAAGTTTTTCTATTATTGCGTTAAATTCTCAAGATAGTCTTCATATGACTACAGTAAAGAAAATATCTCTTCACTGTATTGCAGCAGCAGTTATATTAGAGACTTATTTAGAGGGATATTTCACACAAGTAGAGGATAAGTTAGTTTTACAGAAATCTTTAATAGATGATCCTAATATAACTTTATATCAAGAAGCGATTTTTAAGCCTCTATTTAATAAAAAAGATAGTTTGGAAGGAAACTTAAATTGGTGGTTAACAAAGTCTTCTAACTTATCAAGCAGGTATTTAAAAAATCTTGAGCATACTATGGCAGATTCTTTAAAAGGGATTGATTTACTTGAAGAAATCCCCAATATTTTATGTTGTGACTTATTTTATGAAAGTGCGGACGTTTCTATAAAAGAATATAGAAGTAATATGCAAAAATATACAAATGTTACAGAGACCATTCGTGCAGAATTTTTAGAAGAGGGGCCAGTAGCAGATGAAACTATTTTTATGTTGTGGCTTCTTCGTGAAAGTGCATGTTTACAAGATATATTTTCAAAGAGTGAGTTAGAAATAGTAGCTAAGAGAATAAATGAATTATCATTAACCACTCCTATAGCAAAAACGTTATATGATGTGCATATATACCATGGTATTGAAATGGCTGTAAAAGAATTTTTGAATATGAAGAAAAATGCTATAAAAACGCCTACTGGTACAGGGATAAATTTTATATTTCCAGTAATTGAGCGCTCACAATCAATTTTTATTGATACAGAGGAATGGTTTCCAAATTCTAAGCAAAGGTTAGATGCGGTAAAAGCACGATTAGAATCCAATGGTCATTCATATACTGTAATTCGTGAGGGAAAGGTTCCACTTATTAAAATTGATAATATTATATATGAAGCCATTCCAGAAGCTATTCAAGGAAGAGTAGCTATTCATGGGGTACGTCTTAGAAAGTATCCTATTTAAGGGAGTTGTATAAGCTAATGTCTAGACAACGTTCTATGGAAAAAATATTGGAATCTGAGTATGTGTCAATTGGTGAATTAGTGAGACGTACTAACTCTAGATATAGTACGCTTAAATTTTATACAGAAGAAGGTATGATCCCCTTTGAACAAGAAAATTTCCTCGAGAAAAGGCAGTTGAAAGAATAGAAGAAATTAAATTACTAAAAAGACAAGGAAAAAACATTACTGAAATTAAGAAGCTTCTTAATGATTAACGAAGTTTCTAATTTTATTAAATTATATGAGAAATAGGAATAAAAAATAGTACAAGAGGTTTTAAAAAATTTCTTGTACTATTTATGTTTTAATATAGAAATTCTTTTAAAAATTAAACTACTAAAATAACAATTATTCCTGTATAGAAACTGCCTTTCCAACAGTACCACCAAGCTTTTTCCAAAAGTAATTATGTTCCTCAACGGCTTGTGAGAAATCATTATTTTCCCATCTAGAAAGTACTTCTAACATGTAGTCTCTATCTTTATAATCAACTTTTTCAATAAGATTTTTTAGCGTAGAAATATCATTAGAATTCATTGGAAGACGGCCCAAAATTTGATTATCTTCAGCAACAATTTTACTATTACTCATTCTATGAAGTATATCATAAATATTTTCAATAGAATAATAGGTATTTTCTTTAAGTTCATTAGAATTTTCTTCAGAAAGTTCTTTATCAAGCTTTTTTATTTCAGAAATATTTTCTTTAGCACTTAAATTGCCAGAGTTATGTTCTTTGTAGTAGAAGAATGAAAATACACTTGTAGCAATAAAAAGTAATACAATTAAAGTAATAATTAAAGGTTTATTTTTAAATAGATTAGATATATTAAATCCCCCCTTAACACAATTAGTTAAAACCATTATAACCCATAAATTGTATAATTTGAATAAAATACTTATTGTTAAGGAACAAAATATAGAATTTATATAAAGACCATCTAATATATAGAATAAGAGAGGAGAATTTACAAAAAAATCTATCTGAAATAAGGGCTTATTTTGATAATGATGAATTAATTGAAGGATATTTTGAGACATTAAATTACACTGCTGAAGAATAAGGAAGATATAATTGAATTGAAAGTTAAAGGCGTTGAGACAATACAATATAAACCTTTTTCAAATGAATATTTAAGCATAATTAAAAAAATAGATATAGTTAATATTTTTGAAAATAAAAAACCTAAAAATATGAAAAATAGCAAATCAGTGCTGCCATATGTTAAAGGAGGCGTATTGATATTTGTTACATTAATTATAGTATATATATTTATTTTTAAATTTTTAATATAGATAGATGAAGTATCATTTAAGGATAAGAGAACCTTATAAAATAGATTTACTTTTTAGTATCTATTTTATAGGGTATATTTTTGTGAAAAAATCTAAATTTATTTATTTTTATATATTAAATTAGCCATTTCTGAAGCTAAATTATTTTTTTTAGTATTATCTCTAATAAAAGCAATTTTTTTACCATTAAAAGTAGTTAAACAAATAAATTCTTCATTTACTTCATTTTTTACATCAAAAGACTTTATATCATTTAAAGATATCTTTTCTGTATAAGCAGTTTCAGGTAAACCGCCCCAAGCAGCATAGTTTATAGCCTCTATATATAAGTTTTCGATAGTAAGAATTAGTTTGAAATCATTAGTAATTCTTCCAACAGGCCCAAATAAATTAGAAATAAAATTTATAATTACAGAGTGATTTTTTATTTCTTTATGGGAATTTATAGAGCATAGAACAATTTCATTATTAAGTATCTTTGTCATAGAAGAGCCTCCTAAATAATTTATTGCGTTTATTATTTGGTAAATTATAACATGCAATAAATGAAATTGCTAGAAAAATATTTCCAATTACTAGCAAAATAAATATCTATACTGTAAAATTAATATATATAACAAATTAGGGGAGAAATTTATGAGAATAGGAAATACAAAAATTTTAATAATAGATTTTGTGCCATATGAGTATAAAAAGCTACAGAGGTATCTTGAAGAAATGGCCTTAAAGGGATGGAAATTAGAATGTGCTTTTGGAAAGTTTTTTAAGTTTAAAAGAATAGATCCAATGAAAATTAAATATTATGTAGATGTGGTTAATGGGATTACTTTTTTAGATGGAAAGAATAGTAACATTTCCTTAGAACATAGAAAAAAGCTTAATAATTATGGCTGGGACTTTGTTTGTGAAATAGAAAAGGTACAAATATTTTGCAGTGAAGACCCTGAAATATCAGGAGAAATTTATGGAGGTACATTAGATAAGTTTATATATATAAATAAGGCTTCATTAAAGGAAATACTGCTTAGATTATTTACATTTATAATTTTAGGAATTAGTCAGTACAATACAATATTTAATGGAAATAGTTTAAACTTCTTAGCAAATAATACAATGATCCTATTAATATTTTTTATATATTTATGCTTAATAATAAATATTACTGATTTAATAAGACTTATTAGATTGTATATAAAAGGAGATATAACTAAAGAGAGTTATGAAAATGTTGAAGTAAAGTCATTAAAATGGATAAAATTTAAATCTTTAATAATGAATTTAGCAATAGTATTTTTCTTTATTATAATTAGCTTATTGATTGTAAAGAGAGAAATATTTTCATTAGGAATTATTTTTGTTATTAGTTCTATTTTTTTAGCTATATATATAATTATTAATTTAGCTGTTAAATATACTAATAAAAGTACGAAAAAAGTAAATATAATTATGTACTTTATTATTACTATAGTATCAATTTTATTTATAAATAAGTTCATTATTAACAATTTATTTAATAGTAATAATGGCAAAAAAGATTTAAATCAGTATGCATTAACTTTAAAGGATTTTAATGATGAAATAATAGATGAACAAAGTATATATATTGATGAAAATAAAAGTTTTTTAGCTCATACAATATTTTATAGTGCTAATGGGAAAAATAGAAAGCTATCTTATGAGCTATTTGAAAGTAATTATAATTGGGTTATAGAGTGGAATTTTAATAAAATGATGGATTGGTTTAAAGACTATAATATTTCATATAGTGAGATAAAAACTGATTTACCAGCAGATGTTAAAGTTTATAGAAATAATAAGAGTAATAATTATATCCTAGTTTCTGATAAAAAGATTATTGAAATTTTTGGAGATGATGAAAATATAAAATGTGATATGTTAAAGAAAACTTATGATAAAATTTTTAGATAGATTAACTGTAAGTTATAGGAGGAAAAGTTTTGGAAGATAATAATAAAAAGATTTGCCCAATTTGTGGTGAAGTTATGAAGGAATATGAATATGCTTATGATAATAATCAATATGGAAAGATATATTATAAGTGCCCGGAATGCGGTCATAAAGAAAATACAATAAATAATTAATGTAGGAAGAGGCAACTAATATGTTTAATAAACTAACAAAAAGAGTTTACTATATGGATTGTGTACACGAGGGAGATAGGCCAGTTTTAGGAGGGGTTATAGGAGATAAATATTCTTTAATAATAGATGGTGGAAATTCAAAAGCACATGCAGAAGAATTTTTATCTTACATAAGGAAACTAAATATTACAGAGCCTAAGTATTTAGTTCTTACACATTGGCATTGGGATCATGTTTTTGGAATTGAAACTATGAATTTAATAAATGTATTTAATAATAAATCAAATGAGAAAATAGAATGGATGAGAAATTTAAGTTGGAGCGATGAAGCAATTAGAGAAAGAGTAAAAAATGGAGAAGAAATTAAATTTTGTGAAGAAAATATAAAAATTGAACATCCGAATAATGACAGAAAAATAAATATACCAAAAGCAGATATTCTATATGATAGAGAAATATTAATTGATTTAGGTAATGTTACTGTAAAAATAGAAAGGATAGACGCTGATCATTCAAATGATTGTTCCTTAGTAACTGTAGTTGAAGAAGGAGTTACTTTCATGGGAGATGCTATGTACCTAGATATGTATAATGGACCATATAGTTATACCAAAGAAAAACTTTATCCATTATTAGAAAAGTTAATTTCCTATAATTCAAATTTTTATATTCCAGCACATCATCCTAAATATACAAATTCTGAATTTATGGATTTTGTATATAGTATAAAGGAAATTGGAGATATTGTAGATGATGAAACTAATTTAGAAAAAGCTAAGAAATTACTTTTAAATAAGAGAAAAAAAGAACTTACAGAAGATGATATAGAAGATATTACTGCTTTTGTTCAAGGCAATAAAAAGAAATTTAATATTTAAATTAATAAAGTAAAATGCCACTAATGCAAAATTTAGTGGCATTTTACTTTATTACAAAAATGTAACCATAATGAAAGATAAAACGATAGATGCAGATTAAAATAAAAGATAAAATTATTTTATAAAATGATGGAGGTAGAATTAATGAAAATATTTAATTCTTTTACATTAAAGGTTATAGCAATTATTACTATGTTAATGAATCATATATATACTTATTTAAGTGGAATATATGATATACCAATTTGGTTTGGATATTTAGGAAAACTTTCAGCACCAATATTCTTTTTCTTAATAGTAGAAGGATTTTTTTATACTAAAAGTAGAATGAAGTATCTTGGAAGATTGTTTTTATTTGGCTTAATTATGATTGGAATTGATAATATACTAGGAATACATAATAATATATTTTTATCTTTAGCATTATCTATTGTAATATTATTGATATTAGAATACGGTAAAGCTGTAAATACAAAAAAAACGTATATAACGACAATGATTATGGTAATAGCTTTAGGTATAGTATATATGTTTACAGAGGCTTCAATTTATGGACTTGAAATGACATTAATTTTTTATTTCTTTAGAAATAAAAAATTAACATTATCACTAACATATATGTTCTTCTCAATATTGCCAATAGTACCAATATTATTTGGACAAGGTGCATATGAACAGTTGATGATTTTTGATTATCAATGGATGATGATATTTTCACTGCCATTAATATTATTATATAATGGTAAATTAGGATTAAAGAATAGCTTTACAAAGTGGATGTTTTATGTATTTTATCCAGCTCATTTAATAATAATTCAATTAATAGCAAAGATAATTTAGTATTAATTTCAATGGAAGACAATAAAGCTATAATTAATAGATAAGTCAGCAACATAATAGAAAGCATATTTTGAATCTAATTGATTTTAAATATGCTTTCTATATTTACAAAAACAAATTAGGGCTACTTTTTATTAAAGTAGCCCTAATTTGTACTATTTACAAAAATCTGAAGGTTTAGCATTATCTTGGACATCCATTAAAGCTTCACCAAATCTTTGATAGTGTACAACTTCTCTTTCTCTTAAGAAGCCTAATATTTTCTTTATTTCAGCATCATCAGTTAAGTTAATCAACCATTCATAAGTTGCCCTAGCTTTTTGTTCAGCATTCATATCTTCATGTAAATCGGCAATTACATCACCTTTAGCTTGTATATAAGTAGCTGTCCAAGGGTTTCCAGTAGCATCTGTATAGAAAAGAGCTTTACCATGGTCTGCATAATGTCCATCTAAGCCAGCAGCCTTAATTTGATCTATAGAAGCGTTTTCCATAATTTGATAAACCATTGTGCCTAGAATCTCTACGTGAGCCATTTCCTCCGTTCCAATATCAGTCAAAAGAGCTTTAGATTTATTTGTTGGCATTGTATATCTTTGATTTAAATATCTAAGAGCAGCTCCAAGCTCCCCATCAGGACCACCATATTGAGTAATGAGAGTTCTAGCCATTTTTAAATCTGTAGATTTTAAGTTAACTGGGTGTTGTAAAGTTTTAACATAATACCACATTAATTTTTACCTCCGTGCATATTTTCCCAAGGCCATGGACTATTAACCCATGCTTCAGGGTTTTGAAAGTATGCAGAACCAAAATTTGTTAATGGACCATGTTCCTTTTCAAAGTCCCAAACAGTCTTCTTAAGTTCACAAGAAATTACTTCGTAATCATGCTTTGCTTTTTCGCAAGTAGGGAAGTTGTCTAAATATAAATTTAAATCAAGAGCAAAGAATTGTAGTTTTTGTATTTTTTCTAAATACTCATGATGTTTCATTTTTTTGTTACCCCCTTAATGTATTTTACATCACAATATGGACTATATAAGTCTTTAAATACTGTGCCAGCTTCAAAAGCATTTTCAATATCGAATAAGTTTTCATAAGGTTGAAGTTTAACAAATGCTCTAGCATATACAGGTGGGAGAAAAACTTTATGGGATTCGCGACAATTTTTGCTAGTGTCATTACAAGCTATATTACAATAAAGTTTGCTAGGGTCTTTTATGCAAGAGTTACATTTTTCACAATTGGTATCTGTATTAGAACACACAAATAAACATCCTTTCATTTATTATATATAGTAACAAACTATGTAAAAAAAAGTAGAAATGTGATGAAAATTGCATTTAATATTTAAAAGATAAATTTACAAATAAATAAAGATTAAATTAAAGATGTAATTAATTAAAGATGTTTTTTGTTGATTTTAGAATATGATATGATATCATCTAATATATAAAAATAATTTTCAGAAGGTGATTGAATGAGGGAAATTGACTATTCAGGATTAACTGGCGAAGTAATTAAAAAAGGTAGCTCTAGATATGAAGAAAGTATAATTTCTTGGAATAGGGCTATAAAAAAATATCCATTAGTAGTTATTTATTGCCATAATGAAGATGATGTTGTCAATTCAATAGTATGGGCAAAGAATAATTCTATAGAAATAAAAGTAAGATCTGGAGCTCATAGTTACGAAGGATATTCAACGGGCAATGATGTTGCAGTTATAGATATAAGTAGAATTAATAAAATTTATATAGATGAAAAAGAAGAGATTGTAAAAATAGGAGGCGGAGTTCGAAATAGAGAGATATATGAAGCTTTAGGAAGTAGAGGTTATGCATTTCCAGGAGGTGGATGTCCTACTGTTGGAGTTCCTGGTTTAATACTAGGAGGGGGATGGGGATACTCTAGTAGATTTTTAGGATTAGCCTGCGATAGTTTAATAGAAGCTGAACTTATAAATTACGAAGGTAAGAAATTATTATTAAATGAAAATTTAAATAGTGACTTGTTTTGGGCTTGTAAAGGAAGTGGCGGAGGAAATTTTGGAATAATAACTTCTATGACACTACAATTAAAAGAAAAAATAAAAATGGGAACATTAATTAATATAAACTACCCAAATATAAGTAATAAAGATAATATTAAAGTTGTTGAAGTTTTGCAACATTTGTATAAAAGTTTAGATAGAAGAATTAATCTAAAAACTGCTATATATAATTCAGCAGTAAAAGGAAGAGGCGTTAAGATTACTGGGTTATTTTATGGAAATGATAAAGAAGCTTTGAATATATTGAAGCCTTTAAAAGAAATAGTTGATAATGTAGAATTTGATTTAAAGTATATGACTGTTTTAGAATGTAATAGATGGATTCAAGATAGTCATCCGGACTACGAAAAATATAAATCTACTGGAAGATTTGTTTATAAGGATTATAGTGCTAATGAAATAAAAGCGATTATAGAATTAGTAGATAATCCAGCGGAAGGAGCTGTATATTCAGCAGTATCTTTTTATGGTGCAGGTGGGGCGATTTCTGATGTTAACAAATTAGATACAGCTTTTTATTATAGAGATGCCAAATTTATAATGGGGTTACAATCGGTTTGGGAAAATGATATATATGAAGAAGAAAATAAAGAATGGGTTAGAATAAAGTTTAATACAGTGAAAGAATTAACAGTAGGGTCTTTCGTTAATTTTCCTTTAGCTGAATTAGAAAACTATGAGAAAGAATATTATGGGGAGCATATGAATTCTTTGAGAAAGATAAAAACAAAGTATGATCCATATAATGTTTTTAAGTTTCCACAAGTTATTAAAAGAGAAAATTAAAGAATTTATTATAATCAAAGTGAGATATAATACTATTTATAAGAAAAAGTTTAAATAAGATCAAAGTTGTACATGTTATATGATTTTATAAATATATGTGATATTGAGAAAAATATTATTTTTATATAGTTAATAGGTTAAAGATATATTTATGGAAGTAATATCTATAAAGACAATAATATTAAAAAGTGATATAATTGAAAAAGATTATTAAATGAGGTGATATAATGAGTAGCATATCAGGAAAAGGCTGCGAGAGACTTATTCCCACTGAAGAGAAAAAGCCTTTGGAAGAAATAGAGCGTAGCCTTGTTAAAAAATATAGAAAACATATTTGGACTAAATTTGTAAGAGCGGTTAAGGATTATAACCTTGTAGAAGAAGGAGATAAAATTGCTGTAGCTATATCAGGAGGAAAAGATTCTTTATTAATGGCGAAATGTTTCCAAGAACTTAAAAAGCATGGTCAAATGAATTTTGAACTAGAGTTTATAGCCATGGATCCTGGGTATCATCCACAAATAAAAGAATTACTTATAGAAAATTGTAATCATTTAGGAATACCAGTACATATTTATGAAGGAAAAGTTTTTGAAGTTGTAGATAAAATGGCAAGAGATTATCCATGTTATCTTTGTGCAAGAATGAGAAGAGGGTCTCTTTATAGCAAAGCAAGAGAACTTGGATGTAATAAATTAGCTTTGGGGCATCATTATAATGATGTAATAGAAACTACGTTATTAAATGTGCTATATGCAGGAAATTTCAAAACTATGCTTCCTAAATTCAAAGCAGCTAATTTTGAAGAAATGGAGTTAATAAGACCTCTTTACTATGTGGAAGAAGATTATATAAAAAGATTTACAAACAATGCAGGAATCTGGCCTTTAAATTGTGCATGCATGGTTGCAGCAGAAAAGATAGGTAATAAGAGATATGAAATAAAGGAGTTAATAAAAGAGCTTAAGAAAAATTTTGATGGTGTAGAAAAATCAATATTTAAAGCAGCAGAAAATGTTAATTTAGATTCTATACTTGGTTGGGAAAAAGATGGTATAAAGACTAAGTATTTAGAAGTATATAATGAAGAATAAAAATTAAATATTAAATATATTGTTTAAAGATATTATGTTATTAAGATTAAAAATATAATTTTATACATAATATCTTTATTTTTTTACTCTATAGGAAATTATATTTTTAAAATATATAGATAAATTATTTATAGCATATAAGTTATTAAAGTTAGCACTATAGAGTAAAAATAGAATAAAGTGCGCGTGCAAGATTTTCCTCAGGCAAGCTTCGGAAATGCACATGCGCGAAAAAAGTCGACGGCTCGGCAAGCTCACCTTGACGACTTTTTTATGCAATAATAATTTATTAAATTAAATAGGGAATAATTAAAAATAGATTATAAATACTAATAATGTAGTGGAGGTGAGCATAATGGCAAAAAAAGATCAGCAAGCAAGTTGGGAGAAAAAAAGATATAAATCACCAAAGAAAAGTGAAGCTTCTAAAGTACCAGAAGTAAAATAGTAAAACTTAATAAATAATAAAAAAGGAATCTACTCAAAAAGATATAAATTTTTAAGAGTAGTTCCTTACTTTTTATAAAAAATACATAAAATATATAAAAAAATTATACTTAATTACGATAATAAGATAGAGTTAATATTTTAATAAATACACTAAAAGATTTATAATACACTTTTTTTATTAAAAAATATATGTTATATTTTATTTAAGATTTCAAATAAATAAAAATTATATTTTTTATATTTATAAAATTTTTAAGGATAAAAGGAGAAATGGTATGGATAGAGAAAGTTTTTTATCTATGGATCCTAATATCATATTAAGTATAGTAAATATGAAATTAAGAGATTTTTACTCTAATTTATCTGTATTATGTGATGATTTAGGAGTAACTGAAGAAGAACTAAAAAATAAATTGAACAAAATAGGGTATAAGTATATAAAAGATGAAAATCAGTTTAAGTAATAATTAAGGAGGAGAATTATGAAACTTAAAAATTTTGGAAAGTTAGCAGTATTGGTGGCAGCAGGAGCTACTTTAGTTGCCACATTAATTAATGATAATAAAAAAAAATCAAATGATGATTCGAAGGTAAAAGTAGATAATTAATAGGTTAATTTTAAAAATAAAAAGCGATAGAAAATATACTTTGAGAAGGATTAAGAGTTATGATTAGGGAAAAGATTTATAACAAGGATGTTGGTTCCCTGGATAATGATGGTAAAGATTCTTTGAACTTAAAAGATAAGCAAAAGGAGTTGCTATTAAGTTCAAAAGAATCTTTTATAAAGTCCATTAAGGGACTATTTATTTCGGCTAACATAGAAAAAAATTTAATTATGCTTTATGGTAATAATAAAGAAATTATTGGGCTGGACGATGAATTTATTGTAACTGATTTTAAAGAATTTAAAAAATATTTACATAATGACTATATTGATACTTTAATTAATGCTATAGAGAATGATTTAGAAGAAATAGAGATAAAGATAATTAATACATTTGGTGAAGAAGTATGGATTAGTATTAAAGGGCAAATTAAGAAAAATAGCAATGGTGAATTTATAGAGTTTGAGGGATATATACATAATATAACAAAAGAAAAAGAAACTCATTTAAAATTAGAATATATAACTCATTATGATGAACTTACAGGATTAAATAACAGAAAACGATTTAAAAATATAATAGAAAAAGAGCTTGAAAATCATATTTTATTAGAGTCTAGAGGAGCCTTAATAATAATAGATATAGATAATTTTAAATTTATAAATGATTCTTATGGTCACAAGTGTGGAGATATATTTTTAGAGAAGTTCTCTGAGGATTTAAAAAAGCTATTTGCAGATAATAAATTAATATGTAGATTTGGTGGAGATGAATTCTTAATGTTTATGCCATCAATAAAATGTCTAAATGAAATAAATATTGTAGTAAAAAAGGTTATGGATATATTAAAAAGTCCATATAATATAAATGGTAATAGTATTTATTCTTCTGCTAGCATAGGGATAGCAGTTTTTCCAGACGATGGTGAGGATTTTGAAGTCTTATTAAAAAATGCTGACGCTGCAATGTATATTGCTAAGAGTAATGGAAAAAATCAATGGCAGATGTTTAATAACAACATATCTAGAGAGATAAATAGAATTTATTCAATTCAAAGAGGCCTTAGAACAGCATTAGAAAATAATGAAATGTTTGTAATATTTCAACCTAAAGTTAGACTTACAGATGATGAGGTAAATGGATTTGAAGCATTACTTAGATGGAAAAGTAAGGAAATAGGATTTGTAAGTCCTGCCGAATTTATTCCTATTGCAGAAAACACTAGACTTATAATACCTATAGGAAAGTTTGTATTAAGAGAAGTTTTTGCCAAAGTAAAGTATTTATTGTCAGAAGGATACGATAATTTTAAAATTGCAGTTAACTTATCTGAAATACAATTAAGAGAAGATGATTTAATAGAGTACTTTAACTCTTTGGTAAGAGAATTTAACGTTTCACCTAAGTATATAGAGGTAGAAATAACTGAAAGTATGATAATGAAATCAGTTGATAGAAATATAGAATGTTTGCTAAGAATAAAAGAGCTTGGTACATCTATTGCTTTAGATGATTTTGGTACAGGATATTCTTCTTTAAACCATTTAACTAAATTACCAATCGATGTACTAAAAATTGATAGAAGTTTTGTTATTGATATGACTGAAAATGATAAAAGCAGATATATAGTTGAAAATATAATTCAGTTATCACATAAGCTAGGCATTACAGTTGTTGCAGAAGGAGTAGAAGAAAAGGAACAAGTTGACTATTTAAAAAGTATAGATTGTGATACTGTACAAGGATTTTATTATAGTAAACCTGATCATTTCGAAAATATAATTGGCATGTTAAATAAATAAAGGATTACTAAATGTAATCCTTTATTTTTTAATAGTTTTATTTTAATAATATTAATTATAAAATAAAAGTTGTTCAAAAAAATATTGAAAAATTTTTTAGTTAATATATAATTTAAAGTTGAGTATTAGCAGGTTAAAGGGGGCATATATGAAAAAGTCAGTAGATTTAGTTTCAGAAAATATAACAAGTACATTATTGAAGCTATCTATACCTATATTAGGAACATCATTTATACAAATGGCCTATAATATGATAGATATGATGTGGGTTGGAAGAATTGGTAGTGATGCAGTTGCAGCAGTAGGAACTGCAGGTTTTTTTACTTGGTTTGGAAATTCACTTGTATTTATATCTAAAATAGGTGCAGAAGTGGGAGTGGCTCAATCTATAGGTAAAAAAGATTTTAAAGAAAAAAATAAATTTATATATAATAGTTTATTAATAAATATGTTGATTGCATTAATTTATACAGCTATATTAATTACTTTTAGAAATCAGTTAATAGGTTTCTTCAATTTAGGAGATTTCAGGATAACAAATATGGCAGTAGACTACTTAATAATAGTTTCTATGGGAATGATATTTAGCTTTTTGAATCCTTTATTTACAGGGATTTTTAACGCTTCAGGTAGTAGTAAAATTCCTTTTTTAATTAATACAATTGGATTGGTATTTAATATAGTATTTGATCCAATATTGATATTTGGGCTCTTTGGATTTCCTAAGCTTGGAGTAGCAGGAGCTGCTTTAGCTACAGTTGCAGCTCAAGTAATAGTCACAATTATCTTTATAGTATCTTTTATTAAAAATGGATATAGTTTAAGTTTAAAAAATAAAAAATATATAAATAAAACTTGTATTTATAGAATATGCAAGCTAGGAATTCCAACAGCCCTTCAAAACTGTATGTTTGCTTTTTTTGCAATGGTAATAGGAAGAGTTGTTGCATCTTGGGGACCAGTTTCAATTGCTGTTCAAAAAGTTGGATCTCAAATAGAAGCAATATCTTGGATGACAGCAGAGGGGTTTGCTGCTGCATTAACAGCTTTTGTTGGTCAAAACTATGGTGCAAATAGATGGGATAGAATATTAAAGGGGTATAAGGCTACTATGATTATGGCTATAGTAGTAGGAACTTTTTCTACAATGCTATTAGTTTTTGCGGGTGAAAGAGTTTTCTCGATATTTATACCAGAGTTAGAAGCTATTTCACAAGGAGCTGTATATCTAAAAATTCTAGGATATTCTCAACTGTTTATGTGCATAGAAATAACTACTGCAGGGGCATTTTCAGGTTTGGGAAATACAGTAACACCTTCTTGGGTCAGTATAGTCTTTACGGGATTAAGAATACCATTAGCTCTTTTATTAAGCAATATAGGATCATTTGGAATAAATGGTGTTTGGTGGAGCATAAGTGGTACAAGCATAATAAAAGGGGTTCTACTATTAGTGTTATTTATTTTTATGATAATAATACCAAATAGAAAAAAGGCACTAAAAATTATTGACAATTAGTATAAAATAACATAGTATAGTATTAAATAAATATTAAAAATTCCTTTGATGAGGGATAGTAACTATTATGTAAGGTTTCAGAGAGCCGAAGGTGGTGTGATTTCGGTACTATAGCAAATAGTGAATGGGCCTCTGAGGAGTGATACGAAATTTATTAAAGTAGTTGATCCGTAAGTCCTACGATATAAGGACTAAGGTATGTTAGTACCTGAGAGAGAGGCTTTAAAAGCAATTTAGGTGGCAACGCGGAGTAATATCGTCCTATACAATTTGTATAGGGCGTTTTTTTATTTAAATTAATAATTAAAGGAGCTGGTAATTATGTTATGAACTAGAGGAGATAAAAAAGTTTAATTTAATAAATTATTAAAAATTAGGAGAGATTAGTATGAATAGAAATATGAATGTAAAAAGAATGATGTTAAATGCAATATTAATAGCTATAGGAACTCTATTACATCAAATTACGCCAGCTTTAGGATTACCAATGCAACCAGACTTTGCTTTGGCAATGTTATTTATAATTATAATAATAAATAGTGATTATAAAAGCGCTTTAATATCAAGTATAATAATAGGGGTATTAACAGCATTAACTACTAAGTTTCCTGGAGGTCAGTTACCTAATATTATAGACAAAATAGTAACTGCAAATGTAATTTACTTTATGTTTAAAGTTATGGGAACTAGAGTAAATAACAATATAAAAATGGTACTAGCTTTAAGCTTTGGAACTATATTAAGTGGATTAGTATTTTTGGGATCAGCAAGTATATTAGTAGGATTACCAGGTTCATTTACTAGTTTAGTTTTTATTGTTGTTATACCTGCTTCAATAATGAATATATTATTAGGACTAGCACTATATAAGGCAGTTGGAATAGCATTAAAAGCTAGCGGTTTACAAATAAGTAAATAGTTTTATAATAAAAAAATAATTAGCCATAATATAAGATGCTCATATTATGGCTAATGTACTATTTTTTCATTATCTTATATAATTCAGGTGTACTTTCGTCAATTGCTTTAAATATATAACCGTTATCTTTATAATACTTAATTATAGAAGGCAATGCTGAAGAAGTATTTTTATTTATGTGTGAGCAATGCATTAAAATAACAACTGTATTTTTATCTCCATTAGTACAAGCCTTTTTTGAAATAGTTTTAGGATCTAATTTAGCATTAGCTCCATCTCCACTATCAATATTCCAGTCATATATCTTGAGGTTGTTCTTGTGTAATAAATCTACTAACTTTTGATCTAGTTTATAAGAGTTATTATTACATCCAAAGGGAAATCTTAATATATTATATTTTTCCCCAGTCACTTCGTATAATATTTCCTGATCCTGAAGCATTTCTTTTAAAAAGTTTTCATCATTACAATAAAGTTTTTGCCTATTATGAGAAAAACTATGGAGTCCTATGCTATGACCTTCGTTTTTCATTCTTAATATAGTTTTCTCTTGACCTTCTATTTGATTTCCTATAACAAAAAATGTAGCAGGAACATTTTCTCTTTTTAATATATCTAAAATTTCGATAGTTGATCTCCCACCAGGACCATCGTCAAATGTAAGATATACAATTTTTTCATTTCCAGTTTCGTTAGATGTTTTTTCATTATTATCTAAAGCCTTAACATCGTTTATAAAAGAAAAAGAGAATGTTAAAACTAAGAATAGAGTGACTAAATATTTTTCTAAAATTTTAACTTTCATACTATCTAGCCTCCTAAAATTAATAGCATTATTACTAGTATTCCTAAAAAATTATAGAATACAATATTTATTATTTGGAAATTAAATATTATTTATAATTTCTTTCCTTCAGTTTTTAAGTGGACATATGTAAATTTGCGTTGACTTGGAGCGAAGTAACGAAATAAGCGAACTTACATATGTATACTTTTTTATTATTTAATAGTATTAGGAATATGTTAATAGATGGAAGGATATGATAAAATATATAATTATTAGTACCATTTTAAAGAAAAGGCATTGGTGATATTTGTGAAAAAAAGAAAAAAAAATTATATTTTCATATTTACTATCTTGTGTTTTATTATGATATTATTTAAAACTAATTTTGAAAATATATCTTCTCTACTTCTTATTATGATTTTGTTATTAATGCTTAGATTAGTATATACAAATAGAAAGTATAAAAAATTGTATAAATTAGCGGAGTCTAATAAAAGAAAATATACAATGGCAGCAGATGCATTAGAAGGCGCTATTTGGGAATGGAATAGTGAGAATGAAAAATTATATGTATCTGAAAAAATAAAAGATATTTTAAAGATTAATGAAGATATAAAAAGTTTTTTACAATGGTTTTCTTTTATTGATGAAGATGAAAAAGAAGATATAAGAATATTTATTGAAAATATAATAGCAAATAGAACATTAGATAATTTTATTTTAGAACATTCAATTAGGAATTTAAATGGAGAAAAATTAATAGTCAAAATTCAAGGAAAGGGAAAAGAAAAGGATAATGTTTTCTATTTATCGGGATTTATTGTTGACATAACAGAGAGAAAACGAATAGAAAATATGAATAAGCTTATAGAAAATAAAAGTAGGTTAGCTTTACAAGGGTCTAAGGATATAGTGTTTTGGTGGAATGTTAATCAAAATATAATCTCAGTTGATAATAGCATAAAGAGATATTTAGACATAGATGGAAAAGGAGATTTAATTATTTCAGCTTCTAAATGGCAAAAATATATATTAGAAGAAGATATAGATACCTATAAGAAGCAAATAGAAAAAGTAATAAATTCAAAGAATGAAGAATTTTACTCTATTGAATATAGAATATTAAGCAAAGATAATAGAGTAGTATGGATCCAAAGCAAAGGTAAAAAGACATTAGAGAAAAATGGAGATTTATTTATTTATGGGGCTCTTTCAGATATAACAGATAGAAAGGAAAAAGAAATAGAAATTAATTATTTAAGCTTTAATGATGAAGTAACTGGGATTCCAAATAGAAGATATTTTGTAAGGGAAGTTACAAATCATATAATAAATCATCCAAATGAAGAAATAGCTTTCATTTTTATAGACTTAGATAATTTTAAATATATTAATGATACATACGGGCATGACGTTGGAGATTTATTATTAAGAGAGTTTTCAAAAATTATAAATGATATGGAAATAGAAGATTCTCTTTTTGCAAGATATGGGGGAGATGAATTTGTAATAGCTCAATATAATTTGAGGAACAAACATGAAGTTAAAGCTATTTTAGATAATATAATAAAAAAATTAAGCAAAGCAATAATAATAAATGATAAAGAGGTTTTTTGTACATTAAGTATAGGGGTAAGTATATACCCTATAGATGGAAAAGAAACAGCCATACTATTAAAGAGAGCAGATATGGCAATGTATATTGCAAAAGTAAATGGAAAGAATAGATATCAATTTTTTGATATAGGAATATTAGAAATTTTAAATAGAGAGTTTAATATTGAAAAAGGCTTAAGAATAGCTATAGATAATGAAGAAATAAAACTGTTGTACCAGCCTAAGGTTAAGGTTGATACAGAAGATGTAATAGGATTTGAATCTCTTGTTAGATGGCATAGTAATGAATTAGGTGTAGTATCTCCAAATGAGTTTATACCAATAGCAGAAAATTCAGGGCTTATAATACCTATAGGGAAGTATATTATAGATGAAAGTTTCAAAAAGTGTAAGGAGATTACTTTGAAAACTGATAAAAAATTTAAAATGGCAATTAATTTATCAGAAGTGCAAATTAGAGATGAAGAAATTTTATCATTTATATATTATTCATTAAAAAAGTATGATTTAGATGCTGAATATATAGAATTTGAAATAACAGAAAGTATAATAATGAAATCAGCTGAAAAGAATATAAATACTTTAGAAAAGTTAAAGAAGCTTGGAGTTACTCTAGCACTAGATGATTTTGGTACTGGATATTCCTCTTTGAGCTATTTAAGAACCTTGCCAATAGATGTTCTAAAGATAGATAAAAGCTTTATAGATGGGATAATTATAGAAGAAAAAAGTGATTATATAATAAATAGTATTGTAGAACTTTCACATTATTTAAATTTACTAGTAGTTGCTGAGGGAGTAGAGACTAAAGAACAACTAGAATATTTAAAGAAAATTAGCTGTGATGTTATACAAGGATATTATTTTAGTAAGCCTATTGAGTTTGATGAGGCTGTTAATATGATGATATAATTGTATATTAAAATAATTTTATCACCAAATTGTAATGCAAAGCATATTATGTAACTATATTATGCTTTGGAGGTATATATGAAGATAACAATAGATGATCAATATCATAGTGATGAAAATAATAATTACGAAGAGGATCAATATGCAGTAGATGAGAGTGGAAATTTAAATCTATTTATTAATGTTGATGGAGAGTTCGGAGATGAAGAACCTGTAGAGACTATTAATAAAGACAACATATGTAATAAGGAAGAAGAAAAGAAAATAATAGAAAGTAATTTTAGTGAAAATATTTGGCATGATGAAAAATATTCAGAAAGATATAGTGATATTTACTCCGAAATAGAGAATGATTCTGATATTGGTTTTAAGAGCTATAATCAAGTAGAAGAAAAAGGAACTATTGAGGTTATATCAAAGCTTGCTAGTAAAGATGGAGTAGATCTTAAAGGAGCAAGAATTAATTTATATTTATTAAATGGAGTATCGCCTAAATTATATGACTCAAAAATTACTGATGAAAAGGGAAAAGTTAGGTTTGATAGTTTAGAAAACGGCTGTTATAGAGTTATTTCCATAATTGATAGAAGATTCTTTGAGAAGCCTGCCTATTATACGTGGAATGAGGTTACTATAGATAAGAATAATAAGTTTTCTAGTATATGTGTAATAAATAGAATAAAGATGGCTTATTATAGAAGATAGGATGAGAATTTGTTTAAGTATTTATACACCTATAAAAAGAGATAAATTAAAGATTAAATTTATCTCTTTTTATTTTAAATTTAATAAGTGTAGACATAAATAATAATAACTTGTTACAATATAGATAATATTTTTAGGGGAGGAATACAAATGAATAAATTTAAATTAAAGGTCCAAAAAATACATAGTGAGGCTATAATACCTAATTATGCACATAAAGGTGATGCTGGATTAGATTTATATTCAGTAGAAGAAGTAAAAATAAATCCATCAGAAACGGCATTAATAAAAACAGGAATAAAGATAGAGCTGCCACCTCAAACAGAAGCGCAGGTTAGACCAAGAAGTGGGCTTGCTTTAAAGAATGGTATTACAGTTTTAAATACTCCAGGAACTATAGATGAAGGATACAGAGGTGAAATAGGAGTTATATTAATAAACAATGGAAAAGAAATGTTTGTGGTTGAAAAAGGCATGAAAATTGCACAAATGGTAGTTAAGCCTGTATGGTATGTTGAAGTTGATGAAGTAGAAGAACTTAGTGAAACTGAAAGAGCTGAGGGAGGATTTGGCTCAACAGGAAAAAGATAATATAGAAATCTTATATAAAATAAAGGGACTGTATTTGGCAGTCCCTTTTAGTTATCAAAATCTTCCCAGTCCGTATATAATTGAGCGATTTTTTCTTCTAACTCTTTTATTTCTTTATTTACTCTTTCACTTTCAAATGGATTAGAATAAATCTCTTCAAGGCAAAGCTTCTCTTGAAGAGAAAGTAATTCATCTTCCCCTTTTGCTATATCATCTTCAATTTTTTTTATTTTAAGCTTTAAAGCCTTTTCCTCTTTTTCAATTTCTCTTTTTTTCTTTTTTTCATCTTTCAATTGAGTTTTAGTTTTTCCATTTGCTAATTCTTCTAAAACTTCAAATCTATTAGGATTAATTTTCTTTTCTTGATAATAGTTATAATTTCCTAAAAACTCTTTAATACCATCTTCATTAAGTTCAAGTATTCTACTAATTACTTTATTTAAGAAGTATCTATCATGAGATATAACCATTAATGTACCATCATAGCTTAAAAGAGCATCTTCAAGTGCTTCTCTTGACATTATATCAAGATGGTTTGTAGGTTCATCTAACAATAATAAATTTGATTTTGATAACATTAGCTTTAATAGATTAATTCTACACTTTTCTCCGCCACTAAGAGTATTTATTATTTTGAAAACATCATCACCAGTAAATAAGAATGATGCCAATGAACCTCTTAACTTGGAAGTAGTTAAATTAGGGAATTCATCCCATACTTCATCTAATATAGTTTTATCTAAATTTAAATCGGATTGTTCTTGATCATAATACCCAACATTTACATTTGTACCAAGAATAACTTTGCCCTTATCAGAATCTAAGTTATCTAAAATTATTTTGAAAAGTGTTGTTTTGCCACGACCATTTTCTCCGATTAAAGCTACTTTTTCACCTCTTTTAATATCTAAATTAAGATTTGAAAATAGTTTGTTATCTCCGTAGCTTTTGGATAGATTCTCAATATGAAGAACATCATGACCACTTTTTACAGAAGTCTCAAATTTAATTTTAGAGGCTTCCTTTTCTTTATCAGGTTCATCTAGTTTTTCCATTTTATCTAAAGCTTTCTCTCTACTTTCAGCAGCTCTTATACTTTTTTCTCTGTTAAAGCTTCTAAATTTTTCTATTATTGCTTCTTGTCTTTTAATTTCAGCTTGCTGAAGGTTATAGGCTTTAAGTTGAGCTTCATAATTTTTCTTTCTTTGATCAATGAATTTAGTGTAAGAAACATTATAGCAATTAACATGACCATTAATAACTTCAAAGGTATTGTTTGTAACAGCATCTAAGAAGAATCTATCATGTGATATAACTAAAACAGTTCCTTTATAATTTTTCAAATATTCTTCAAGCCATTCAATGGCTTCTAAGTCAAGATGGTTAGTTGGTTCATCAAGTAAAATTATATCAGGATTCTTTAAAAGAAGCTTACAAAGTGCAACTCTAGTTTTTTGACCTCCGCTAAGGGTATTTATAGTTTTATAAAAGTCATCTTCTAAAAAGCCTAGACCTTTTAATACCCTTGAAATTTCACCTTTATATGTATAGCCGCCTTTATGAGAATATAAATCTTGAAGTGTAGTATAATCTTTTATAATTTTTTCATGATATGCTGCATTATTCTCATCATAAGGTTCACTCATCTTTACCTCTAGAGTATGTAGCCTATTTTCAATATCAATAATTTCTTTGAAAACTAAGTTCATTTCATCATATATAGTATTATTTAAGTCTAAATCAACATGTTGTGTTAAATAGCCGATAGTTCTATTTTTATCTATAAATATTTCACCAGAGTCTTGCGATATTTCCTTAGATATTATTTTAAATAAAGTGGATTTTCCTTCTCCATTGCCTCCGATAATTCCAACTTTATCTCCTTCATTAATTGAAAATGTAATATTTTTTAATACATCTCGTATTCCGTAACTTTTCGATATATCTTTGCAACTTAAAACTATCATTTTATCCTCCTAGTATTATCTTGTGATATTAAATCTATATAAAGTTTACTAAATTTCATAATTCCAATTTTATTATACTCTAAGGTATTAGGCTAAGCAAATTGCAAATTTATATTAAATTTTTACTTGATATAAAAGTTAATATTATTGAATATAAAAAAACAGGCAATATAGATTACCTGTTTTGCTTTAACTTATTTACAAACTGTTTTGAATTTTGGTAAGTGATTATCTAAAACTAATGAAGGAGTGCCAGAAATAAGTGGTAAGAAGTATTCTAAAGCTTCTTCTTTTATATGATTTCCTTCATCATTAATTAATTCCTTAGGGAAGTATTTAACATTATTAGCTATTTTATCTGCTTCTACAAGAAAGTGAGATGATTTATAAGGAGAATTAGATTCTCTTTTTATTCCAACCATATATCCACTATTTCCAGCAAGTGCAAATTTTAATGCTGAGTAACCAGCTTCAAAGGCTTCTACTAAATCAATATCTGAAGCACAGTGAATTGCACATCTTTGCAATACACCTAGTTCTAAAGACTTAACTCTAGAGGTTATACCAGCTTGTATTATTAAGTTTTTAAGATAGGAGCCTACACCTCCAAGTTGAGCATGTCCAAACTTATCATGAGCTTGTTTTTCAACTTCAGTTATAAATTTTCCATCAGAATTTCGTAATCCTTCAGAAACTACTATGAAGACTTTATTTTTTTCTTTAAATTTTTTTCTAACATCTAAAAGAAATTGTTCTGTACTAAAAGCAACTTCAGGTAAATATATAAAATCTGCAACTGATTCTCCATTTAGTCTAGCTATACAAGAAGATGCAGCAAGCCAGCCTGTATCTCTACCCATTGTTTCTAGAATAAATATTCCGTTATTTATGTAAACTGATGAATCTAAATATGTTTCAAGTACTGTTGTAGCAATAAACTTTGCAGCGCTACCAAAGCCAGGAGTATGATCAGTGTACATTAAATCATTATCTATTGTCTTTGGAATACCTATAAATTTTATATCTATTTCAGTTTGTTTAGCATATTTACCTAGTTTAGCAATGGTATCCATTGAATCATTTCCACCCACATAAAAAAATGCTTCTATGTTATTTACTTTTAATATATCTAAAAGTTTGTCGTATTCTTCACTTGATTCTTCTAAGTTTTTCATTTTGTATCTACAAGAACCTAAACCAGAAGATGGTGTGTATCTGAATGCATTTATTTCATCCTCTGAGAAGGAAGATAATTCTATTATATTTCCATTTAATATTCCTTCAATTCCATTTAAACCTGCAAAAACTTTATCAAATGAACCTAAATCTTTATTTGCATGTAACAAACCTACCACACTAGAATTAATAACAGATGTTGGACCTCCAGATTGAGCAATTATACAATTCGCCATTAAGTTACTCTCCTTTATATAAAATTACAAAATATGATATACTTTTTAATATATTATATACTCTATTTAATAATATACAATAAAATTTGTCATATTAAAAGTACTTATTAAAAAAAAATAATACATAAATACTACACTTTATAATTATATATAAAGTATAATTATATAATTTGGAGAGGTTTCTATAATATGGAATTGAGAGAAGTGATTTTAATAGGTATAGCTTTAGCTATGGATGCACTTGGAGTTAGTATAACTTTAGGTATAAATCCTATATTAAAAAGAAGAAATAAAATAGGGTTTATAATTTCATTTGCATTTTTTCAATTTTTATTTATATTGTTAGGAGGAATAGGGGGAAAGTTTTTTGATACATATATTGTAGCCATCCCTCATATGATATGTGGAGTCGTAGTTGTATTAGTAGGGATAATAATGATATTAGAATACTTTAAGAAGGATAATAAAGATGATTATATTTTAATAAAGAAATCAATGTATATAATTTTAGGTATGTCAGTAAATATTGATGCTTTAGTAGTTGGATTTACAGCCTTTCATGAAGTTTACTCATTATTGTTATTAACTTATGCTATTTTAGTTGGATTAATATCTTTGATAATATGCACAACAGGATTTTTTATGTGTAGATATGCCAGAAAAGTTGATTTTATATGCAAATATTCAAATTTGTTAGGTGGATTAATACTATTAGCATTAGGATTTAAAATGATATTTTTTTAATATTTAATATGTAGAATATTAGTGATATAATTATATAAAGATTAGAACGTTAGGAGAATAAAATGAGCTGGGAAATTTATTTGAAAGAAAATGGAATTAGGGTCACAGCAGGAAGAATTTCAATTTTAAATATAATAGAGTCTTCTGATAAGGGGCTTTCAGCAGAAAATATATATTGTGAATGTAAAAATCAAAATGAAAATTTAAATCTTAGTACTATATATAGGACATTAGAGTTGTTAGAAGAAAAGAATATAATAAAAAAGATAAATATAGACGGACCTGCAATATATATCCTTAAAAGAGAAAGTCATAAACATACTTTAAAATGTGATGTATGTCATAAGTCTGTAGAAATACCCTGTCCAATGGAAGAAATAGAAGAGGCTATAAAAGCTCAAGTTGGGTTTAGTCTAACTGAGCACAAATTAGAGCTTAATGGAATTTGTGATAAATGTAAAAAGGGTAAATAAAAAAAGTTTAGGTTTTAATATTAAAGCCTAAACTTTTTTGTTTACATTATTTAAAGTTAAAAAATTTATTAATAATTATAACTATAATAAGAGTAAATACAGATGTAAGTGCAATTGTACCCCCTGGAGCACTATTTATATAATAAGATAGGAATAAACCCAGCATAATGTCAATCATTCCAAAAAGTATAGAGTATAATAATGTTGATTTAAAACCTTTTTTTAACTGCATAGCAGTAGCTACTGGAACTACCATTATAGATGAAATAACAAGTATTCCCATTACTCGTATTGACATAGAAATTGTAGCACCTACTAAGATAGTAAAAATATAATTTATCAATTTTACTTTTATACCAGAGGTTTTTGCTCCTTCTTCATCAAAAGTTATATATATAAGTTTATTATAAAGAAAAATCAATGATAATAAGCATATTATTCCAACTGTTAGTATTAGTAGAATATCTTCTCTAGAAACTGTAAGGATACTTCCAAATAGAAAGGAATTTACCTTTGCAGAAGCTTTTCCACTACTTATTAAAATTATTGCAATTCCTAAACTAAAAGTTAATACTAATGACATCACAAGTTCAGCATATTTTTTGTAATAACCTCTTAGTAACTCTATAATTATTGCACAAAAAGTTGTAAACAAGAAAGCAGTTATTAAAGGATTTACCCCTATAACTAATCCTATAGCAACTCCAGCAAAGGAAGAGTGAGAAAGGGTATCACCAATCATGGAATAACGTCTAAGGACTAAAAAAAGTCCTATAAAAGGACAGAGTATTGATATTATAAAGCCAGCCATAAAGGCATTTTGCATAAAATCTAATTGAAACATAAAATCTACCTTTCTAATATAATAAACTTAAATAGCATCATTTAATTTTAAATTTTTATTTCTAAATTCTTTATATTCTTCAACTGTAAATAATGAAATTTCTCCACTATTAACTTTAAGTATATGAGTAGAATTATTTAAAGCAATATCTATATTATGTTCTATTGATATAATAGTTTTTTTATTAACTTCATTTAACTTTTTTAAAACACTATATATTTCAATTTGATTTGCTTCATCAACTCCAGTAGAAGGTTCATCAAGAATAATAATATCAGGATTTCCCATTAATGCTCTAGCTACAAGAACCCTTTGTTGTTGCCCCCCAGATAACATTCCTAATAATCTATTCTCATAATTGAGCATATTAACACTTTCAAGTATATTAGATATATCTATAGCGCTATTTTTCAATGTCTTTTTATGACATGACAATACTTCTCTAACTGTAATTGGAAACTGAGAGTTAAAAGAATCTAGCCTTTGAGGTACATATCCAATTGAGTCTGTTTTTATTTCAATTAACCCAGATGTTGGTTTTAATAATCCAAGTATTAATTTAATAAGGGTTGTTTTACAGCTTCCATTTTCACCAACTATAGATAAATATATACCTTTAGGTATATTTAAATTTATATTATTAAGTAAGTATGGTGGTTTATTAGAATATGAAAAACATAAGTCTTTTATATTAATCATTTAAAAATCATCTCCTAAATATTCTAGACTTATTATATATGAAAATGCAAATAATTTGCAAGAATTACTTTTAAACATAAAAATTAAATTAATATTAAATTTGATTTTTGGCTCTTTTAGACATTTTCCTCTAACAAAGCCTAAATTTTTTCTTATTGGTATTCTTACCGAAATAAGGTATTTTGAAACATGCATGTAGAATAAATTACCACTAAATAAATACATATATTGCTTTATTCTATGGATAAAACATATAATATAGGTAAGTTACATAAAACTAAAGTAAATAGGTTGGAGGAATATATATGGATTTTTCAAGTTTAGTATTAATGGAAAAGGATAAGGAGACAGGATTTATAACAAAGGAATTAGGAAGTTTTCAAGTTTCAGAAGGAGCTTTATATGTAAAAAAACTTTTTGTTTTAGATGGAATTGTAAATTTATATTTTGATACAAATAAAGATGTAGAAGAATGGGAATACTCAGCAATATATGATGTTTTTAATTATGATTCCTTTATAAAAGAAGAATTTGAAATAGAGGATCTTTTAGATGAATATAATCCTACTTTTTTAATAAAATTTAATTATGTAGATGATTACGAGCTTATAAAGGAAAGAATATCAAAATGTGTAGATTTAATAGAAGAGTCTATGGAAAATGCTTTTAAAGATATTGAAGGCAAGGAAGAAGAATATAATTAGAAAGGAGGGCCTAAGATATTAGGCAAAAATTATGAGTGAATCAAAGGTATTAAAAAAGAGAGAAGAAATAGAAGAAAAATATAAGTGGAAAGTTAATAAAATCTTTTCAAGTGATGAGGAATGGGAAGAGGCATTTGAAGAATTAAAAAAAGAATCGCCATCCCTTAAAAATTTCGAAGGTAAATTAAATAATGATGAAAATATTTTAGAGTACTTAGAAAAATATGTTGATTTAGGAATAAAAGCAGAAATTGTTTATGTTTATGCTCATTTAAAATCTGATGAAGATACATCTAATTCTAAATATCAGGCTATGATGAATAAGGTAGATTCTTATATGGCAGAATTTGCCTCATATACAGCTTATTTTGTTCCAGAAATATTATCATTGGATGATGAGCTTATAAGAAATATAATAAATGGTAATGAAAAGTTAAAAATGTATAATTTTATGTTTGAGGATATTTTAAAAGAAAAGCCTCATATATTAAGTAAAGAACAAGAGGAATTATTAGCTTCAGTTTCAGATTGCTTAGATGCACCACATTCAATTCATAATATGTTAACTAATGCAGATATGAAGTTTGGAGATATAGTAGATGAAGATGGGGAGAAGGTTCAGTTAACTGAAGGGAATTATTCAGGCTTTATAAAAAGTAAGAATAGAAAAGTTAGAGAAGAAGCATTTAAAATATTATTTAATCAATATAAAGGCTTAGAAAATACATTTGCAACTACTTTAACAAGCTCTATAAAAAATTTTAATTTCAGTGCAAAGGTTAGAAAGTATAACTCAGCATTAGAAGCATCTTTAAAACCAAATGATATACCAGTAGAGGTTTATAAGAATTCTATAAAAACTATAGATGGAAATTTAAAATCTTTACATAGGTATGTTGATTTAAAGAAAAAATTACTGGGATTAGAGGAAATGCGCATGTGTGATTTATATGTGCCAGTTATAGAAATACCAAAGGAACATATAGAGTTTAATAATGCTGTAGATATGGTTCTAGAAGGATTAAAACCATTAGGAGAAGAATATTTAAGCATATTTGAAAAGGGTGTTAAAGATGGTTGGATAGATATATATCAAAATAAAGGAAAAAGAGGTGGAGCATACTCTTGGGGTGGATATAAAACAATGCCATATGTTTTATTAAACTATAATTATGAATTACATGATGTCTCAACTCTAGCTCATGAAATGGGCCACTCTATTCATTCTTACTATTCAAGAAAAGAGCAACCATATATTTATGCAGGGTATACATTATTTTGCGCAGAGGTAGCATCAACTACAAATGAAGCACTTCTTATCCATTATTTAATAAATAAGGAAACTGATAAAAAGAAAAAACTATACTTAATAAATCAAGAACTAGAGCAAATAAGAACAACGGTATTTAGACAATTAATGTTTGCAGAGTTTGAATTATATACTCATGAAAGCTTGGAAAATGGAGTATCTTTAACTGCAGAAGACTATAATCAGAAGTGGCATGACTTAAATGTTAAGTATTTTGGACCAGGTATGATAGTAGATGAAGAAATTGATATTGAATGGGCTAGAATACCTCATTTTTATTCAGATTTCTATGTTTATCAATATGCAACTGGATATGCAGCTGCATCAGCATTTGCAAAATCAATATTAGAAGGAAAAGAAGAGGCTGTTCCAAAATATATTGAATTTTTAAAGAGTGGTGGAAGTGATTATCCAATAGAAATTTTAAAGAAAGCCGGAGTTGATATGACAACTTCCAAACCTTTAGAAGCAACTATAGATAGATTTAATGAACTTTTAGATATGCTAGAGAAGGAAATTAATTAATTATATATCTTATTTATATAAGCAATTGGTAAATAGTTTTATCAATTGCTTATTAATTAGCTATAAGGGGGAATGAAGGTGGAGAAGTTTGAAAAGGTATTTTTTAATTTATTAACTAAAGAACTAAAATTTTTTATGAGAGATTATCACAGTAATTTTCATAATAAAAATAAATGGATAGGATTATTAGATTTAGAAGAAACAGTTGTTGCAGTTATAGTAGTAAAAGATTCTGATGAGGAAGTAGATTTAAATGAGGCAAGAGAATATCTATCAAAATCATTAGATAAATCTTTTATTTTAAATTTAATAATTTTAACCTCTGAAGAGTATATAAGTTACGGAGAAAGTAATTATAATAAATTAATATTTTCTTTAAGAGAAAGAAAAGTACTATATTGTAGTGAAGGTTCTAGAGCTTTTATACCTATTTTAGATTATATAGCAAATATAGATAGCAAAAGAAAAATAAGTTTTAAAGAATATAAAGTTACATATACTATTATCATTGTAAATATTTTATTATATCTAATTGAAGTTATTAAATCTAGAAATTTAATCGATATAGATATTTATACTTTGATTCAAATGGGCGCAAAAGTTAATGTTTTAATTAACAGTGGTGAAGTCTATAGACTAGTAACATCAGCATTTTTACATGGCGGAATAATGCATATTTTCTTTAATATGAGTGCACTAAATATAATAGGAAGAGAAGTTGAAGCTTTATATGGAAGTAAAAGATATATATTAATATACTTTATATCTGCTCTAGGTGGATCTTTATTTAGTTACTTGTTTAGTCCTAATAGTGTATCCGTGGGAGCATCAGGTGCTATATTTGGACTTTTAGGAGCAATGCTTATATTTGGACTAAAAGAAAAAGAGAAGATAGGTAAGAGATACGTAAAAAATATATTAGAAACAATAGGTTTAAATGTTCTTATAGGCTTAACTATACCTAATATAGATAATCTTGCACATTTAGGTGGATTAGTTATTGGAGCGTTAGCATCATTTATATTATTTAAAAAGAAGAATTTTATCGTTAGTTAACATTTAGTGAAGAATATTTATAAAATAAAAATAAGTTTGATAATTTGTTATAATTATTAATATTGACTGTGTCAGAGGAAATTGTTGATATGAAAGTCACTTCATTACTAATTCACTAGTTTAAGAATTTCTATTATATGTGATTATGCAACCATCATATCAACAAAAATATCTAACAGAGCTTTAATATTAAATTATAGGGGTGATGTCATGAAAAATAAAAAATATAATAATGAATTTATATTTGCAGTTATATTTACTATTATATTAATAATAACTGCTATATATTATTTTGTAGTAAGAGATGAAGAAAAACTTTTTAGGATAGGACTTACTTTTGCAACTATAGTAGGTGCATATTTATTGTATATAAGGAGCTTTCTTAAAGGTTCTAAAACTATATATTATATAAATATGACTTTTATATTTTTATCAATGTATTTAGCAAGTGTATGGAATTTTTACTCAATAACTAACTATGATAAATTCTTACATTTATTATCTGGATCTGTAATTGCTATAATTGGGTATGTGTTATTTTTATATTTAACTAATGAAAAATCAAGAAAAGATATTAATCCATTAGCTTCAGTTATATTTGTTATTTTATTTGCAACAGCAGTTGCAGGGGCTTGGGAGATATGGGAGTTTACAACAGATTCTTTATTTGGGCTCCATGCTCAAAATGGAAATTTAAATGATACTATGTGGGATATAATTTGTGGAACTTCAGTAGGAGTTATAACAGCAATACCAATTTATATTCATAGTAAGGGAAAAAATATTAAAGTAATAGAATATATAATAAGAGATGTTGAGAAAAATAGAAAATAAATTTTATGGAATAAATCTTAAGAGAAGAATTATTATATGATTAATAACACTTTTAAAAATGTTTTCAAATTTTAAAAAAACATAAAATACACTATATAATTATTAAATTAATAATTATATAGAATATTTAAGAAAAATATAGCAAAAAATACCATGATAATGTATGATATATATATTATTAGAGATGAAGGAGTTGGGGCACATGTTAGGAAGAGAATATGTAAATAAAGTTATAAATGAGGTTGAAAAAAGAAATTTTGGAGAAAAAGAATTTTTAGATGCCATAAAAGAAGTACTTAATTCTTTAGTGCCAGTATTCGAAAAACATCCAGAATATATAGAAGAAGGAATATTAGAAAGAATAGTTGAGCCAGAAAGACAAATATTTTTCAGAGTACCATGGGTTGATGATAATAGAAAGATTCAAGTTAATAGAGGATTTAGAATTCAATTTAACAGTGCAATAGGACCATACAAAGGAGGTCTTAGATTTCATCCATCTGTAAATCAAAGTATAATAAAGTTTTTAGGATTTGAACAAATATTTAAAAATTCATTAACAGGCTTGCCAATAGGTGGAGGAAAAGGCGGTTCGGATTTTGATCCAAAAGGTAAGTCTGACCGTGAAGTTATGAGATTCTGCCAAAGTTTTATGGCAGAGTTATGTAAACATATAGGATTAGATACAGATGTTCCAGCTGGAGATATTGGAGTTGGAGCTAGAGAAATAGGATATATGTATGGATACTATAAGAAAATTAGGAATTCTAATGACCAAGGAGTATTGACTGGAAAAGGACTTACTTATGGAGGAAGTTTAACAAGAAAAGAAGCTACGGGATATGGATTAGTGTACTTTACTGAAGAAATGTTAAATGATAATAAAGTAAGTTTTAAAGATAAAATTGTAGTTATATCAGGATCAGGAAATGTTGCTATATATGCTTGTGAAAAGGCAACAGAGTTAGGAGCAAAAGTAGTTTCTCTAAGCGATTCAAATGGATATATATATGATGAAAATGGAATAAATTTAGATATAATTAAAAATATAAAAGAAGTAAAAAGAGGAAGAATTAAAAAATATTTAGATTACGTACCAAATGCTAAATACGTAGAAGGATTTAGAGGGATTTGGGAGATAAAATGTGATATAGCACTTCCTTGTGCAACTCAAGGAGAAATAGATAAAGAATCAGCAGAAATATTAATTAAGAATGGAGTGAAAGTTGTATCTGAAGGAGCAAATATGCCAACAGATTTAGGTGCAATAGAATTATTCCAAAAAGCTGGAGTTATGTTTGGACCAGCAAAGGCTGCAAATGCTGGAGGAGTTGCTTGTTCAGCTCTTGAAATGTCACAAAATAGTATGAGACTTTCTTGGAGCTTTGAAGAAGTAGATTCAAAGCTTAAAGATATAATGATAAATATTTATAAAAATTCTAAAAATGCAGCTGAAGAGTATGGTGAAGCTGGAAATATATTAATGGGTGCTAATATAGCTGGTTTTATAAAGGTTGCAGAAGCTATGTTAGCTCAAGGAATAGTATAAATCTCAAAAATAGCAACCCCTATTTTGAGTTTATTAATAGAAAGACCATTTAATTGCAGAGTTTTAACTTTGTAGTTAAATGGTTTTTTACTCTTTAGGAAATTATTACATAAGTATATTAATTATATATTTATTTATATAGGAGAAAATAATATATATGATTATTCAAGGTTTATATATAAGTTGTAATAAGGATTTAATATTTAACTTAAAAATATAAATAATTTATAATCCTTAAATAAAGTAAGTATTTTAGCAACTTATATAAAAAATTAAAAAATATATATGCTTTCAATTTTGCTACTTTACTTAAATGAGTTTGTTAACTATTTAGTATTGAATTATATTAATTATGTAGATTATTAATTGAAACATATATAATATTAATTAATTTTTAAGATTTCTATACTTGATTTTTTATTGCTATTAGAATATATTTAATAAAGATGTCAAAGATAATGTTTGAAAATAGTAATACAAGGAAAATTTCCTTTATTTATAGGAGTGGATGTAATGGGAGAAATTATTAGTTCTGTAACGGCTGTTTTTCAACTAACTGTTTTTGTAATGATGATGTATTATTTTATATTAGCTTTCTTTGGTTTAAAAAGAAAAGCTGAAAAGAAAAATTATACACCAACTAAAAAATTTGCAATGATAGTAGCAGCTCATAATGAAGAAGTGGTAATAGGTAAGTTAATTGAAAGCATGCTGAATCAGAATTATCCTAGAGAACTTTTTGATATTTTTGTTATTGCTGATAATTGTACAGATAATACTGCAAAAATAGCAAGAAAATATGGTGTATATGTGTATGAAAGGTTCAACAAAGAAGAAAAAGGTAAGGGATATGCACTAGAGTGGATGTTTGATAAAATATTTAAGATGCAAAAAAAGTATGATGCAGTAGCAATTTTTGATGCTGATAACTTAGTTTCAAAAAATTGGTGCAAGGAAATAAATTCAAAAATGTTAGAAGGATATAAAGTAGTACAAGGCTACATAGATAGTAAAAATCCAAATGACTCATGGATAGCAGCTTCATATTCTATAGCCTTTTGGACTCAAAATAGAATGTATCAATTAGCTAGAGCAAATGTTGGGTTATCTAACCAAATAGGTGGAACAGGATTTGCGATAGATACAAATGTTTTAAAGGAATTTGGATGGGGAGCAACTTGTTTAACTGAAGATTTAGAATTTAGTTGTAAGTTAATTTTAAATGGAGAAAAAGTAGGTTGGGCACATGATGCTATAATTTATGATGAAAAACCTTTAACATTAAAGCAATCTTGGGTTCAAAGAAGAAGATGGATGCAAGGTTTTACAGATGTAGCATCTAGATATTTCTTTAAGTTAGTTAAGAAAGGCCTTAAGGAAAGAAAATGGTTTGTTTTAGATTGTGCTTTATATGTTATACAACCTTTCTTTACTTTAATGATTGGTATATCAGCAATATTAAGTTTTGCTCAAGGTATGACTGGAGATGGTAATATATTTGTAATTAGTGATTTAACAGGGGATATTTTATTTAAGATTATTGGTATTATGCAATTCTTAATTACGCCTTTAATATTAAGATTAGATAAAAAAATATCACCAGGTCTTTTTGCAATGTTAATATTCTATACATCTAATGTATTTGTATTACCTATATTTGCAGAAGCAGCGGATAACTTTGCACAAATATTATTAATAAATATAGTTTATAATGCAGCATTCTTATTAGCTACAGCATTATTCTTAGGTAAGAAGAAGCTTATACTATTCTTTAGGTTCTTATTATATTCTTTATATACCTTAACTTGGATACCAATAACTATTGAAGGTATGTTAAGAAAAAATAATAAAGAATGGAATCCAACTAAACATGTTAGAAATGTAGAAATTTGTGATGTTCAATAATATAAAAAAAGTGGAGGGATTTTCCTCCACTTTATTTTTATTATCATAGATATCAAAAACGAACGGTTGTTTGACTTTTTTCTTATAAAGATTTATATTTTTATTTATAAACTAATTATGATAAAATTAAAAAGATTATAATGAGTATGTAAGATTAAAGTAAGTTAATAAAAATAGGATTTGAACTATTAATAGTTATTTGGAGGTTTGTATGAGTGAAGATTTAATGAAAGGATATGATGTTACTGATTTAACTTCCTTAGAAAAGCTAGAACCAGTTAGAATAAGACCTGGTATGTATATAGGATCTACAGGAACAAAGGGGTTACATCATTGTGTTTGGGAAGTTTTAGATAATTCTATAGATGAAATATCTAATGGATATGGAAATAAAGCCACAATTATTATAAATAAAGATAAGAGCATTACTGTAAAAGATAATGGAAGAGGGATTCCAACAGGTATTCATCCAATTAAAAAGAAATCTGGAGTGGAAATGGTCTTTACTGAATTACATACCGGAGGAAAATTTGATAATAAGAATTATAAAACTTCAGGAGGATTGCACGGAGTTGGTGCTGCAGTCGTTAATGCATTATCTTCATGGCTAGAAGTAGAAGTGCATCAAAATGGAAATATATACAAACAAAGATTTGAATATTCTTATGATAAAGAGCTCAAAAGAGATATGCCTGGCACTGCTGTTACTAAGTTAGAAGTGGTAGGAAAGACAAAAGATACAGGTACTAAAGTTACATTTATGCCAGATAAAGAGATTTTTTCAACTGTAGATTTTAAAGTTGACATAATAGACGAAAGGTTACAAGAACTAGCTTTTCAAAACAAAGGAATATATCTAGAATTAATAGATTTAAGAAAAGAAGAAGAATTTAGAAAAGAATATTATTCTGAAAGAGGACTTTTAGATTTTATAGAATATTTAAATGAGAGTAAAACAGCTTTACATCAAGAACCTATTTATTTTGAGGGAGAAAGAACAGTTAATAATATACAAATGTTTGGAGAACTTTGTATTCAGTTTACTGATTCCACAACAGAAAATATAGCGAGCTATGTTAACAACATTCCAACAACAGAAGCTGGAACTCACGAAACAGGATTTAAAACTGGAATGACAAGAGCCTTTAAAGAAGGTGCTAAAAAACTTGGACTTTTAAAAGAGAAGGATAAAGAGTTTGAAGGTGATGATTTAAGAGAAGGAATGACAGCTATAGTAAGAATTAAAATCACTAATCCAATCTTTGAAGGTCAAACAAAGACTAAGTTAGGAAGCACAGAAGCATATACTATGATGAATGACTTAGCATATACTAAGTTTAGTGAGTGGATAGAAGATAGTAAAGAAGTAGCAACAATGATTATAAATAATGCACTTCAAGCGGCTCAAAGAAGAGAAAAAATAAAGAAAATAAATGAAGCAGAGAAAAAGAAAGTAGGAAAAGGAACAGCACCTCTTGCAGGAAAAGTTGCAGTTTGTACATTAAAAGATAATACTGTTAATGAATTTATAGTAGTTGAGGGAGACTCTGCTGGTGGATCTGCAAAACAAGCAAGAGATAGAAGATTTCAAACAATAATGCCTTCTAAAGGTAAAATAATGAATACAGAAAAACAAAAGCTTGAAAATGTATTAGCATCAGAAGAACTTAAGATATTTAATACTGCAGTAGGTACAGGCACATTAGAAAATTATAGAGAAGAAGATTTAAAGTATGACAAAATAATAATAATGAGTGATGCTGATGTAGATGGATACCATATAAGAACTCTATGGATGACATATATATATAGATATATGAAACCTTTAATTGCTAATGGTCATTTATACTTAGCACAACCACCTTTATATAAGGTTTACAAAAATATTAAAGGTAAAGAAGTTCATAAGTATGCATATAGTGATGATGAACTAGAAAGTGTAAAAAAAGAAATAGGAAAAGGTGCACTTATACAAAGATATAAAGGACTTGGAGAAATGAATCCAGATCAACTTTGGCAAACTACATTAAATCCAGAAACTAGAACTTTATTACAAGTAACTATTGATGATGCAGCTAAAGCAGAAAAAATGGTTTCATTACTTATGGGTGATATAGTTGAGCCGAGAAAAACTTATATGTATAAATATGGAGAATTTTAATTAATAGGATGGAGAAGAGTTATGGCGAAGAAAGTTAATGATATACCAAGGGATAATAATATAATTAGGGTCCCTTTAGAAGAGGCAATGCCTGATAACTATTTGCCTTATGCTATTGAAGTTGCAAAGGATAGAGCTTTACCGGATGTAAGAGATGGACTAAAGCCAGTTCATAGAAGAATCTTATATGGTGCTTACCAATTAAAAGCATTTCCTGATAGACCATATTACAAGTCGGCCAGAATAGTAGGAGATATATTAGGTAAATATCATCCACATGGAGATACATCAGTTTATGATGCAATGGTAATAATGGCTCAGAATTTTTCAACAAGAGAAACTCTTATAGATGGGCATGGCAACTGGGGATCTATGGATGGAGATGGAGCAGCGGCTATGAGATATACAGAGGCAAGACTTGCTCCAATAGCTATGGAAATGCTTAGAGATATAGACAAAGATACTGTTGATATGGTTCCAAACTATTCAGATAGTGAAATGGAGCCAAAAGTATTACCAAGTAGATATCCCAATCTTTTAGTAAATGGTAGTTTTGGAATAGCTGTAGGTCTTGCTACAAACATTCCTCCACATAATTTAGGAGAAGTTACAGATGGTGTTTTAGCTTATATAGATAATTCAGAAGTAACTACTAAAGAGTTGATGAACTATATAAAAGGTCCAGATTTACCTACTGGTGGTGTTATTATAGGTCAAAACTCTATCCTTTCTGCTTATGAAATGGGAGAAGGAAAGGTAACTTTAAGAGCTAAGACTAGTATAGAAAAGCTTGAAAATGGAAGAATTGGTATAGTTATAACTGAATTTCCTTACAGAAGAAATAAAGCAAAATTACTTCAAACTATATCTGAGATGACTGGAGACAAAAGACATTCAAAGGCTTTAGAGTCAATAATAGATATAAGAGATGAGTCTGACAGAAGCGGAGTAAGGGCGGTTATAGAATTAAGAAAAGCAGTAGATGAGGAAGTGGCAGACAAAGTACTTAAGTATTTATTTAAAAGAACTGACTTACAATGTAATATAAGTTTTAATATGGTGGCTTTAGCTGATGGAAAGCCACAAACAATGGGACTTAAGACTATAATTAAGCATTATGTCAATCATCAAAAAGAGATAGTTACAAGAAGAACTATAAAAGAATTAGCAATTGCAGAAAAAAGATTCCACATAGTTCAGGGTTTTATAAAGGCTATAGATGTACTAGATGATATTATAAAAACTATTAGAGAATCTAAGTCTAAAAAAGATGCAGGAATAAATCTTATAAATAAATTTAGCTTTACAGAAATACAAGCAGAAGCAATTTTAGAGTTAATGTTATATAGATTAACTGGATTAGAAATAAAGGTTTTTCAAAAAGAATATGCTGAGTTAGAAAAAACTATAAGAAGACTTAGAAAGATATTATCAGAAGAAAAAGAGTTGCTTAAAGTAGTTAAAACAGAATTAAAAGAAGTATCAGATAAATATAGAAATCCTAGAAAAACATCTATAATAAAGGATGATAATGAAGCGAAAATAGATATAGAAGAACTTATAATTGTTGAAGATGTTATGGTGACACTTTCAAGAGATGGATTTATAAAAAGAATTCCTCTAAAAACCTTCAATAGATTAAGTGCAAAAGCTGAAGATATTGATTATAGAGAAGGGGATGAGTTAAAGTTTTTATTTAAATCTAACACAACTGAAAGTTTATTGTTATTTACAAACAAAGGAAATATGTATCAAACAAAAGGGATAAATATTCCAGAGTGTAAGTGGAAGGAAAAAGGGGAAAGAGTAGATAATATAATAAAGACACTAAATTTAGAAAATGAAACTATAGTAGAGGTATTTTCAGTAAGTTCATTTATGCCAAATAAATATATTCAATTTGTAACTTCAAGAGGTGGAATTAAAAAGAGTTCTTTAGATAAGTTCCAAACAAGCTATACAAAACTTCAGGCTTTAAAGCTTAAGGATGAAGAAGATGTTATAAATATAATAATATTAGAAGAAGATGAAAGAAAAGACTTCTTGTCCTTTGACACTAAGGAAGGATTGTCCTTTGGATTAGCAATTCCTAATATAGAGGATCAACCTAGAAATATACTACCAACAGTATTATTTAATTTGCCAAGTAAAGATGAGATAATAAAAGTTAATTATAGTGAAATTCTAGAGTTTGTAGCTTTTTCAATAGGAATAACAGCTAAGGGAACTATAAAAGGATTTAACTCTATTAAAAAGAATGATAATTTAAAAACAAGTACAGATTCTTTAAGTGATGTATTATTCTTCACTAATATGGGAAAAGTATTTAAAATTCCAGCATTCTTACTTCAAGGAGTAGCAAAAGGAGAACTTCCTTTAGAGAAAATAGTAGATAACATAGAAAAAGGTGAAAAAGTTATAAAGTTAATCTCTATAAAAAACTTTGAATCAAATAAATTCATTTATTTCTTTACTAAAAGGGGAATGGTTAAAAAGACTTCTTTATTAGAGTTTGAGGGAAGTTATTCTTCACAAATTTCATGTAAGTTTAAATATGAAAATGATGAGTTAATATCTGTTGGAATATATAATGAAGCACAAACAGAACTTATAATCATAACTAAAAAGGCTATGGGAATAAAATTTTCATCAGAAAATATTAATGCAATGGGAAAAGTAGCAGCAGGAGTTACAGGTATAAGCTTAAAAGAAAATGATGAGGTTATTTATGGTTCATTAATAGGTAGAGAATATGAAAGAAATGTAGATGAAATAGCTTTAACTTCTTTAGATAAAATAACTTTAATTTCAAAAAATAAAGAAAAAAAGGCAATAGAATTAGAAGATATAAAACTTCAAAATAGAGCTGGAAAAGGGAGTAGTATAATGACTATTTCTTTAGATGATGAGATTAAAGAAGTATTATAATTTAGGAGGGGATTTTATGGCAAAGGCAGCAGTTTTATTAGCAAATGGATTTGAAACTTTAGAAGCTTTAACAGTTGTTGATATATTAAGAAGAGCAGAAGTAATATGTCACACATTTTCATTAGAAGGTGAAGAGGTCACTACTTCTCACAATATAAAAATAAAAGCTGATAAAGATATTATGGATAAGGAAATAGAAGATTACGATTTTTTAGTTTTACCAGGTGGAATGCCAGGAGCTAGAAATTTGAAGGAGAGTGAAAGAGTTATTGAACTTATAAATAAGTTTAATAACTCAAATAATTGGATTTGTGCTATTTGTGCAGGGCCAATAGCTTTAGCTAAAGCAGGAATAACAAAAAATAAAAATATGACTTGTTACCCTGGATTTGAAAATGAAATAAGTGATTGTAATTATAAAGAAGATTTAGTTGTAGTAGATGGTAATATAATTACAGGAAAAGGACCGGCAGCAGCAATTCCTTTTGCTTTTGAAATACTATCTCAAATTTCAAAAGATAAGGCAAGTTCTATAAAAAAAGCTATGTTATTTAAATAGTTTTGCCTAAGGGGGAAAAATGAAAGAAAATTGGATACTAGTAAATAAAAAAGAGAGCTTTTTAAGGCTCTCTAATTCTATAAGTGAAAATCCTTTAGTATTAAGGCTTTTAGCCAATAGAGGAATAGATACAGTTGAGGATGTTAGTAGATTTCTTAATGGAACAATTCATGATTTTCATGATGGATATCTTATGACTGATATGAAAAAGGGTATAGATATAATAAAAAATGCTGTTTTAAATAATAAAAAAATAATAATTTATGGAGATTATGATTGTGACGGAGTAATTAGCACTGTGATATTTTTTAATGCACTAAATAGTATTGGAGCTAACTATAGCTACTATATTCCAAATAGAGAAGATGAAGGTTATGGAATGCACAGTGGTAGAATAGGAAAGCTTAGAGAAGAAGGCTATGAAGTTATTTTAACTTGTGATAATGGAATTTCAGCCTTTGAACAAGTAGAGCTTGCTAAGGAATTAGGAATGGAGATAGTTATTACAGATCATCATGATATACCAATTAGGGAAAATATTAGTGGTAAACTAGTAGAAACTATTCCAAAGGCTGATGCAGTAGTAAATCCTAAAAGAGGAGATTGTAGCTATCCATTTAAAAAATTATGTGGAGCAGGAGTTGCATTAAAATTTTCAAAGTGTTTATATGATGAATTTAATATAAGTGAAGAGAAATTTTTAAATCTTATACAGTTTGCAGCTATAGCAACAGTTTGTGATGTTGTAGATTTAGTAGATGAGAACAGAATAATAGTTAAAAAGGGACTAGAGCTATTAAATGAAAGTAAAAATCTTGGCATACAGGAATTGAGAAAAGTAACTGGATTAAGTGATAAAAAAATAGAGGAATACCACTTGGGGTTTGTTATAGGACCCTGTATAAATGCTACTGGTAGATTAGAAACAGCAGATCTATCTGTGGAATTATTGATTACTAAAGAATTAGAGAAAGCAAAACATTTAGCAATGCAGCTAAATGAACTAAATACAATAAGGCAGGATTTAACAAAAGAAAGTTCAGAAAGAATTATAAAAAGAATAGAAAAAGAAAAGAAAAAAGAAGAAAAAGTAATAGTAGTTTATGATGATACAATTCATGAAAGTATAGCAGGTATAGTTGCGGGCAGAGTAAAAGAAAGATTTAATATGCCTTGTATAGTAATAACTAAAGGAAAGGAAATGCCTAAGGGATCTGCAAGATCAATAGAAGGATACAATATATTTGAAGAACTAAGTAAGTGCAGTGAATTATTAGAAAAATTCGGAGGTCACCCGATGGCTGCGGGATTATCACTTAAGGAGGAGAATATAATATCCTTAAGAGAAAAGTTAAACTCTATCTGTCCTTTATGCGATGAGGATATTATTCCTATAGTAAAGATAGATTCTCCACTTAATTTAAATTACTTAAATGAAGAGTTAATAGAAGTAATAGAAAGTTTAAGACCTTTTGGTAAGGGGAATTCTAGCCCTTTATTCGCAGTAAAAAATGTTCTTGTAGAAAGAATATGGCTTTTAGGAAAAGAGAAGAATTTTTTAAAGCTTAGATTTAAATTTAAATTTAATGAAAAATATTTATATATAGATGGTGTAAGCTTTGATAAATTTATTGATTTTAAGAAAGACTATATAGATAGGTATGGAGAAGAAGATTTTTCAAGAGCTTGCGACAGTAGCTATATAAATACAATGGCAGATATAATTTATTATCCTAATATTAATGAGTTTAATGGTAGAAGGAATATTCAGCTTATGATAAAACATATAAGAGTTAATTAATAAATAGGAGTTATCTTAACATGATATTAATCACTTTAAGATAACTCCTTTATTTGTAGCATTACTTTATTTATAAGTAATACATTAATGATATAACAAATGAAAAACTATTTCATGCCTCTTTCATATTGTTCTACCATTCTTTTAACCATTTCTCCTCCAACGCTACCGCATTGTTTTGAAGATAGTTCTCCATTGTAGTCAGAAAATGGTACTCCCATTTCATTAGCTACTTCGTTTTTGAATTTAGATAATCCATTTTTAGCTTCTGGTACTAATTTTTGTGCCATGTCTTTTCACCTCCTTTTTCCTTTGTGATTATAGCTTGTGCAATTTTTTTGTAATTATAATATGTAAGTTAAGGAAGAAGGGTATAATAGTGGAAGAGAGTACATTATATTTTTATTAAAATAAAGTTTTTTTCTTACTTAAAATTTAAAAATAACATTTAAATTGTTTAAAATAATATGATATATTGATATAGGAATTTATTTTGAAAAATAATAATTTTTTTATATGTTTTATAAATAGAGGATAAAGATTTAATAATATATTTCATAAAATATTAGTTTTAAAAGGAGTGTTTAAATGAATAAATACAAAATAATAATGACTGGGGGAGGAACGGCAGGACATGTTACCCCTAATTTAGCTTTAGTACCAAAGTTAAAAGAAGAAGGATTTGAAATAAAATATATAGGTAGCAAGGATGGCATTGAGAAAGAAATAATAAAAGATGCCAATATACCATACTACCAAATTTCTTCAGGAAAACTTAGAAGGTATTTTGATGTTAAAAACTTTACAGATCCTTTTAAAGTTATGAAGGGAGTTGTAGAAGCAAATAAAATACTTAAAAAAGAAAAACCTAATATAATATTTTCTAAGGGGGGATTTGTTGCAGTACCTGTAGTGATTGCAGCTTCAATGAGAAAAATTCCTGTTGTATCCCACGAATCAGATTTAACTCCAGGGTTAGCTAATAAGTTATCTTCACCATTTTGTTCAAAGTTATGTGTTACTTTTAGAGAAAGTTTAAATTATGTAAAAGATGGAAAAGGAGTATTAACAGGAACACCTATAAGAAAAGAAATATTAAACGGAAGTAGTATTAAGGGAAAAGAAATTTGCGGATTTAAAGATAATAAAGAAATATTACTTATAGTAGGTGGGAGCTTAGGGGCTAAAAGCATTAATGATGAAGTAAGAAAAAATATAAATAAACTATTGGAAACATTTAATATTATTCATATTTGCGGAAAAGGTAATTTAGCAGAAGAGTTAAATAATATTAAAGGATATATACAATATGAGTATGTAAAAGATGAACTTCCACATTTATTAAAATCAGCAGATTATGTAATATCAAGAGCTGGCGCAAATGTAATATTTGAGTTATTAGCACTAAAAAAACCAACTCTTTTAATTCCATTATCTAAGAAGATAAGTAGAGGAGATCAAATTTTAAATGCAAAATCCTTTGAAAAAGAAGGATATTCAGTAGTGCTTGATGAAGATGAAATGATGGAAAATCAAGAAATGCTATTATCAAAAATTGAAGAACTTAAAAATAAAAAAGATACTATAATAAAAAATATGAAAAATAGTGGTATTACTAATGGTGTAGATGCGATTTTTAGAGTAATAATCCAAAGTATAGAGTTAAATAAAATAAAATAAGCTATTTTTTATGTGCAAAGGTTATATTCAATTAATATGGCATGTATAAAACTTGCAAAATAAAAATAGTGTTATATAATAAAATAGTAAGTGAAAATAGGTAGTGCATATCCAAAAAAATGACTTAATTTAAGTCAAAGGATGAGGTGATGTAATTATGAAAAAAATATCTGTTATTTATTGGAGTAATGGAGGCAATGTTGAGGTTCTTGCAAACTCAATTGCAGAAGGTGCTAAAGAAGCTGGTGCAGATGTAAATGTCAAGTATGTTTGCGATGCAACAGTTGAAGATGTAACTGAAGCTGACGCAGTTGCTTTCGGAAGTCCATCAATGGATAATAATAGAATTGAACAACATGAAATGGAACCATTTATAAATCAATTTAAGCTATTACCTAACAAACAAAAGAAGATAGTATTATTTGGATCATATGGATGGGACGATGGAAAATTCATGGTTGACTGGGTTCAACGTATGAATGACTATGACTTTAATGTTGCAGGACACATCGCCGTTAAAGAATCGCCAAGTGAAGAAGAGCTTTTAGAGGCAAAGAACCTTGGTGAAAAATTAACAAAATAGATTCTTTGAGGGGATAAAGACTCAGGGAAGTACCTGATAGGGGTTGGGTACGGAGACGTAATTAAAGCGATTGAATCTTTTCTTGCCCAAAATTTATTTCTTAATAATAAATACAGTTTGAAATTTCTGTATTTAACGTATTTATAAAATTTTATATATAAGGAAGAGAGGTCAAACATGATGAGAAAAATGAAAACTATGGATGGTAATACGGCTGCTGCTCATATATCTTATGCATTTACAGAAGTGGCTGCTATATTCCCAATCACACCGTCATCACCAATGGCTGAACATGTTGATGAATGGGTAGCACAAGGAAGAAAGAACATATTCGGACAACCTGTTAAGGTTATGGAAATGCAATCAGAAGCTGGAGCAGCTGGAGCTGTTCATGGATCTTTACAAGCTGGTGCATTAACTACAACATATACTGCATCACAAGGTCTATTATTAATGATCCCAAATATGTACAAAATTGCTGGTGAAATGCTTCCAACAGTATTCCATGTATCAGCAAGAGCATTAGCAACTTCTTCATTAAGTATATTTGGAGACCATCAAGACGTTATGGCTGCAAGACAAACTGGTTTTGCAATGCTTGCAGAAGGTTCAGTTCAAGAAGTTATGGATTTAGCAGCAGTAGCTCACTTAACTTCTATAAAGACTAGAATACCATTTATGAACTTCTTTGACGGATTTAGAACTTCACATGAAATTCAAAAAATAGAAGTTTTAGAATATGATGAATTAGCTAAGTTAGTTGATTATGATGCTTTAGATGCTTTTAGAAAGAGAGCTTTAAACCCAAATCACCCAGTAACAAGAGGTACAGCACAAAATCCTGATATATACTTCCAAACTAGAGAATCAGTAAATAGATTCTACGAAGATATTCCAGAAGTTGTTGAAAGCTACATGGCTGAAATAACTAAGTTAACAGGAAGAGAATACCACTGCTTCGATTACTATGGTGCTCCAGATGCTGATAGAGTAATAGTTACAATGGGATCTTCAACTGACGTTGCTGAAGAAACTATTGACTACTTAACTTCAAAGGGGGAAAAAGTTGGGGTAGTTAAAGTAAGACTTTACAGACCATTCTCAACAGAAAGATTATTAAAGGTAATACCAGCTACAGTAAAATCTATAGCTGTTTTAGATAGAACAAAGGAACCAGGTTCAATTGGAGAACCATTATACTTAGATATTAAGAGTGCATTCTATGGTAGAGAAAATGCTCCAGTTATAGTTGGAGGAAGATATGGATTAGGTTCAAAAGATCCAAATCCAGCACACATAGCTTCAGTATATGCTAACTTAGCATCAGAAAATCCAAAGGATGGATTTACAATTGGTATAGTTGATGATGTAACTAATACTTCATTAGAAATATCAGGTGATATAGATGCTACTCCAGAAGGAACTAAAGCATGTAAGTTCTGGGGATTAGGATCAGATGGTACAGTTGGTGCTAATAAGAGTGCTATAAAAATTATTGGAGACCATACAGATATGTATGCTCAAGGATATTTCGCATATGATTCAAAGAAATCAGGTGGTATAACAGTATCTCACTTAAGATTTGGTAAGAAACAAATTAAGTCACCTTATTTAGTTGATAAAGCTGATTTTATAGCATGTCATAATCAAGCTTATGTTTATAAGTATGATGTATTAGAAGGATTAAAGAAAAATGGTAAGTTCTTATTAAATACAATTTGGACACCAGAAGAAGTTAATGAAAAATTACCAGCTTCAATGAAGAGATATATAGCTGAAAATAACATTGATTTCTACACTTTAAATGCTGTTAAGATAGCACAAGAAATTGGTCTTGGTGGAAGAATCAATATGATAATGCAAGCTGCATTCTTTAAGATTGCTAACATCATTCCAGTTGAAGATGCTGTTAAATACTTAAAAGACGCTGTTGTTAAGTCATATGGTAAAAAAGGTGAAAAAGTTGTTAATATGAACAATGCCGCTATAGATAAAGGTGTTGAATCTGTAGTTAAAATAGAAGTTCCAGCAGATTGGAAGAATGCTGCTGATGAAGCTAAGGAAGATAGAAACGATATTCCAGACTTCATCAAAAATATTGTTGAGCCAATTAATGCTCAAAAAGGATTTGACCTTCCAGTTTCAGCATTTGATGGAATGGAAGATGGTACATTCATGGCAGGTACTGCTGCATATGAAAAGAGAGGTATAGCTATCAATGTTCCAGAATGGCAACAAGATAAATGTATCCAATGTAACCAATGTGCATATGTATGTCCACATGCTGTTATAAGACCATTCTTATTAAATGAAAATGAAAAAGAAAATGCACCAGAATCAATGAAAATTGTTCCTGCAAAGGCATTAAAGACAGAAGAACCAACATTCTATACAATTGGAGTTACTCCATTAGATTGTACAGGTTGTGGAAACTGTGCTCAAGTTTGTCCAGCACCTGGTAAAGCATTAATAATGAAACCAATGGATACTCAAGAAGAGCAAATTGAAGCTTGGGATTATGCAGTTAAAGATGTTGCACCTAAGAAGAACCCAATGAATAAGAACACAGTTAAAGGTAGCCAATTCGAACAACCATTATTTGAGTTCTCAGGAGCTTGTGCAGGTTGTGGAGAAACTCCATATGCTAAGCTTGTAACTCAATTATTCGGTGATAGAATGATGATTGCTAATGCTACTGGATGTTCATCAATTTGGGGTGGATCAGTTCCAGCAACTCCATATACAGTAAATAATGAAGGACACGGTCCAGCTTGGGCTAACTCATTATTCGAAGATAATGCTGAATTTGGATTAGGTATGTTCTTAGGAGTTAAGGCTATAAGAGAAAGAATAGCTGATAACATGAAGAAGGCTCTAGAAGTAGAAACTTCAGAAGATGTTAAAGCAGTACTTCAAGACTGGTTAGATCACATGAACAGTGGAGAAGGTACAAGAGATAGAGGTAATAGAGTTCTTGCTACTTTAGAAAATGTTGATGCTGATTATGCAAGAGAAATCTTAAAGGATAAAGAATTCCTAGTTAAGAGATCTCAATGGATATTCGGAGGAGACGGATGGGCATATGACATCGGATACGGTGGATTAGACCATGTTCTTGCTTCAGGAGAAGACGTAAATGTTCTTGTATTTGATACAGAAATATACTCAAATACTGGTGGACAATCTTCAAAATCAACTCCAACTGCTGCAATAGCTAAGTTTGCTGCATCAGGAAAGAGAACTAAGAAGAAAGATCTAGGAATGATGGCTATGACATATGGATATGTATATGTAGCTCAAATTTCTATGGGTGCAGATAAGAACCAAACTCTTAAGGCAATAGCAGAAGCTGAAGCTTACGATGGTCCATCATTAATCATTGCTTATGCTCCATGTATAAGCCATGGTATTAAGAATGGTATGGCTAATAGCCAAGATGAAGCTAAAAAAGCAGTTGAATCTGGATATTGGGGACTATACAGATACAATCCAAGTTTAATTGGAACTAAGAACCCATTCTCATTAGATTCTAAGGAACCAAAGAGTAGCTTTAGAGAATTCTTAATGGGAGAAGTTAGATATGCTTCATTAGCAAAAGCATTCCCAGAAGCAGCTGAGGCTCTATTTGAGAAGACAGAAAAGGATGCTATGGAAAGATTAGCAAACTACAAGAGATTAGCTGAACAACAATAGTTTTAAAATAAGGGGCTATTTAGCCCCTTATTTTTTTATTTAATAACATCAATTGAAAAATAATTTAATATTTTGCTTTTAATTTCTATTAATTAAGGGTAGAATTAAATAGAATGATAACCTACATGAAGGAGGATTATAACAATGGATAATGAAAATAAATGTGGATGCCACGAAGGAACTGGGTGTGGAAATCATCATGAACATGATCATCATGAAGGATGCGGATGTGGAGAAGACCATCACGAGCATTTTGTTGTAGATTTAGAAGATGATAATGGAAATGTTGTATCATGTCCAATTATAGATGCTTTTGAATTTGAGGAAAATGAGTATATTTTAGCTCAAGATCCAAATGAAGATTCAGTTTACTTATTTAGATCAACTGAAGATGGAGAATTAGTAGTTCCAGAAGAAGAAGAGTTTGATAGAGTATCAAAATTTTATAGTGAAGAATTAGTTGATGAAGAATAAAAAAAGTGCCAAATAAGGCACTTTTTTTATTTATAGAAAAATATAAAATTTGAAATTTTTAGAGATATGATTATATAGGCTTTTAGTAATTTACAAAAATATATTTATTTTATACTTTTATTCATTCAGTTTTCAAGAGAACATATATAAGTTTACGTTGACTTGGAGTGAAACAACGGAGCAAGGGAAATTACTATCTACAATTTTTTAATTGTTATTTTATATTAATAATGATATATTTTTAATATATATACTTAAGAAATAAGGTGTTAAAATGAACTATGCAGATTTACATATTCATTCAAATTATTCAGATGGCAACATGACACCAGAAGAAATTATAAAAACTGCTCAAGGCTTAGGAGTGAAAAATATTTCTATAACAGACCATGATTCCATAATGTCACAATATGTGATTAATAACTCATATGATGATATAAATTTGATACCTGGAATAGAGTTAAGTACTGAGTATGAAGATTTAGAGTTACACATACTAGGATATTTTATAAATATAAAAGATGAAAACTTAATAAATACTGTAGATAAATTAAATAAAGCTAGAATAAATAGAGTAGAAGAAATACTTTTTAAGTTAAAAAGAAATAATATTGATTTAGCTATAGATGATTTAGCTATTGATTTAGACTCTACAGTTGGAAGAAGCCATGTTGCTAACGCAATGGTTAGAAAAGGATACTTTGACAACTATAAAGCTGCTTTTACTAGTTTTCTAGTCAAGGGAAAGCCTGCTTACGTAAGAGGGTGCAAATTAAACTATAAAGATGCCATACAAGTTATAAATAATTCAGGGGGAATTGCGGTACTAGCACATCCGGGACAAATTTATAAAGGGTTAGCCATAGAAAATATAGTAAAAGACTTGAAGTTTTATGGATTAAAGGGAATAGAAGTATATCATCCTAGTCATTCTAGAGAACGAACTAATAGTTTCTATAATATATGCAAAAAATATAAATTATTTATAACGGGTGGTAGTGATTATCATGGTAAGGAATGTTGCAATGAGAATACAATAGGTAGTTATGGAATAAATGAAGAATTATTAAATAAACTTATAAATTTTAAAAAATAAATGGAGGTATAAAATGGATTTATCAAAAAAAGCAATGGGAATTAACCCATCCATAACATTAGAAATTACAGCAAAGGCAAAAGCATTGAAAGAATCAGGAGTTGATGTAATAAGTTTTGGCGCAGGTGAACCAGATTTTAATACTCCAGAAAATATAATTAATGCAGCTATATTAGCTATGAAAGAAGGAAAAACAAAATATACAGCAACAAGTGGAATTTTAGAATTAAGGAAAGCTATTTGTAATAAATTTAGACAAGAGAATGGATTATATTATGAACCTAGCCAAGTGGTAGTATCTACAGGAGCTAAGCAAAGTCTAGCAAATGCTTTTATGGCAATACTTAATCCTGGAGACGAGGTTATAATACCAACTCCTTATTGGGTAAGTTATCCTGAGTTAGTTAAATTAGCAGATGGCATACCAGTATTTGTTAACACTCTTAAAGAGAATGATTACAAATATAGAATTAAAGATTTGAAAGATGTTCTTACAAATAAAACTAAAGCTATTTTAATAAATAGTCCTAACAATCCAACTGGAAGTATATATAGCAAAAAAGAGTTAATAGAAATTGCAGAGTTTGCAAAAGAAAATGACTTAATAATAATATCAGATGAAATATATGAAAAATTAATATATGATAATGAAAAGCATATAAGTATTGCTTCTATATCAGAAGATTCATTTGATAGGACTATAGTAATTAATGGATTATCTAAATCCTATGCTATGACTGGTTGGAGGATAGGATACTCTGCTTCTAGCAAAGAAATAGCTACCCTTATGAGCAGTGTCCAAAGTCATGTTACATCAAATGTAAATTCAATTTCTCAATATGCGGCTGTTGAAGCTTTAACTGGAAGCCAAATTAATATAGAGGCTATGATAAAAGAGTTTGAAAAAAGAAGAAATTACATGATTGATAGATTACAAAAAATAGATAGTTTATCAATTATAAGACCTAAAGGAGCTTTTTATATAATGGTTTGTGTAGAAAACTATTATGGGAAATCAATAGATAAAGATCCGATACTAACATCTTTAGATTTTTCCAAAAGCTTATTAAAAGAAGAAAATGTTGCAGTAATACCAGGAGCTGCTTTTGGGTTAGATAGTTATATAAGGTTGTCTTATGCAACATCTATAGAAAGTATAAAAGAAGGATTAAATAGATTAGAAGAATTTTTAAAAAAATTAAGTTAATAAAATAAAAAATATTATTGTTTGAGTAGTTTACTTTATAGATATATCTTAAACAGTAATATTTTTTTGTCTTCAGATATAGTCTATACTTTAAAGTCAATTCAGTGACTAATTTGTTTAAATATAGCAGATTATAGTATATAATTAATAGTGAAATAGCCTAGGAGGGGTTGGGATGGATAAACTAGCAATATTTGATGTAGACTATACTATAACTAGAAAAGAAACTCTAATGCAATTATTTAAATATGTTATTATTAAGGAAATAAGGAATATTAAATTTCTTCCAAGAGCTTTGTATAGTGGATTGATGTATTCCATAAAAATATATGATGAAAAAAGAGTTAAAGAAAGTTTTCTTAAATTTATAGATGGAATAGACGAAAAGGAATTAACTTTATTAATTAAAAATTTCTATAAAGATGTTCTAGAAAAAATATTATATAAAGATGCCATAGAAATGATGAAAAACTTAAAACAGCAAGGATATAAAATATATTTAATATCAGCTTCTCCGGAGTTTTATTTAAGGGAGTTTTATGCTATAAAGGAAGTTGATATGATTATAGGAACAAAATTTACTTTAAAAGATGGTAAATTTATAAGACGAATGCAAGGAGAAAATTGTAAGGGTGAAGAAAAGGTAAGGAGACTTAAAGAGGTTTTAAAAAGAGATAACATAGATGTTGATTATAAAAATTCCTATATGTTTTCGGATTCATTATCAGATAAACCTTTATTGGATTTAGTTGGAAATGCATATTTAATAAATTATAAAAAGAAAAATAATTTTGAGATATTAAAATGGAAGTAGTGAGGAGAATTAATATGGAAGCTATTTTAGAATACTATTTGGAAGATGGTCATTTAGAAAGTATAAATAATTATACAAATGATACGACAGAAAAAGAAAGAGTTATATATGAAGTTATAAGAGTGATTAATAAAGTTCCTTTATTTTATGAAGATCATATAAAAAGATTAGAATCTTCTTTTAGATTAATGGAAAAACCATTTTCTTATAAGTATGATAAGATAAAGGATTACTTAATTAGACTTATACATGCTAACAATTTAGAGTACGGTAATATAAAGCTTACCTTCGATATAAAAACAGATACAATGAAAGTTTTTACTATAAAACACAATTACCCAAGAGATGATATGTATAAAAGTGGAGTTGAAACTATACTTTATCACGGGGAAAGAGTAAATCCTAATGCAAAGGTGGTTGATAGCAATTTTAGAAAAAAAGTAACAGATGAAATTATTAAATCCAATGCATTTGAAGCGATACTTGTGAACTCCAATGGTTTTATAACAGAGGGGAGTAAATCTAATATATTTATGATAAAAGAAGGAAAATTATACACTTCTCCATTAGAGGATGTTTTACCAGGAGTTACAAGAGGTAGAATAATATCTTTAGCTAAGAACTTAGGAATAACTTTTGAAGAAAAAAAGATAAATTTTAATGATTTAAAAGAAATAGATGCTATGTTTATATCAGGAACTTCCCCTAAAATACTTCCAATATCAAAAGTAGATGATATAAATTTAAATATAGAGAATGAGATTATGAGAAAGTTAATTAAGGAATTTGATGAAGAAATAAAGTTGTATGTAGAAAAATTTAGATGTTAATATGCTAATTAGTTATATATTTTTTAAAAAATTAAATAATATTTAAAAAAATATTAAAGTATGATATTATTAAATGGAAATTAAAGTATGGTAAAGTAGTAGAGAGGTGTTTGGGCGAATGGAAGAAAATTATAATAAGGTCAATAACGTTGATGGAAGTGCTTTGGTAAAAGGCAGAAAGATAATAATTAAAAATCCAATTGGAAATGGTAAATATGCTACCATTTCACCACCTTTAGATGGGGATTTATACATAAATGGTGAGAAGATAAATAGAACAAGCACTGTAAAAGAAGAAGACGCTATAGAATTTAAGGCGTTAAAGGAGCCTGGAAAAAGAATAATAGATATAAGCTTTAATTCAGATAAAACTGAGGCTTATATATCGATTTCTTATAAAAAAGAGGTTATATATTACTTAAAAGATTTAGAGGAAACTAATAATTTAATATTAGAATTAGATATAGAAGAAGGAATTGAACCTCCTATAATTACAGAAGATCAATTAATTAATGAGTTAAAAAAAGTTGGTATATCTTATGGAATAGATAAAGATTCTATAGAATACATAAAAGTTAATAAAGATATAAATAAAATGCTAGTGGCAAAAGGCGTAAACGTAAAACCTCCAATTGAAGATAGTTTAAAAATATTTTTTAATTATAACAAAAAAATAAAAATAGATGAAAATAAAGAAAAAATAGATTTTAGAGATTTTAATTATATAACAAGTGTTAAAGCTAATGAAGTTTTAGCCGAAATTATAAAAGGGGAAAATGGTGTTGATGGGAAAAGTGTTTTTTCTGAAAGAATACCAGGAAAGGAAAAGAAAAAAATCAATTTTTTAGCTGGACAAGGTTGTAAGCTAAAAGATAACTTAATAATATCAACTATAGATGGAAAACCAAATTTTAATAAAGGTACTATATGGGTTGAACCTATATATATATTAAATAAGGATGTTACAATGGCTACAGGAAATATTAAATTCCCTGCTAATGTTCAAATAAATGGAAAAGTTACTGAAGGTATGAAAATAACTTCAGGTGGTAGTGTATTTGTAAAAAGTGGAGTATTTAATGCTTTTATAGAGTCTAAGAATACATCGGAAATTTTGGGCAATGTAGTTCATTCTGTTGTTGAAGTTGGAGGAGCAGATTTAGTTAAAGAGATTAGAATTAAAACCTTAAATGAGTTAAAAGAGGATTTAAAGTCTCTAGTAGCTAATGTTGTTTATTTAAAAGAGCATAATTTAATTCAAAAGGATATAACTGATGGAATGATAGTTAAATTATTAATAGAAACAAAATATAAAAGTGTTTCTAAGAATTGTGTTAAGGCTATGTCAAATGCTATGAAAGATAGTTGCTACAATTCGGAAGTTATAAAATTAATTAGAGGAAAGCTTATAGGTGCAGCTCCTAGTAATATTAAAGGTATTACTGAAGTTGAAGGAATAATAGAAGAATTAAATAAGGAATTAGAAGAATTAGAAAAAGAAACAATAATAACTTCAGATTTAACTATAGAATATGCGCAAGAGTCTGAAATAATCGTTGTAGGCGATATAAATATAATTGGTAAAGGATTGTTTACTAGTAAATTGAGTTCATCTGGTAATATTAAATTTTGTTTAAAAAATTCTGTATGTAGAGGTGGGCATTTAAAAGCTGGTAAGTGTATTAATGCTTCAATTGTAGGTAGTGATTCAGGAGTATTTACTAACTTAGAAGTAGATAAAGATGGAGAAATTTTTGTAGACACTGCATATCATAACACTATTTTCATTATAGGAAATAAAAAATATATTTTAGAAAAGCCATCAAAAAATGTACATGCTTATATAGATAAAGATAGTAGTTTAGTTGTAGATAAATTACTTCTGTAGGAGGAAAAAGAGATAATGAAGGAGATAAAAATATTAGTTTTTAAACTAGGTCATGAGTTTTATGCCACAGATATAATGGAAGTAGAAAGAATTCTAGGTTACGAAGAACCTACTGTTTTACCGGACTCACCAAGTTTTTTAGATGGAGTAATTAACTATGAAAATGGAGTTTTACCTATCATAAGTCTTGTAAAAAAATTTAAGCTAAAATTAGAAAATACCTCGGATAAAAAAATTATAGTGGTAAAAAGAGACGTAGGTAAATTTGGAATATCAGTAGATAGTGTTAGTGAAGTTCAAAGTATATTGGATGAGGAAATAAGCAATCCAGAAAGTCTTTCAACATTAATATCAAAAAGATATATAAAAGGACTAGTAAAGAAAAATAATAATATAATTATAATGCTAGACTTAGAAAAAATATTAACAATAGAAGAAGAAGAGATTATTTTTCAGGGGTGACGAATTTGGAGGAGAAGAAAGAGGTTAGAGTTGGAATAGCAGATGGAGCTATTGTTTCTGCCCCAGATAGATTAATAACCATGGGACTTGGATCCTGTGTCGGTATAGCATTATATGATAGGGAAAAAAAAATTTCCGGATTAGTTCATATAATGTTACCAGATAGTACACAATTCAAAAACGTAGTCAACCCTTTTAAGTATGCTGATTTAGGAATTGAAAATTTGCTATCAAAAATGATATCTCTTGGATGTAGAAAGAGTAACATAACAGCTAAAATAGCAGGTGGAGCGTCAATGTTTAACTTTCCAGATAAGAAAATTATTAGTGATATTGGGAAAAGAAATAGCATTGCTGTTGTAGAAACTATAAAAAAATTATCTATTCCTTTAATAGCGGAAGATACAGGAGGAAACAAAGGAAGAACTATGATTTTAGAAAGTGAAGATGGTGCAGTTACAATTAGAAGTATTGGAAGTAGTCTAAAAAGACTATAGGAGGTGGATGCACTATTGGTACATAACGTTTTGAAAAGTAGACGAGACATAATTTTAATAGGAGCATCAACAGGTGGTCCTAATGCAATAGAAAAAGTAATTTCAGAATTAACTACGGATCTAGACATATCTGTTTTAGTAGTTCAGCATATGCCAAGTGGATTTACCAAAGCTTTTGCAGAAAGGTTAAATAAAAAATGTGCTCTAGATGTTTTAGAAGCTAGTGATGGTATTAAGATAGAAAAAAATAAAGTATATATTGCTCCAGGAGGATTCCATATGACTGTGGAAAAGCCAGGAGTTATAAGGACTAATAAAGAACCTCCAATTTGGGGGGTAAGACCTGCTGTTGATAAATTATTTATATCAGCATCAGCCATATATACTAATAGAATAATATCAGTTGTCCTAACAGGGATGGGAAAAGATGGAGCTGAAGGAACTGTAGTTGTAAAAATGAATAAAGGCATAACTATTTCACAAGATGAAAAGAGTTCCACTATCTATGGAATGCCAAAAGTAACTTATGAAACAGGATGCGTGGACTATGTACTTTCATTAAAAGATGTAGGTTCTAAAATAAAAAGCTTAGTTAATGCAAATTAGGAGGATATATGGACTTTACAGAATTTCACAATTGGATATATAGAGAGTTCAATATTAATTTAAATGCATATAAGCCGGAACAATTAAATAGAAGAATTGGAAGCTTAATGTCAAGAATAGGAGTAAAATCTTTAGATGATTATAAAAGACTTTTATTATCAGATGATGAAGAAAGACAAAGGTTTTTAGATTTTATAACTATAAATGTTACAGAATTCTTTAGAAATCCAGAGTTGTTTAAGGAATTAGAGAAAACTTTAAAAAACTATATTTTAACTAATAATAAATTGAAAATTTGGAGTGCAGCCTGTTCAATAGGGTGCGAGCCTTACAGTATAGCGATGATGCTAAATGAAATAAATCCCGCAGGAAGAAACAATATAATTGCCACTGATATAGACAGCACTATATTAGCAAAGGCAAAGCTTGGAGAATATGTCCAAGGAGAAGTGAAAAATATAAGTGAAGACTATAAAAGAAAATATTTTAAAATATTAAAAGATAAATATATCATAGACAGTAAAATAAAATCTATTGTTACTTTCAAAAAGCATGATTTAATTTTAGGTAATTATGAAAAAGATTTTGACTTAATAGTGTGTAGAAATGTAATAATATATTTTAAAAATGATGTAAAAAAAGAAATATTTAAAAAGTTTTCAAACTCTTTAAAAAGTGGGGGATTACTATTTGTTGGAGCAACAGAAAGCATATACAATTACAAGGAATATGGATTAGAGAAAGTTTCTACTTTTATCTATAAGAAAGTATAAAGGGGTGAAATAAAATGGACGTATCTCAATACATGGGAATGTTTTTAGAAGAATCAATGGATAATTTACAAACCTTAAATGAAGCTTTATTAGATCTAGAGCAAGAGCCAAATAATATAGATAAAGTAAATGAAATATTTAGAGTAGCTCATACTATAAAAGGAATGGCCGCAACTATGGGATTCAATAATATAGCAGAATTAACCCATAAGATGGAGGATGTTTTATCGAAATTTAGAGAAGGTAAACTAAAGGTTACTAGCAATGTAGTTACAGTATTATTTGATTGTTTAGATACTTTAGAAAGAATGGTTAGCAATATAGAAGAAGGAAATGATGAAGAAGTAGAAATAGGAAATATAATAAGAGCCTTAGAAAGTGTTGCTGATGATAAAAATGTTTCAATAAGTAATGAAGAACAAATAATTAATGAGAAGGACATACAAGAAGATTCTATAAGTGTAAGTTTAAACGAGTATGACTTATCAGTAATGAAGCAAGCAAATGAAAATGGTTTTAACGGAGTTAGTATAGCAATAACTTTAAGAGAAGATACTTTGTTAAAATCAGCAAGAGCATTTTTAATAGTTCAAGAGCTTGAAACACAAGGGGAAATATTAAAATCTTTTCCATCAACTGAAGATATAGAAAATGAACAATTTGATACGGAGTTAACCTTTGTTTTGATAACAGCTAAATCAAAAGAAGAAGTAGAAAATTTAGTAAGCAATATTTCTGAAGTTAGAGAAGTGAAAGTAGATTATATAACATTAGAAGAAAATCACCAAGTAGATAATATTGAACCAAAAGATCAAATAGTAAAAGAAATAGAGAAAATTCAAATAAAAGATACTATAAATACATCAAATAAAATAGAAAAGCAAGATAAGAAAAGGGATAATAAAAGAGCACATCAATCTGTTAGAGTTGATTTAGAAAGAATAGATAAGCTTATGAATATGGTTTCTGAGCTTGTTATATATAGAACTAGATTAGAACAAATAGTTATAAATGATAAGTCGCAGGAATTAATAGAGACATTAGAACAAGTTGAAAGAACAACTTCAGACTTACAAGACTTAGTTATGAAAATAAGAATGTTACCTTTAGAAGTAGTATTTAATAGATTCCCAAGAATGATAAGAGACTTATCTTTGGAACTTAAGAAAGAAATAAACTTCATTATAGAAGGTGCGGAAACTGAGCTTGATAGAACTGTTATAGATGAAATTGGAGAACCATTAATACATCTTTTAAGAAATGCAGCTGATCATGGAATAGAAACTAAAGAAGAGAGATCAGCAAAGGGCAAAAGTGAAGTTGGAACTATAAAATTAGTTGCATATCAAGAAGGAACTAAAGCATTAATAAAAGTAAGCGATGATGGGGCAGGAATAAATATTGAAAAAGTAAAGGCTAAGGCTGAAAAAGTTGGAATAAGTACTGAGGGGCTAAGTGATAATGATATAAGAAATCTGATTTTTGCTCAAGGCTTCAGTACTAATACAGTAGTTACAGATATATCTGGTAGAGGTGTTGGAATGGATGTTGTAAAAACAAAAATTTCATCACTAGGTGGAACTGTAGATGTAATTAGCGAAGAGGGTAAAGGCTCAAGTTTTGTTATAAAACTACCATTAACACTTCAAATAATACAAGCTCTTTTAGTTAAGGTTGGAGATGAAACTTTAGCAATATCATTAGGATTTATAGATAGAGTTATAGATTATAAAGAAGAAAATATTAAAAAGACAAATGGTGAAGAAGTAATAGTTTATAGAGATGATATTATACCTTTAATTAGACTAAATGAAATATTAGGAATAGAAACTAAAGAAAGTAAAAAGAAGTTTATAATTATAGTTAAAATCGGAGAGAAGACTGTTGGATTACTTGTTGATTCATTATTTGGACAACAAGAGATAGTAATTAAGCCTTTAGGAAAGACATTAAAATCACTAAAGGAATATATAGGAGCTACGATATTAGGAAATGGTTTAGTAACATTAATTCTTGATGTGGCAGCATTGATTTAGAAAGGAGGGTCTTTATGGAATACAAGGATTTAACTTCATTTCAATTAGACGCTTTAAGAGAAGTTTCAAATATAGGGGCAGGTAATTCTGCAACATCATTATCAATGCTACTTGGAACTAAGATAGATATGTCAGTTCCAAATATGAACTTAATAGAATTTGATGAATTATTTAATAGTTATAAAGAAAATGGAGTTGTAGCTGTATTAGTAAAAGTGCTTGACGACATTCCAGGAAGTATTCTTTATGTATTTGAAGAAGATGTAGCTTTAAATATGATATCTAAGATGACTTGTATTGATGAAGAAAGTATAACGGAAATGGGTATTTCCGTTATAGGAGAAATAGGTAATATAATATCATCATCTTTTATGAATGCAATTGCAAGTTTTACAGGGTTAAAGGCCACAGTATCAGTACCAGCAGTAGCTAATGACATGCTAAGTGCAATACTTATTTCAACATTTGTTGAAACAGGACAGCACCAAGAGTATGTTTTAGATATAGAAACACTATTTATTGGAGAAGGAGATAATAAAATACAAGGTCACTTTTATTTCGTACCATCTCCAGGATCATTAGAAAAAATTTTAGAATCATTAGGAATAAAATAATTTGGAGGGATTAAAATGACAAAAGTTTTAATAGTTGATGATGCAGCTTTTATGAGAATGATGATAAAGGATATATTACAGAAGAATGGATTTGAAGTTGTAGGAGAAGCTTGCAATGGTATAGAAGCAGTAAATTTATATAAAAAAGAAAATCCAGATGTAGTTACAATGGATATAACAATGCCAGATATGGATGGAATAGAAGCAGTTAAAGAAATTAGAGAGTTTGATCCAGGAGCAAAAGTCATAATGTGTTCAGCTATGGGACAACAATCAATGGTTATGGATGCTATTAAGTCAGGTGCAAAAGATTTTATTGTTAAACCATTCCAAGCTGATAGAGTTTTAGAAGCAATAAGAAAGGTAGTTGGTTAGAACTATTTAGGAGGAAGTTAAATGCAATTTGTAATATTTAAACTAGGTGAAGAACATTTTGCAGTGGAGACAGATAAAATATTAAGTATAAATGATATGATGAGTATCACAAGAGTGCCTAAAGCTCCAAATTACATAAGAGGTTTAATAAATCTTAGAGGGAGCATAAAGTCTTTAGTTGATATAAACTTATTGTTAAATATAGAGTCTGATAAAAAACAAAACAACATAATAATATTAAAAGTTGATGAAGAGGAAATTGGAATATCTGTAGATGAGGTTGAGGAAGTTATAGATATAGATGAGTATAAGTTGCAAAAATTAGAAACACATAATACAGAAGGATATATAAAAGGGGTAATTGACCTAGAGGGTAAATTACTAACAATAATAGACATAGAGAAACTATTAAATCACTAGGAAATGAGGGAGAGAAATGGCAGAGGTTTTATCACAGAGTGAAATAGATGCTCTCTTATCTGCCCTATCTACAGGAGATGTTGAACCAGAAGAACTAAAAGAGAAAGAAGAAAAGCATAAAATAAAAAAATATGATTTTAGAAGTCCTCAGAAGTTTTCAAAAGATCATATTAGAACTTTAGAAATGGTACATGATGCTTTTGCAAGAATAATTAGCAATTATCTTTCTGGACAGCTTAGAAAACATGTTAAGGTAGATATTCAAAGCGTGGAGCAGATAACATACGAAGAATTCATTCACTCTATTCCAAATCCAACTATACTTACTGTATTTAAGATGCCACCTTTGCAAGGTAATATATTACTTGAAATGAATCCTCAATTTTCATTTCAAGTGTTAGATATACTTTTAGGAGGAACAGGAAATAGAGAAGAGAGTGCAAAAGAATTCTCTGAAATCGATAAAAATATTTTATCAAATATAACTTCAGAAATGATAAAGAGCTTAGTACTAGCTTGGGATGGTATATTAGATGTAAAGCCAGAGTTTGAAGTCCTTGAAACTAATCCATCTGCTAACCAAACTTTAGCACCTAATGAGCCTGTTGCTTTACTTAGTTTTTCAGTTGAATTAGGAAAAAGCACAACATATATGAATTTATGTATTCCATATTTAAGTGTTGAAAAAGTATTAGACAAACTTGTTGTTCAATATTGGTTTAAGGTTGATGAGTCTGAGCTTGAAGATGAGTCTAGAGAAAAGCTTAAAAAAGGTATAGAGCCTGTAGAGGTAAATATGCATGTTGAGCTGGGGAAAACACAAATAAATGTTGATGACTTTTTAAAGTTAGTTAACGGTGACGTTTTAATTTTAGATTCTCAATATAGTGATCCAGTTAAAGTTTTTGTAGAAGATGAAGAATATTTTATAGCAAAACCTGGGACTATGGGAAAAAACATAGGAATAGAATTTTTAGATATTTTAGATAAGGATGTGATTGAGAATGAGTAATGGGTTTTTATCTCAAGAGGAAATAGACTCATTGTTAAATGGGAGCGCAGAGAATAAAGAGCCTGTGGCAATATCTGATATAGAGAAAGATCTTTTGGGGGAAATTGGAAATATATCCATGGGATCAGCATCAACAGCTCTTTATCAAATTATTAATAAACAAGTAAATATAACAACTCCAAAAGTAAAAATTACAACATTAAGAGAAATTAAAGATGGATTCAAATATCCTAATATAATTTTAGATGTAGAATATGTATCAGGAATAACTGGAAGAAATATATTAATAATGCAAACTAAAGATGCAGCTGTAATTGCGAATCTTATGATGGGCGGAGATGGACAAGTTGAAACTACTGAATTATCAGAAATAGAAGTAAGTGCTGTTCAAGAGGCAATGAATCAAATGATTGGTTCAGCAGCTACATCTATGGCAACTATGTTTGCAAGAGAAGTAAATATATCACCTCCAAAATCAAAAATATGGAATGATATAGCACAAAATATATCAGAGGACATACCAGAAGATGAAAAAATTGTAGAGGTATGTTTTGATTTAACTATAGAAGGATTATTAAACTCTAATATAATGCAAATATTACCTATAAATACTGCGAAAAAAATAGTATCAATAATGATGGGTGAGGATGAAGAAGTTGCAACTGAAGTTGATACAGAAAAAGTTGTAAATGAAACTAAGACAAATAAAGAAAATAGTAGTAGTTCATATAAGATAGAAGAAAAGCCTATTCATATTGCAGAAGAAAGAAAAGTGGAAAAGCCTGTAGAAGTACATGGAGCTACCTTTGCACCTCTTTCACAAGGTAATGTAGGAGAATCTCATAAAAATATTGATTTAATACTAGATGTTCCATTAAATGTTTCTGTTGTTTTAGGAAGAACAAAAAAGAGCATTAAAGATATATTAAACTTAAGTACAGGGTCTTTAATAGAATTAGATAAACTTGCAGAAGAACCTGTAGAAGTATTAATAAATGGCAAAAAAATAGCTTACGGTGAAGTTGTAGTTGTAGATGAAAATTTTGGGGTTAGAATAACTAGTATTATAAGTGGCGCAGATAGAATAAAATCACTTAAATAAATATGTTTAAAGAAACTATATCAAATTAATTTGATATAGTTTTTTTGTATTAGATAAATTTAACTTAAAGGAAATGTTAACAGATAAAATATAAGTGAAATTAACTATTTTCAATTAATGTATAAACTTATAACTAAGAAATACGATAAATAAATATATAAGAATATTATTAGGAGGAGATTATGAATATTAAAGGTGTAGGTTATACAAATGGAATTAACTATTATAATAAAGTAACTTCTAATAAAATAGATAGATTAGAAAAGAAACAATCTTATGATAGGATTGAATTATCAGAAGTAGCTAGAACATTAAATGATTATTCAGTAAATGATGTTAATTATGATAATAGTAAGAAAGTTTTAGAAATCAAAAACATGATTCATAATGGAGTATATAAATGTGATGCAAAGCTTATTGCTAAAGAAATGATATATACCATGAGAGGACAAAAATATGATTAATAATTTAAAGAATGTACTTATGGATGAAGAAACAGAATTAAATGAATTATTAGTTTTATTAGATAAACAATATAAATTAATTATAAATAAAGATGTATTTGGAATGGAGTCTATAGTAGAAGAGATAAAGCTGAAAAATAAAACTGTAGCAGAAATTGAGGTTAACAGAAGAAGAGTTTTAGGAAAGCATTCTATTAAAGAGATAATAGAAGATTCAAATGATAATGATTTAGATAATATATACAGAAGAATACAAAAACTATTAAATGAAATGATACTTCAAAAGGATACAAATGAGTTACTAATAAAACAACAAATAAGCTTTACAAATAAGCTTTTAAATTTATTAAATCCTAAGAGAGATGTACCCGTATATAATTCCTATGGAACTATAAAGAGGTAGTAAGCGGAGGCGAAGAAATGTCAGGATTATTTTCAACATTTAATATAGCAAAAAGAGGTATGAATGTACAACAAAAAAGTATAGATGTAACTTCTCACAATATTGCAAATTCTAATACCGTTGGGTATTCAAGACAAAGAGCTAAAATAGAAACAACTAGACCTTTTGGTGGACCATCAATGGGATCCTCAATTCAACCTGGTCAAATGGGAACAGGCGCACAAATACAAGCGATAGAGAGAGTAAGAGATAACTTTTTAGACTATCAAGTAAGAGGAGAAAATTCTGTATTAGGGAAGTATGATTTAAGAAATAACTTTCTTTATGAGGTAGAAAGTGTTTTTAATGAACCATCAGACACAGGAATTTCAACATTAATGGGAAAGTTTTTTGATTCTTTTCAAGAGTTATCTAAGCAACCTAACAGTTCAAATGCTAGAACTGTAGTGGCTCAGCAAACAGCAGCACTAACAGATGCTTTAAATGCTACCTATACAAAGCTTGAAGGCTTACAAACTAATTCACAAGATATGCTTAAAAGTTCAGTTACTGAAGTGAATAGCTTATTGGAGCAGCTAGATAGGGTAAATCAAGAAATAATTAGTGTTACTGTAGCAGGAAATACACCAAATGATTTAATGGATAAAAGAGACTTGTTGTTGGATCAATTAAGCTATAAATTTTCAATACAAGTTGATAAAAGAGAATTTAATGGTATAGATTTAAAACCAACAGAGGTTGGTAGTATGAAAGCACCACTTTTAGTTAATTCTAGTCCTAATGGTGATGCAGCAAGATTTTCATATGTAACTAATGTAGAACTAGATACTAGTGATTTTTCAGGGAAAACATATATAGTTACATATTACAAAAATGGAAATGTGGATAGTGATGCTAATAAGCAAACTTTAAAAGTGACAGGAATAACTCCAGAGCAAGCTAAAGAAATTAAAGATAATAGAATTATATGGGCAGATAAAAATGGTCAAGCAGCTAAAGGAGATGGATATCCAATAAGAGATGGAGAAGTTATAAGCTATTCTCAACTTATGGTGTTCAAGCCTCAGTCAGGAAATGTTAATGGATTAGTATCTGTTCAAAAAGATATAGAAGATTACATGAATCAATTAAACAGACTAGCCAAAGCAATAGCTTTTTCAGTAAATGCAATTCACAGTGGAATCGAAGATCCTTTAAATAATACAGCTGGAGCTGAAAAAGATTTTCTTCCTTTCTTTGTTAATAAAGATACAGCTAAATATGGAGGAAATGGAGTTTTAGGAAATTTAGATCAAACATTACTAGCTGAGAAAGATATAACAGCCAAAAATATTTCTGTAAATAAGGAAATATTAGAAGATGTAATGAAGATAAAAACTAAAACCCATGATGATTTATTTCCATATACTCATGAAAATATTATGGATGGAGATAGCGATGGAGCTAGAGCTTTAGCTATTGCACAACTTAGAGATTCATTAATAAGAATTCAAGATATAAATGAAACTGTAATAACAAGAAAAGATATGTTTGATAAATTTAAGGGCGGAAATTCTCTGTTAAATAATGGACTTAAAATTGAAAATAGCACTTCAGGAATGAAGATGGATTCTTACTTTAAGGACACTATAGATAGATTAGGAGTACAAACACAGGAAGCTCAAAGAATGGTAACAAACCAAGAAGATTTATTATATAGCATAGAGGAAAGTAGAGCATCTGTATCAGGTGTAAATTTAGATGAAGAAATGGCTAATTTGGTACAATTCCAACATGCATATAATGCAAATGCAAAGATAATATCAACAGTAGATGAACTTTTAGATGTAATAGTAAATGGCTTAAAGAGATAGGAGGTAAGTAAATGAGAATTACAAATCAGATGATGAGCAAAAGCTTTTTAAAAGACCTTGGCAGAAATCAAGGTTATATGAAAAAATTAAACGATCAGCTTACTTCAGGAAAGGAAATTAGAAGACCTTCAGATAATCCTTTTAAAGTAGCTAGAAGTATGCAATTGCATAGAGATATAGGATCGAATATTCAATATAATGAAAATATAAAGGATACAACAAACTGGTTAGATACAACTGATACAGCTTTAGAACAATTAGGAAATAGCTTTCAAAGATTTAGAGAACTTATGGTTTCAGCTGGTAATGCAACCTATGGAAGTGATGAGAAAAAAGCTATTAGAGATGAAATGAATGAAAAGGTAAATGAAATATCACAAATATTAAATACAAGCTTTGATGGTAAATATATATTTGGAGGAACTAAGGGGAGTTCAAAACCATTAGCATCTAATAAAGATATAGTAACAGGAAACAATGTTCTTAATTTAAGTGGAAAAAATGGAGAAATTTTAGAATTAGATAATTTGGATCCAGAAGTTGAAAATCAAATAAATATGATTAATAAGAAACTTAGTGTTGAAGTTTCTCAAGGTGTTGTTATGGATTATAGTGTCTCAGCAACAGATGTATTACTATTTAAAGATAAAAATGGAGCTGATGTAAATGTAATGAATTTAATTAAAGATATTACAAATAATATAGCTTCACTTGATTCAAATGAGAGTAGTAAAGTAACAAATGAAAATTTAAAAACTATGGATGAAACTATATCAAATCTTTTAAAGATAAGAGCAGAAGTAGGTTCGAAACAAAATAGAATGGAATCAGCAGGAAATCAAAATGAAGAACAAAATTTTAACTTGAAGGATATTTTATCACAAACAGAAGATATAGATTTTGCAGAAAAAAATATTCAAGCAACAGTGGCTCAAAGTGTATATATGGCATCTCTTCAAGTAAGTGCAAAAATAATTCAACCATCACTATTAGATTTCCTAAGATAGGAGAAGATATAATATGGAATTAATATCACCAATACACGGAAAAATGATATATAAAGATGATGAAATAATAAACTTTGTAAAAGGAATACCAGGTTTTGATAATTTTAAAAAATATATAATAAAAGAAGTAGAAAGTAATAGTCCTTTTTATATATTACAATCAGTAGAAGATAACGATATAGGCTTTATAATAATTTCTCCATTTTTTATACATAATGATTATGAAGTAAAATTAAGTGAAGAAATTATAAAAAAGCTAAATATAGAAAGCCCAGAAGATGTTTTATTATATTCAATTGTAACATTAAATTCTAAAGTAGAAGATATAACAGCAAATTTAAAGGCACCTCTAGTAATAAATATAAAAAATAAAAAAGGGGAACAATATATTATAGATAAAGAAAAATATAGTATAAAAGAAAAAATATATTAATTAAAAAGGTGGGTTAAATTTGTTAGTTATAACAAGAAAAAAAGGAGAGTCAGTTTTAATAGGTGATGATATAGAAATTTCAATTTCTAAAATCGAAGATGGAAGCGTAAAACTTGCAATAAAAGCACCTAAAGAAATGACTATATTAAGAAAAGAGCTTTATGAAGAAGTTCAAAATGAAAACATAGAAGCAACTAAAATTAATATGAATCTAGATATGTTAAAAAGCATTAGTAAAAGATAAATATATTTAATTAATTTTAAATAATCTTATAGAAAATATATATTAAATAGATTTGAATTACAGATTTTATATTTATAAGTTTAGGGAAGGGAGGAAAAGATGATGGAAATGAAGGTTACAAGTCAAGGAGGACAAGCTAACCTAAATGCAGCAAAAAATGCAGAAGTTAAGCAAGTTGTAGTGAACAAGGATGTAATTGAAGCTGTAACGGCTAAGGATAAAGGATATAGAGAAGAAGATATAACAAAGGCTATAGACAAATTAAATAAATTTCTAAAAGATGAACATACCTATGCAGAGTATTCTATCCATGAAAAGCTTGGAGATGTAATGATTAAAATAATAAATGAAGACACAAAGGAAGTAATAATGGAATGTCCACCTAAGAAAATATTAGACCTAGTGGCAAAACTGTGTGAGCTAGTAGGAATTGCAATAGACAAGAAGGCTTAATAGGGGAGGGTAACTATGAATTTCTTACTAAATAAAATAGACACAGACCTTAGAAAAAAGATTTATGAAAAAACAAAAGATGGTAAGGTTCATAGAAAATCAAGCATAATCATTAATAAAGATAGCGAAAAGCAAAAGAAAAAGTTTTTTGGTGAATATGTAAAAGAAGAAAGAAAACAAATGGAGCATAATAAAATTACTGTTGATGCTACAAAGTTAGAAAAGCCCACTATAAGCCTTAATGGTGAAAAAGAAGAAAACTTAAATGCAATAGGTTATGGCACCTTTTTAGATGTTAAAAAGTAGGAGGAAACAATAAATGTATGGTAATAATGCATTAAACGTATATAAAAATAACAGCGTAAACTACGCATCAAAAGAGCAGCTATTATTAATGTTAGTAGATGGAGCTGTGAAGTTTTCTAAAATAGCAAGAGAAGCATTAGATAACAAAGATATAAAAAAAAGTCATGAAAACTTAGTGAAGGTTCAAGATATATTTACAGAGTTAATGATAAGTCTAGATCAAAATGCAGGAGAGTGGGCAAAACAAATATATCAGGTATATGAGTTTATAAAAACAAGACTATTTGAAATAAACTTAAAAAAAGATGTACAAGCAATGGATGAGCTTATGCCAGTAATAGAAAGTGTAAGAGACATATGGCATGAAGCACATGAAATATCAAAGAGAAGTTAAGAAGTGAGTGAAAGAGTTAAGGAATAAACTACTAAGTAGTTTAGAAAAATGTATAATTCAGCTATGCTGAATTATTTCAATAAATTTTCATTGTTAACTCTTCACCTTTCACATTATTTACGGGGGGTTTAAAAAGTGAGAATAACAGGTTTAGCTTCAGGTTTAGACATGGATCAATTAGTTAAAGATTCAATGAAGCCTTATAGAATAAAAATAGATAGAAAAGGTCAAGATAAAGAAATTCTTGAAATAAAACAAAAACTTTATAGAGAAGTTATTAAAGATTCAAGAGAGTTTTATAATAAATATTTTGATGTTACTAAGAAGGACAGTATGCTACTTACTCAGAACTGGTCAACTGTAAAGTTAAAATCTTCTAATGAAGATATATTAACTGTTACAGGTGGTAGTGATGCAAAAGTAGAAAATTATAAAATTACAGGTACTACAGCAACTGCAGCCAAAATGGTAATAACAGCAGGAATAGCTGAAAATGATAAACTGGTTATAAGCGGAGAAGAATTTGTATTAAAGGGAGAAACAGAAAAAGATAGAGCTACAAATTTAAATAAACAGTTAAAAGAGGCTGGAATAAACGTATCTGTAAGATATAGTGATTTTGCAGGAACAGAGTCTGGTAATGAAAAAGGATTTATATTTGAGTCCACAGTTTTGGGAAAGGATAGTACTTTTACAATTGGAGGTACATTTGCTAGTGTAGGTTCTGTAAATAAAGGGATAGATGCAACAGCAGCAACAATATCTGGAGCTGATTTTACAATTGATGCTTTAAAGTCATCTGGTGGGAAAATCTTTGTAAAAGGAGAAGAAATATCTATAGATATTAACGATACTCTTGTAAATTCAGATATAGAAAAATTATTACAAAGTAAATTAAAAGATAAAAAATTAACTGCAAAAGTAGATGAAAGTGGAAATATTACTTTTAGTAGTACTGTTTTAGGTAGTAAAGTTGAAGATCCTGAAATATTTATAAATGGCAAAGGTGGAACTTTTGTACCCGGAATAGATTCAACAGCTACAACTAATACTTTAGATGTAAGTTCTATAGAAAATAAAAAAATATCTGTTAATGGAAATATTGTTGATTTGTCAGGAAAAACAGATAGTACTGATATATTAAATCATTTAAATAAAGTATTAAAAGATCAAAATGCAAATACTACTGCAACCTTAGATAAGGATGGTAAGATAGTTTTGACATCAAATGGGCTTGGTGCAGATTATGATGTAGAAGTAAAAGTATTAGATAATTCGCTAGGAAATGTAATTCAGCCGTCGTTAGGTAGAGATGCAGAAATTATTTTTAAGGACGGAAAAGGTGGAGTTTATACACATAAAGGAATTTCTAATTCAGTAACATTAGATGGGGTAACTTTTAAATTTTCTGGAGAAATACCATTAGAAGGTGTAACTGTTAATGGTAAAGCAAATGTTACAGAAATTAAAGATAAATTAGTTACTTTTATTAATGACTATAACACTTTTATTGAAAAGTTAAATACTCTAACCATGGAAAAAAGAAATAAAGATTTTAATCCTTTAACAGCAGATCAAAAGAAGGATATGTCTGAAAGTGAAGTTAAACTTTGGAATGAAAAAGTTCAAAAAGGACAGCTAAGTAGAGACTCAGATTTAACAAGAATTTCAAATAGTTTAAAGCAAGCAATGAGAACTTTTGTTGAAGGCTCTGAGCTGAATTTAGAAAAAATAGGTATAAAGCCCACTGAAGACTATCAAGGAACTAGAAATGGAACATTTACAATAGATGATACTAAATTAACAAAGGCATTAGAAGAAAATGCAGAAGATATAATGAATTTATTTATAAAACCAAAGCCAACTACAGAAGGGCTTTCAGAGAGCAAAAAGTACTCCCAAACAGGATTAATGCAAAGAATTAAAGATATTATTTATAAGGAGTCTGTAACAGTTTCTGCTCCGTTAATGAATAAAGCTGGATTAGAAGGTTCATCTACTGTTTATACTAATGAAATAACTAAATCAATTCAAAAGTATGAACAAAAAATGAAGGATATGGAAAAGGATTTTGCAAGAAGAGAGCAGGCTTTATATAGTAAATACGCTTCTTTAGAGACGATGATGAATAAATATAATTCTCAACAAAGTTATCTAATGCAGCAATTAGGAATGAAATAAGGTCATATTATGATAAATGATATATTAGAAGAGTATAAAAAAACAACGGAAGAGATAATAGAAAAATTACAAAATGATTTGTCGATTGACGAATTTATGAGTAAAAGAGAAGATTTACTACATGAATTATTTAAGCAGGAAGATATAAGTAATATAGAGATAAAAGAACTATATATATCAAAAGGTTTATTAGAAATTGATGAAAAATTAAAATTTTCTATAGAAGAGCAGCAATTAAAAGTTAAAGATGAAATTAGAAATCTTCATAGTATGAAGAATGCAAATAATGCTTATGAAAAAAATAGAAGAATAAATAGTTTTTTTAGCACAAAAATATAAAAAATTTTATAAAAATATATAAAGTTATGTAAATATATACGATATTTATAATATAAGCTTAAAAAACTTAAACTCTATATAGAGAATTTCTCCACCAAAATGGTAGGAGTTCTAAATATAAATATAAAATGACAAGGATGTCAGTTTAAAATCAAGGAGGAATAAAAAAATGATAATTAATCACAATATGAATGCATTAAATGCACACAGAAATATGACTTCAAATACTGGAGCAGCAGGAAAATCAATGGAAAAATTAAGCTCAGGTTTAAGAATAAACAGAGCTGGTGATGATGCTGCAGGACTTGCAATATCAGAAAAAATGAGAGGACAAATCAGAGGATTAGATCAAGCATCAAGAAACTCTCAAGATGGTATTTCATTAATTCAAACAGCTGAAGGTGCTTTAAATGAAACTCACAACATTCTTCAAAGAATGAGAGAACTTTCAATTCAAGGAGCTAATGATACAAACGTATCAGTTGATAGAGCAGCTATAAAAACTGAATTAGATCAATTATCTTCAGAAATAACTAGAATAGCTAACCAAACTCAATTCAATAAACAAGATATATTAGCAAAAGATTCAACAGTAAATATTCAAGTTGGAGCAAATTCAGGACAAACAATATCTATTTCACTAAAAACTATGGATGCGAAAACATTACAGGTTGTAGGTGCAACTTTAGATGTTGCAGATACAACTAAAGCAAATGCGCTTACAAATGCTTTAGATACTGCTATAGAAAATGTATCAACTCATAGATCAAGCTTAGGAGCTTTACAAAACAGATTAGAACATACTATAAGCAATTTAAATAATACATCAGAAAACTTAACAGCAGCAGAAAGCAGAGTAAGAGATGTAGATATGGCTAAAGAAATGATGAGTTTCTCTAAGAACAATATTTTACAACAAGCTGCACAAGCTATGCTTGCTCAAGCTAATCAACAACCACAAGGTGTTCTTCAATTATTAAGATAATTAATAATTTAAGTTTTGATTTAGTTAATTAAATTTGTTATTTTAAATAACAAATAAAAATATCATAAATATAAAATTAAATGACAAGGATGTCAAATTAAAAATCAGGGAGGAATAAAAAATGATAATTAATCACAATATGAATGCATTAAATGCACACAGAAATATGACTTCAAATACTGGAGCAGCAGGAAAGTCAATGGAAAAATTAAGCTCAGGTTTAAGAATAAACAGAGCTGGTGATGATGCTGCAGGACTTGCAATATCAGAAAAAATGAGAGGACAAATCAGAGGCTTAGATCAAGCTTCAAGAAACTCTCAAGATGGTATTTCATTAATCCAAACAGCTGAAGGTGCTTTAAATGAAACTCACAACATTCTTCAAAGAATGAGAGAACTTTCAGTTCAAGGTGCTAATGATACAAATGTATCAGTTGATAGAGCTGCTATTGAAACTGAATTAAAGCAATTAACATCTGAAATAGATAGAATTTCAAGCCAAACTCAATTTAATAAGCAAGATATATTAGCTAATACTTCAAAAGTAAATATTCAAGTAGGAGCTAATTCAGGACAAAAGATTACTATTTCATTAAAAACTATGAGTTCATCAGGATTAAGTATAAAAAGCACTGATTTAAAGGTTGGAACTACTGCTTCTGCAAATAATTTAACAGATGTTCTTGATAAAGCTATAGAAAAGGTATCAACTCATAGATCAGATTTAGGAGCTTTACAAAACAGATTAGAGCATACTATAAGCAATTTAAATAATACATCAGAAAACTTAACAGCAGCAGAAAGTAGAGTAAGAGATGTAGATATGGCTAAAGAAATGATGAATTTCTCAAAGAACAATATTTTACAACAAGCTGCACAAGCTATGCTTGCTCAAGCTAATCAACAACCACAAGGTGTTCTTCAATTATTAAGATAATTGATAATCTAAGTTTTGATTTAGTTAATTGAATTTGTTATTCAAAATAACAAATAAAAATATATTTTCAAGAGTATCGTAAATATAAAAAAATAAAGATTGACAAGGATGTCAGGTTAAAATCAAGGAGGAATAAAAAATGATAATTAATCACAATATGAATGCATTAAATGCACATAGAAACATGACTTCAAATACTGGAGCAGCAGGAAAATCAATGGAAAAATTAAGCTCAGGTTTAAGAATAAATAGAGCTGGTGATGATGCTGCAGGACTTGCAATATCAGAAAAAATGAGAGGACAAATCAGAGGATTAGATCAAGCTTCAAGAAACTCTCAAGATGGTATATCATTAATTCAAACAGCTGAAGGTGCTTTAAATGAAACTCATAACATTCTTCAAAGAATGAGAGAACTTTCAATTCAAGGAGCAAATGATACAAATGTATCAGTTGATAGAACAGCTATTGAAACAGAATTAAATCAATTATCATCTGAAATAGATAGAATTTCAAGCCAAACTCAATTTAACAAACAAAGTATATTAGCTAATACTTCAAAAGTAAACATTCAAGTTGGAGCTAATTCAAATCAAAAGATTACTATTTCATTAAAAACTATGAGTACATCAGGATTAGGAATTACAGCAGGAAGCTTAAAAGTAACTAATACTTCTTCAGCTAACACATTAACAAATGTTCTTGATAAAGCTATAGAAAAGGTATCAACTCATAGATCAGATTTAGGAGCTTTACAAAACAGATTAGAGCATACTATAAGCAACTTAAATAATACATCAGAAAACTTAACAGCTGCAGAAAGCAGAGTTAGAGATGTAGATATGGCTAAAGAAATGATGAATTTCTCTAAGAACAATATTTTACAACAAGCTGCACAAGCTATGCTTGCTCAAGCTAATCAACAACCACAAGGTGTTTTACAATTATTAAGATAATAATTATTTTTAGGAGGGGCTTAGGTCCCTCTTTTAAATTATAATTTAAGGAGTAATATTAATGAAAAAAGCAAATAAGCATATCGAGGAACTAAAAAATAAGTATAGTTATAGGCTTAGCATATGTATGATAGTCAGGGATGAAGAAAAATTCCTTGATAATTGTTTAAAAAGCTTAAAGCCATTAGTAGATTTAAATTTAGCAGAACTAATAGTAGTTGATACAGGTTCAATTGATAAAACTATAGAAATAGCTAAAAAATATACAAGCAAAGTATATTTTAAAGAATGGAATAATAATTTTTCTGAAGCAAGAAACTATAGTATTTCTCTTGCTCAAGGAGAATATATTTTCATTATGGATGCTGATCAAGAGATGGAAAAAAGTGAAGTTAATAAGTTAATAGAGCTTTTTAGTAGTAATGAATATAGGAAGTTTAATACATATTCATTAGTATATAAAAATTTTACAAAAGAAGATTTAAGTGAATATACTTATTTCTCCTTAAATTTAATATTTAAAAATGATGGAGCATTTAGATATGACGGGAAAATACATAATCAGCCAATATATAAGGAACCAGTAAAAAATTTAGAAATATATATGATGCATTATGGATACATAATGACTGAGGATATAAAAGAAAAAAAGTTTAAAAGAACGGCTACATTATTAAAGAGTGAATTGGAAAAAGATCCAAATAATATTTATTATATATATCAACTTAGTAGAAGTTATGAGATGCATGGAGATACCAAAGAAGCAATAATTGAATTAGAAAAATATCTTCCATTAATTGAGTCTGAGAAAATTAATGAAAGTTTAGGAATAAATTATTATCATAACGCCACAATAATATACTTTAATGCAAAGGAATATAATAAGTGTATTTATTATTGTGAAAAGATGAAAGAGTTAGATGAAGAATTAATAGATTGCTACTATCTAATGGGAAAGTGCTACCTTATTGAAGGAAATCTTGATAGAGCAGTTTATAATTTAAAAATGTACTTAAACCATTTAAATACATTTAAATATGAAAAATATGCTAGCACTAACGGATTAGAAGTATTTTCTTATGGACATAAACTTAGAGTTATATCAGAACTTTTAAGACTTAAAATTAAGATAAATCAATTAGAAAATGTAGAGGAATATATTAATAAATTAAATGAAGATAAAGAAACCTATATGCTAATGATTAGTGAAATATTAAAAGTAAATATTTTAAAAGAAGATATACCTGCTATAAATAAAGTAATTAAAGAACTAAAGAAGGAAGATGAAACTATATTACTTTATTACTTACTTTCAAAAATAGTAGTTAGTATAGAAAATACAGATAAAAATTCATTTATAGAAAAATTGAATTTAGATGATGAAGAAAGAGAAATAGTAAGAAAGAAGATTAATTTAGAAATAGAAAGCAGTTTTAAAAATTTATTAAATTTTATAGATGAAAACTCAAAATCGAATAAGGTAATTAAAATAGAAAATTGTATTGAATTCTTAATTGATACTTTAAATGATTCATCTATTGATGATATAGTTGGATGCAATTACAAAAATGAGATTGTTTATATAATAGGATATTTGCTTGAGAAAAGTGATATGATAATCAATTCCTATTTAATTAATCAAGAAAAACTAATTGCTTTAATGGGTAAGTATATCTTAATTTTTAAAGATAGTGAAGAAAGTAGTTTAAAGGATGATAGAGAATTCTCAAATAAAATAGATAATTTTAATAAGTTCATTAAAGAAAAAAATATATTAGAATCAATTTCTTCCTTAAAGGAAGCAATTACTATAAAGCCTGAGTTTAGTAGTTTAATAACTGTAATAAAAGATTCTATAATATTAGAACATATAGAGGATAATAATTTAATTACAGAAAATGATATAGCAAAGATTAAAGAAAATCTAATTACCTTAATAAATAATAATATGCTTATAGAAGCTATAGAATTATTAAATCAATTAGAAGAACTATATAATATTAAGAAAGATGCTGAGTTAATATCAATTAAGGCAACTCTAAAATTTTATTCTAATGAAGTTGATGAAGCGGAGAAAATTTTAAAAGATGGATTAAGATATTATTCTAAAAATATGGATTTACTATATAATTTAGCATATATATATGAAGTTAATAATAAGCATTTATCATCAATGAGTACTTATTATGATATATTAGAAGTAGATTCTAATAACCTATATTTAGAGGATATTAATTCTAATTTATGTAAATTAAAAGAAATTGTAGAAGTTATATAAATTCAGTATAAATTAAACATATTATTACTTAGAAGGAAGATATATATGGAAAATAAAATTATTTTAAGTATCTGCATGATTGTTAAAAATGAAGAAGAATATATTGATAATTGTTTAAATAGCATGTTGCCATTAGTTAATGAAGGAATTGCAGAATTTGTAATTGTTGATACTGGGTCTACAGATAGGACTGTAGATATTTGTAAAAGATATACTAATAATGTTCATTATTTAAAATGGAATAATAATTTTTCAGAAGCTAGAAATTTTAGTATTTCTATGGCTAAGGGAGAGTATATATTTATCCAAGATGCAGACCAGTGTATAGATAAAAAAAGTATTTATGACATTATAAAGCTGTTTAAAGAAAAGAAATATAGAGATTATAATACAATATATATAAAATTAAGAAATTATTTAGAGTCAGATTTAAGCAAGTATTCAGACTTAAGCTTTCCATTAATATTTAAAAATGATGGGAAATTTAAATATATAGGGGCTGTACATAATCAACCAATATTTAGTGAGCCTATTCTATATACTTATATTCAAATAAATCATTTTGGATATATAATGGACGATGAAAAAAGATTAGCTAAATTTAATAGAACAGCTTCCATATTGAAGAAAGAATTAGTTAAAGATCCAAGTAATTATTATTATATGTTTCAATTAGCTAGAAGCTACAATTCAATAGAGGATTTTAAAAATGCTAAAGTTCAAGTTGATAATTATATTAAGCTAATTCCAAAAGAAATTAATAAAGAAACTTTAAAATATTATAGAACAGCGGCGCAAACTTACTATTTAAATAATAACTTTATAGAGGTTATTGATATATGTAGTAAGGTTCTGAATGAATTTCCATATTTCTTAGATTGCTTATATTTAAAAGGCTTATCTCTTATGGAAACAAAGCTTTACGAAGAAAGTAACAAATTCTTGGGAAATTATTTATATGTATTGGATAAAAATTTACATATTGCTGATATGGAAATAGAGATGTTTTCGATATCATCTAAGAATAATGTTATTAAAGTAATAGAAAACAATGAAAGATTAATAGAATTTAATAATTATATAATTAAGATGAAAGATAATTTAATACTTCTATTAGAATCTAATATTCAAGAAGCTGTTAGAGTTGTAGATGAGCTAAGAAGCATAAATGAATATAAGTACATAAATGATTTAGAGTTTTTCTCAATAACCTCAACTATATATTTTATGAATATGAACTATGATAAAGCTTTAGAAGAAATAAATAGTGGATTTTATATTGATGATAAAAATTTTGATTTGATTTACAATAAAGCATGTATATTAGAAGCTATAGGAGATAATATTGAAGCTATATTTAACTACAAATTAGCAAAAGAATTATGTACTCAAAATGAAGTATTGTATATGATAAATGAAAAGATAATAGAACTTAAAAATAAGAATAATATTTAATTAATAAAAATATATCAAAAACAGGTATTCATATATTGATTTACCTGTTTTTGATATGTACTAAAATAAAACTATGGGAGTGAGATTATGAAGATATCGTTAGCGATGATAGTTAAAAATGAAGAAAAAGTCTTAAAAGAATGCTTAGATAGTGTTAAGAATTTGGTTGATGAAGTAATAGTAGTAGATACTGGCTCTAAGGATAGAACTTTAGAAATAGCAAAAGATATGGGAGTTAAATTATATGAATTCCAATGGTGCAACGATTTTTCGTTGGCTAGAAATTTTGCATCAGAAAAGTGTAGCGGGGATTGGATATTAGTTTTAGATGCTGATGAAATTGTTGATGTTGGGAATAAGGAAACTTTAATTAATTTTGCTACTAATAATACAAATAGTATAGGAAAAATTGAAATTTTAAGTAATTTTATTGATGGTAATGAAGTGAGTTTTTCAAGGGAATATGTATCTAGATTTTACCCAAAAGGATTACTTTATAAGGGATGTATACATGAGCAGTTAGATTCATCTTTACCTCGTATTAATATTAATTTTAAAGTTAAACATAGTGGATATTTTAATAAAGATAAATCAGGAAGAAATCTAGAATTACTCTTTAAAGAGTTGGAAAATAATTCAGAGGACAATTATATTTTATATCAAATAGCTAGAACTTTGCATGTAGCAAAGAGATATGAAGAAGCAGATTTATATTTTGAAAGATGTTTTAAAAATAGTGAAATTAATTATGCATATACTAAAAGCTTCGTTAATTTATATATAAATAATTTAGTTAAAATAAATAAGTTTTCTGTTGGATTAAATATTATAGAAAAATACTATAATAAATATTTAAATGATGCAGACTTCAATTTTAATTGTGGCATTTTTTATATGAGTTTAATTTTATCTGATGTAGCGTCATATGGAGAATATTTATATCTTATTGAAGAAAGTTATTTGAAGTGTCTTGAAATAGGAAGTAAATCAAATGAAATAGTTCAAGGAGTAGGAAGCTTTAAAGCTGCATATAACTTAGGAGTATTTTATGAAACTACAGGTAATTTAAGTAAAGCTAAGTATTATTATGATTTTTCATCTAAGTATAATTATAAACCAGCAAAAGATAGATTGGAAATTTTAAATAGAAGTAGTTAATACATTAAGAATTGATATAAAAATGCGATAATAATATTAAAAGCTATATGCTGAAAAATTAAATTTATATTTAAATTATAATTAATAAAAGCTTATTTAATTACTATAGGATAAAGGCTTGATGGGGTGAAGATGTGAATGAAGAATTAGAAGAGCTTAAACGTAAGACGAAAGACAATATAAGTACATTAATTAATAATGGATTGTTAATAGAAGCCCAAAATTTGCTAGAGGAATATAAAAAAATATTTAAAGATGATATTGAAATATATTCAATTGAATCTATATTATTAATTTTAGAAGGAAAAGTAAAAGAAGCAAAAAAATTATTAAGAGAAGGGCTCAATAAAGAATGTAATAACTTCGATTTGCTGTATAATCTTGGGTATTTATATGAGACAAATAATGATATAGAAGCAGCTAAAATTATATATAATATAGCAAGAATAGTAAATGAGAAAAATGATTTTAAAGAGTTAATAAACAGTAAGTTGAATGAAATTGGATATAATAGAAAAATATATGATGTCATGTTATTAGGAAATTATGAAAGATGTATACAATTTAATGAATTATTTGATGAATGGAATGTAGTTAGTATTATAGATCCTGAAGCCTTATGTAACAACGAATATATTTTAAACCTAGAAAATTATAAATACGATTTTATCTTTGTAGTTGAAGAGATTAATAGAGATGAAATATTAAAATCTATAAAAAAATATAATGAGAAAAATATTTATTTTTTTGAAGACTATAAATTATCAGTTATAGAAGGATTAGATTATAAAATGTTGGACATGTTAAGAAGGAATAAAATTAATGGAATAATAACAGGTCTATCTTATGCAGAAGTAGGAGTAAAGGAATCTATTAATAATAATTTCATTAATTTTTCTTTTTCATCTCAAGATTTATACTATGACTTTCTGCTAATAAAATATTTATTTAATTTTAAACAAGTAAAAGATAACTTAAGATATGTAATTATAAATATGGGATATTATTCTTTTGACTATGATATGACTAAAACAAATGCTAAGAATAGGATTCATAGATATATTAATTATTTTGAAGACTACCATAATAATGATAATTTTATTGAGTTAGATATAATTAGATCTTTTTATGAAAAAGGTATAACATTTCAAACATATATAGATATGAACAAGTCAAAAGAAGAAACAATTTTAACTTTAAATGACCCTAATGGTATTTATGAAGCACAAAAAAATTCATCTATGGATTATGAAGCCACAAGAAATGAAAATGAAAAAATATTAGAACAATATATATTATTTTTAAAAGAAAATGACATAGTTCCAATTATTGTTGTATGTCCTACAAGTACATATTATAGAGAGAATTTCAATATAAATAGAAAAAATATATTTTACAACATATTAAACAAGCTAAAAGATAAATATAGTTTTCAAGTTGTTGATTATTTTGAAAGTGATTTATTTGATGATGATGATTTTTGGGATTATTCTCATTTAAATGGTAAGGGATCAGAAAAATTTACTCAAATACTAAAAGAAGAAATTGATTGGTAATAAGGAGGTTAGTCGTGGAAACTATTAATATAATAGAAATAAAAAGAAGAATAGAAAATTTAATTAATGATAATTATTGCAAAGAAGCTATAAAACTTTTGGAAAAATTACTTGTGACATTTCCTGATGATATAGAGATTTATTCAATGTATGTAGTAGCTTTATCTATGTTAGGAAATTTTAATGAGGCTATAGCTATATGTATGAAGGGATTAGACGTAGAGTTAGATAATTTTGATTTAAATTATAATTTGGCATGCATATATGAAGGGATTGGAGAGTATTCAAAAGCATTAACTTTTTATGCTTTAGCTATTGAAGAATGTAAGGATTTAGAGCTAAGAGAAAATATAGATTTAATAATAAAAAATATTCAGAGTAAAAAAGATTATAGACCACAACAAAAAATTGCCTTTTTTGTGAAAGTTGGTATGGACTCATTTTTAAATGATATTATAAACGGTTTATCTGAAGAATATATTGTCAAAAAAATTATAGTAACTAATTATAATCAAATAGACAAAGGTATGGAATGGGCTGATATATGTTGGTTTGAATGGTGTGATGAACTTATAGAGTATGGAAGTAAACATAGATTAGCAACTGAGAGGAAAATAATATGTAGATTACATAGATATGAGGTGTTTACATATTATCCTAAAAATGTAGAGTGGAATAATGTAGATAAATTAATTGTTGTAACCGAACATTTAAAAGAAATATTAAATTCACAAATACCTGATCTTAATGAAAGAGTAAACATAATAACAATAAATAATGGAGTGAACTTGGAAAAATTTCAATTGAAAGAAAGAAAATCTGGATTCAAACTTGCTTATGTTGGCTATATACATCAAAGAAAAAATCCAGTACTTTTATTACAGATAATTAGTAAACTTGTTAAAAAAGATAAGAGGTATAAGCTTTATGTTGCAGGAGAATTTCAGGAGGATATAATTGAGTTATATTGGAATTATCAAATACAACAAATGAATTTACAAGATAATGTAATATTTGAAGGTTGGCAAGGGGATATTAATGGTTGGCTTGAAGATAAAAATTATATTTTATCTTCAAGTATTCATGAAAGTTTTGGATACGGTATCGCTGAAGCAATGGCAAGAGGAATAAAGCCTGTTATTCATAATTTTATTTTTGCAGAAGAAATATGGAATAGAGGTTCTCTCTTTAATACTATAGATGAAGCTGTAAATATAATTACAGAAAAAAAATATAATTCTATAGAATATAGAAAATTTATAGAAAATAATTTTTCTTTGGAAAATCAAATGAAATCTATAAAAAGACTCATAAGCGGAGATGAAAATGTTAAAAGTTTAGATATAATAATGAAAAAATATTATAAGGGAGTTTTTGGTGAAAATAAAATCAAAGATATAACATTATTAGTATGTACTTATAATAGATCAAAAGTTCTTTTGAAAGATTTACGAAAAAATTATAAATTTGAAAATGTAAATAAGATAATAGTAGATGATTGTTCTACTACTGATAATATTAAAATGTTGCAAAATAGTACAGATATTAATGATGTACAAACTATAATATACTCTGATATTAACAAAGGTATAGCAGGAAGCATTAAAGAAGGAGTTAAACATATTAATACAAAATATATGTCTTTTTGTGGTGATGATGATATTATAATTTGTAATGAAGAGAAAAACATAATTTCTGATATGAATTTATTGGATGATGATTATGCAGTTGTGATTCCAAGATATGTAATAAATCTTGATACGTCTGAGAAATTAGATATAGGTTATGATAGAGTAAGATATAAAGATCTTACTGCTGCACAGACTTTACAAAAATTCTTTGAAACTGGAGAGATGGAAGCTTTCATGGCTGGAACTATAGTGAATACAAAATATGTTAAAGGACATATGGCTGAAAGTATGTTTAGAGTTTCGGAAGATTATGTAATAATGACTAGGGTTTTAGCACAAAATTTAAACAAAAAAATAATGGTTTCTGAAAATTACGCTTATATAAGAAGAATTTCAAGTGATACATTAAGCAAAACCCTAGATACAACCAAATTGGCTATACATTCACTTTCATTATTGATAGCAGCTTATTATTGTGTGGAAGGTAATATTGTTAGCAGTGAGGATGTAATGAATATTATATACAAAAGATGTAATTTGCTTAATAATATTTACGGTTTTGGAATGGACATTTATAAGATAATTGATAATTATTTAAGGGATAAAATAGACAAATCAGAGTTTATAGAAATTTTAAAAAATGATTATAAAATAAGTATGGAAGAATATCCTAAAGAGTTTGAATTATTGAAGGCTAGAATACCATATATATAGACTGTATAAGATTGAAAGGGAGAATTTAGATGTTAAAAATTGCTCTAATTGGAATAGGAAGTATGGGTAAGCTTCATTTGAAAAATATTTTGGAACTACAAAATAAAGATGTATGTAAATTGGAATTAGTTTGTGATATAGATCAAGATAAGGTTAATGAAATTTGTAGTGATATTAACGTAGTTCCATATTATAGTTTAGAGAAATGTCTAGAAGCAGAGTTTGATGCTGCAATAATAGCTACAACTTCTAATACCCATTATGAAATTGCTAAAAAGCTGTTGATGAAAAAAAAACATGTTTTAATAGAAAAACCTGTAGTATTAAACCTGGCAGAAGCGGATGAACTAAAAAAAATAGCTAATGAGAATGGAGTTACAATTTCTGCAGGATATACTGAGATTTATAATAGTATAGTTACAGGTGTAGATAAATTAGTTATTGATAATGGAAATCCGAATTATTTCGATTTTTATAGAATAGGGCAAAAAACTACTAAAAATGATATTAAGGATATAGATTCAATTCAAGATTTATTAACTCATGATTTAGCAGTATTATATAGTGTAATAAAGGTTGATAAAATTAGTAATGTTTCTGGGTTGTTAAAATCTTATAATAAAAAAAGTGGGAAATATGATTTCTCGGTAGTTAGCTTTTTGTGTAATGATAATATAGTAGTTAGATTTAATGCTGATAGGACAAGCAGTGTTAAAATAAGAAAATTTAATATGTCGAATGAAGATTTTTTTGGAGAGTTTGATTTTATGGATCAAATAGTACAAGTAAGTACAAAAGGTAACATTGAGGCATTTGGAGAAAATGTGTGGTATTCTACTAATAAAAATTCAGTTAAAATAAGATATGCTAATAATCCATTAAAGGATGAAATTCTAGATTTTATAAATTCAATAGAATATAAAATACAAAGTAAAACTTCTCTTATATGGTATGATGTAACAAAAACTATTGAGGAGATAAGGAAAGTTATATATTCAAATAGGTAAGAAGGGAAGAACAGGGAATGTTTTTAAGAAATATAAGATTAGATGATACAGATTTTATTGTATATAAAGATGGGGAATTTAATACCTGTGGATTTACCTGTCAAAAAAAGGCAAAGATGTTGAGTTTTGTTTTAGCACAGAAATATTTATTAACTATAAAAAATGAAGATATAACTTGTGTTATATGTAAAGAGGAATTGTTAGAAAGTGTGATTGCTCTAAGACCAGATGTAGGTATAATAATTTGTGAAAATCCAAGAAAGCTAATTTTTAAAATTAATGAGATATTTAAAAATAAATATTTTTATTCTAAGATTGATAAAAGTTCTAGAATTTCTGATAAAGCAATAATAAGTGATAAAAATGTAATTATTGGGAAGAATTGCGTTATAGAACCTAATGTAATAATATATGAAAATACAATAATTAAAGATAATGTATATATTGGAGCTGGAAGTATAATAGGTGCAGAAGGATTCATGGTATATAATGATATAAATAATGATATTGCTAAACATAAAGGTTATGTAGTTATAGATAGTAATACAAAAATATTGAATAATGTTAATATAGAAAAAGCAGTTTTTTTTGGTGAAGTTACAATGATTGGTTTTAATGTAATATTAGATTCGGCAGTAAATATTTCTCATGGAGTAAATATAAAAAAATCTACCATGATAGGTGCAAATTCCAAAATATGTGGTTATACTAGTATAGGAAATGAAGTATATATTGGTCCTGGTTCAACTATTTCAAACAACTTAGAAATAGGTAATAGATGCACTGTGAAAATAGGAAGTGTGGTAGTTGAAAATTTAAAAAATGAGTCAGAGGTATCTTCATTTTATGCAATAGACCATAAAATTAATATGTATAACAGAATGAAAATAATGAAAGGCAAAAGGTAAATAAAATGAGAAGTGTACTTGCTATTATAGAAGAAGCAACAGATTGCAATTTAAATGGAATTGATTATGAATTAATTACACCAGATAACATTTCAAAATGGGATTCCTTAGTTCATATAAACTTAATAATGTTAATTGAAGAAGAATTTGATATAGAAGTGATTCCTGATGAAATGAATGAGATGTTTAAGGGATATAATAATATTGTTAATGTATTAAATAAAAAGGGAGTTATCTTAGAATGAAAATTCATCATATAGGTATTGTGGTAGATGATATTGAAAAAAGTACGACGATTTATGAGACTCTAGGTTATGAAAAGACTTCAAATATAGTTGAAGATTTAATTCAAAATAATAAATTGCTTTTTTTAAAACAGAGTAATAGTGATGTAGTTATAGAATTAATTCAACCTATGTCAGAAAAATCAACAGTATATAATAAGGGAAATGCTGGAATTCATCATTTTTGTTATCAAGTAGAGAATTTAGAAGAATTTATTAGTGACTTTAAGGAAAAGAGAATCGGAAAGATATTCACTAATAAAATTAAAGCCCCTGCATTTGCAAATAGAGAAGTTATTTTCGCATATTTGAAAAATGGAACTATAATTGAGGTGATTCAAGAAGATGATACAATGGAGTGATAATTTTAAATATAGTGATTATATAAAGCTATATAATCAAATACAGAGTACAGATGATAGTGCTGCTAAGAAGATAAGAGTAGCTATCTTATCTTCATATACTTCTACTGTAGTAAAGGAAATAATTACAGTGGAGCTATTTAAAGATAATTTTTTTTCAGATATTTATTTTAGTGAATATAATCAATTTATGCAGAATATTATTGATGAAAATAGTGATTTATATAAAAGTAAAAGTGATATAACTATATTAGCCATTAGATTAGAGGAGTTATATCCAAGTATATATGAAGATTTTAATTCTTTAAATACAAATAAAATAATAAAGGACATTACAGAACAATTTATTAGTATTATAGATAATATTAATAAAAACAGTAGAACAAATATAATAATAAATAATTTTATTACGCCTATATATTCAATAAATAGTTTGAGTGATTATAGTTCAGAAGATAGTCAAATTAGTTTTATTAGAAAAGTAAACTTTATCCTTCTAGATATAGCTAGTAGATATTCCAATGTACATATTCTTGATAATGAACAAATAGCTTCAAATATTGGTAAAAAATCGATATGTGATTATGGGAAATGGTATTTGTATAAAAATCCATATAAACCGTCATATTACATAGAGTTATCAAAGGAATATCGAAAATATGTACAAGCTATATTTGGTATTAGAAAAAAATGTATGATTCTTGATTTAGATAATACTTTATGGGGTGGGATAGTTGGAGAAGACGAAATAGATGGAATAAAACTTGGAGAAGATTATCCAGGAAAGTGCTATAAAGACTTTCAAAGAGTGTTATTGAATCTTAAAAAAAATGGAATGTTGCTTGCAGTAAATAGTAAGAATAATTACGATGATGCTATTAAGGTTATAAATGAACATCCGGAAATGATATTAAGGGAAAAGGATTTTGCAGCTATAAAAATAAATTGGAATGATAAAGCTACAAATGTAAAAGAAATTGCTAGTGAACTTAATATTACTTATTCTGATTTAGTATTTATTGACGATAACAAAGCAGAATGTGAATTAATTAAACAGGTTTTTAATGAAGAAATTAGCATTATAAATGTTGATAATGATCTTCCTAATAATATAAATAAATTACTAGAAAGTAATTTATTTAATTTTTTGAAGTTAACTGAGGAAGATAAAATTAAAACAGAATTATATAAAGCTAGAGGGAAATTGTTGTCAAAAAAGCTTGAATTTCAAAATCTTGAAGATTATTATAAAAGCTTAGAAATAGTTGTTCAAATAAAAGAAGCTGATAGATACTCCTTACCAAGAATAACTCAATTGATTCAGAAAACAAATCAATTTAATATTACTAACAGACGTTATTCAGAGGAAGAAACTTCTCTAATGGCTTATTCTGATAACTATATTGTTTTTTATATTAAAGCAAAGGATAAATTTGGTGATAACGGAATAGTTGGTGTATGTATTGTTAATACAGCAGATGTTGAATCATGGAACATTGATGTATTTTTACTTAGTTGTAGGGTTATGGGGAGAAATATAGAAATAGCTTTTATGTCATTTATTTATGATATGGCCAAGAGTAATAATGTGAAATTATTAAGAGGTGAATATATTATTACTGAAAAAAATAAATCAATAAAGAATTTTTATAAAGATTTAGGATTTGAGTATAACAATGAATGTTACAGTTTGAATATTACAGAAAATGAGATAATATGTCCGGAATATATAGAAATAAAACACTCGAAAGTAGGTGCAATATGATTAAAGTTTTGATATTTGGCACAGGAGGAATTTATTCCATTTTAAAGCAAAGTATAAATATGAATAAAGTTGAAATAGTAGCTTTCATTGATGATGATACTATGAAACATGGAACTTATATAGATGGTATTAGGGTGGTTCCAATTTCAGAAATTGAAAATTTGAAATATGAATATGTTATTATTGCAAGTGGAAATTATGATTATATTAATGAAAGACTAGAAAAATATGGAGTAGAAAAGAGCAAAATTATTGCAACAACTTTAGATAACAGTCAAGTATTAAAAAGAATAGAGAAAGAAATAAATAAAAAAATAGATGAGATAGCAAACTTTAATATCTTATCAGAGCTTTTAAAAGAAGATAAGAAGATAGAGGGATGCTATAATTGTAATATGCCTTTACTAGGAAGAACTAGGGAATTTAATTTTTATGATTATAATAAATCAGATTATGTAAGAATGTCTTCAATAGAGTTAATTGCATATGAAATTAACTCAAAAAAAATAAAGGGATGTGTTGCAGAACTTGGAGTGTATAAGGGAGATTTTGCTAAAATAATAAACAAGCTTTTTCCAGAAAGGAAATTATATTTGTTTGATACCTTTAGTGGATTTGATATGAATGATATTTGTATTGATAAAAATAAAAAATTTTCGACCAATATATCTAAACAATTTTCAGATTGCAATTTAGATAGCGTAATAAGTAACATGGAATATCCTGAAAATTGTATTATAAGAAAAGGATATTTTCCTAAAACGGCAGAAAATTTACAAGAAAAATACGTTTTTGTTAGCATTGACGCAGATTTGTATAAACCAATATATGATGGGTTAGAGTATTTCTATAAAAATTTAGTTCATGGAGGATACATTATAGTTCATGACTATAATAATGCAATGTTTAAGGGAGCTAAAAGTGCTGTAATAGATTTTTGTCAAAAGTATAATATAGGATATGTGCCTTTAAGTGATGTTTGTGGAAGTGTAGTTATAACTAAGTAATTAAGTCTAAATTAATTTATTGTTATATTAATAGATATATATTTACGAGTGGAGTGTGTGCTTATGTTGAGTAAATGTGATGTTATTGCTGATATATATATAAAACCAGATGATGGTGTTAAAGTAGAAGACAAATTTTTAGATTATTTGAGCAATATTGTTGTTTCGAAAATTAGTGGATATAATATACTGGAGATGGGGATAGGAACAGGGGCGTATACAGAAAAAATAATTAAAAAAAGCGGGCATTCTTTTGTGGTTGATGGTTCAAGTAAGCTAATAGAGAAGCATAGAGAAAAGTATAATAATAAAGTTAGTTTGTTCAATGAGTATTTCGAAGATTTTAATCCAGATATAAAGTTTGATGCTATTGTTGCAACTAATATTTTAGAACATCTAGAAGACCCAGTTTTAGTGTTAAAGAAAATGAAAAGTTGGCTAGGTGATAATGGTAAAATAATAATTATTGTTCCTAATGCAAAATCTCTTCATAGAAATTATGGTGTCTGTTTAAATATAATTGGAGAAATAACCCAATTAGATGAGTCTGATTTTAAAGTTGGACACAAAAGAGTATATACTAGTGAGTTGCTGGAAGAACATATAAAATTAGCTGGACTTACTATAGTAAATAAATTTCCAACTTATTTAAAATTACTTTCAAATAGTCAGATGAGTAACTTTACAAATGAACAAATAGAAGGTTTATTTAAATTAGCAGATCATATGGAAGAATTCAAAGATTATAATGCAGACTTATTTTTTGAAGTAACTAAATAATATAGGAGATAATAAAGATGGATATAGGTAGACTATCAATGGCAAGAAGTCAAGGAGCTTTAGCAAATGCAGTTCAGTTGTCATTAATGAAAATTCAAATAAATACAGGTGAGGAAATGGTTTCTGGTTTAAAAAATATGATGGCGACTATGGCTGTTGACGCAAGTAAGGGGAATACAATAGATGTAAAAGCATAAAAAGTGAGCAGTTAATCTGCTCATTTTTTATAAACAGAGATAAAATTTTGTTATGAAAATAGGAAAATGCATGATTTCAATATGTATAATTACTAAGGATGAAGAAGAAAATTTAAAGAAATGTCTTAACTCATTAAAGACACTTAATTATGAAATAGTTGTGGTGGATACAGGTTCGAAGGATAAAACAAAGGAAGTAGCATATGAATATGGATGTAAGGTTTATGATTTTAAGTGGAATAATAATTTTAGTGATGCTAGAAACTTTTCTATAGAAAAAGCTAAAAATCATTTTGTATTAATTATAGATGCTGATGAAGAAGTTGTAGATATTGATTGTGATAGTTTGGAGAAACAATTTTCATGTATTTATTATCAAATAGGTAAGAGTTATTTTATGGCTGGAGATTATGAAAAGTCATTAATATTCTTTGAGAAGTCAATTTCATTAGACTTAGATTTAAAACTTGAGTATGTAAGTGATTTAATTGAAACTTATGGATATGCATTGATAAATAGTAGACAATACTCTGAAGCTATGAAATTATTAAACCTATATGATAATTATTATAATTCATCGGATTTTATATTTTTATTAGGACTAATATTAATGAATAATGGATATTTTCAGGAGGCTATAGAAGCCTTTGAGAAAGCAACAAATATAAAGACAAGTAAAATGGAAGGTGTAAATTCATTTTTGACATATTACAATATAGGTGTTATCTATGAATGCTTAGGAGATGATATTAAAGCGAGTGAATATTATACTTTTTGCGGTAGTTATAAATTGGCAGAAGATAGAATTAGAAAGATGAAATATATCCGTTGATATATTAACACTAAATTGAAATTTTCAATTTAAATATCTTATTATATAATAAAGTCAAGATATTAGAGAGGAAAAGCTGTTATAAGCAAGCTTAATAAATGCTATAGAAATTTGGAATGATATCTTATTATCAAGAAATTAAAAATAAAATAGTAAATGAATATATTACAGCTATAGAAAAATTGTTAAATAATATATTAAAGAAGTTACCATAAAAGTTTATGGAATAAATAAAAAAGTATATGAAAACTTAATTTATTATTTTAAAAGCAATGTTGATATAGAAAAGGTAATATTATTTGGTTCAAGGGCTAAAGGAACTGAAAATATAAATTCTGATATAGATTTATGTATAAGTTATATGGGTAAAAGCAAAGGTTCTATTGTAGAAAAAATAGATGGGATTTTTCTCCGCTTTTCCTATTAAGAACTAAATTTTTATATCGATAATTAAAATAAGTAAATAAATAGATTAATTTAGTGTAAGTTATAGACGAGGAGATAATATTATGAGATTAAATCAAAATATGCAATCTTTAAATGTATATAGAAATTATAAGAAAAATTTATCCGTGCAATCAAAAGCTTTAGATAGAATTAGTACAGGAACTAAGATTAACTCTGCAAAAGATAATCCTAATAAACTTGGAGTAAGTGAAGGACTTAGAATTCAAATAAGGGGACTTCAAATGGCTGAAAGAAATATTCAAGATGGAGTTTCGATGATGCAAGCAACAGATAGTGCATTAAATACTGTAGGTGAGGCTTTAAATAGAATTAAAGAATTAACTGTACAAGCTGGAGGCACTTATAATAATGAAGATTTAAATATAATTCAAAATGAAATTAATCAACTTAAGGAACATATTGATTATACAGTAAATAATTCAGATTTTAATGGAGTTAAATTATTAAACTCAGAAAAGGTTACAAATAATAATTATCCTAAGTATTTAAATCATGTAGTGGGAGCAAATGTTAAAGAGGAAATAAATATACCTATATTCAATATAACTACAGATATGCTTATTGATTCAGATGGAAATTCATTAAAAAGTATAGATGTAACTAATAAAAATGAATTAGATAAGAATTTAAGTATTTTAGATTCAGCAATAAGCACTTTAAACTCAGTAAGAAGTAGATATGGAGCGATTCAAAACAGAATGGATACCTCAGCTCAAAATTTAAGTGGGACTTCATTTAATTTAGAAAGTGCAGAAAGTAGAATTAGAGACTCAGATTTAGCATTGGAAATGGCAGAATATTCAAGAGGTTCAATTCTGCATGAAACTTCAATAGCTCTAATGCAACAAACTAACAGATTTCCACAAGATGTTTTAAGAGTGCTTGAAAATATGAAATAAATTTATCGACAGAGGAATTTTTAAAATTCCTCTGTTTTATTTTATAAAGAATACCGCAGGCTTTACCTGTGGTTCCAGGAAGTTTTTAGCTTTAAGTAGAAAAAGTAAAATATCCAATGTATTATAAAAAGTAGGTTTGCCAACCACAATTTATAAAAAGAGGAGGATTCGTAATGGATAATAGTAGTTTAGCACATAGCAAATGAAATTATAAATAGCATACAGTATTTGGACCTAAGTATGCTTGTAAGTATTCCACTGAAGATTAGTGTATCTCAATTTATGGGATATCTTAAGGGGGAAAGTTCTCTTATGATATTTGATAGACATGTAAATTTAAAATATGAATATGGAAACAGATAGTTTTGGTTAAAAGTATATTATGTAGATACAGTTGTAAGAAACAAAAAGTAATTGAAGAATATATAAAAAATCAAATACAAGAAGATTTAGCATATGAACAAATGAGTTCAAAAGACCATTTACGAGTTGCCCTGATATGCAAGGACATAAATTTTATACGAAATTTCAATAGCCTTAATGAACAAACTAACAGATTTCCACAAGATGGTTTAAAAGTGATTGAAAATATGAAATAAATTTATCGACAGAGGAATTTTCAAAATTCCTCTATTTTTTTCTTTTTATTTAAATAAATACAATGTTTTTGATAATATATATAAAAATAGTGTTACAAAATGTAAAAAAATATAGAATTCAACAAAACAAATGATTATTAGGTTGTGAATGTAAAAATTTGAAGATGATTTTTTGAAAAATTATTATAGAAAAATAATTTAGATTAAACTATAATATAAAAGTAGGAAAAATTTCGTAATTAATGAAATAAATAAAAAATATTTTTCTAAATTATAGAATAAAAAATGTTGTTTTAGGGAGAGAAGCTTATGAATATAAATAATAACGACAAAACATTGCAATTTATAAAACTTGGATTAGACGCTTCCTCGTTAAGAGGTAAGGTAATAGCAAATAATATGTCGAATATAAACACTAAAGATTACAAGAAGTCCTATGTTTCTTTTGAAGAAAATTTATCAAAGGCTAAAGAAGATTTTAGCTTAAAGAAAACTAGGGAAAATCATTTATCTGGTAATTTAAATGATTCTTTAATTAAAGTAGAAACAGACAAAAGTACAAGCATGAGAACTGATGGTAATAACGTAGATATGGATTTAGAAAAAGTAAATCAAGCATCAAATACATTAATGTACAATGCTTTAATTACTCAAGCAAATTCAAAATTAAATATGACAAAGAGTGTTATATCAGGAGGAAATAGATAATTATGGGTTTATTTAATACTATGAGAATAAGTGCAAGTGGTTTATCAGCAGAAAGATTAAGAATGGATACAATAACGTCCAATATAACAAATGCTACAACAACAAGAGGGAAAGATGGAAAACCTTATGTTAGAAAAATTGCTGTATTTCAAGAAAATTTAGATAAGGCAAAGGAATTAAATGGTGTAAAAGCTGTTGGAATAGTAGAAGATGAATCTCCACTAAGAAGAGTTTATGATCCTAGCCATCCAGATTCTGATAAAGATGGTTATGTTACTATGCCTAATGTTAATTTACTTAATGAAATGGCAGATATGATAGCAGCATCTAGAGCTTATGAAGCGAATGTTGATACTTTAAATGCTACAAAAGGTATGTTCACAAAATCATTAGAGTTAGGAAGGTAGAGATAAGAAATGATAATAAATAATTTTGTTCCAACTGAAAAGGTTTTTGAAAATAATATAGTGTCTGATAATAAAGTTAATTCTAATGGAAGTAATTTTCAAAATATCTTAAAGGATAGTTTAGATAAAGTAAATGAAAAACAAGTTGAAGCTGATAATATAACAAATGACTTCATTTCAGGGAAAAATGTAGATGTTCACCAAATGATGTTAGGTATGGAAGAAGCCAAGATGTCACTTCAATTAGCAATACAAGTAAGAAATAAAGTTGTTGAAGCAGTACAGGAATTAACTAGAATGCAATTGTAATATGGTAAGGAGTGCTATTGATGAATAAGCTTAAAGAAAGCTTTAGCAAGTTGTGGGAAAAATTCAAATCATTTAGTAAAGGTATAAGAGTTGCAATAATAATTGCATTAGTAACAGTCATTATTGCAATAGGATCTTTGGTTTTTTATAGTTCATCTACTAAATATAAGGTATTATTTTCAAATTTAGATCCAAGTGATGCACAACTTGTAACAAATAAGCTAAAGGAAAAAAAGTAGATATGAAGATTGAAGGAGAAACTATAATGGTTCCAAAGTCTTCAGTTGATGAATTGAGATTAGAGCTTGCACCAGAACTTTCAGGAGGAAGCAAAGGATACGAGCTAATGGATACAGGAAATTCATTTGGTATGACAGATGAAGAATTTAAGTTAAAGAAATTAGTAATGCAACAAGGTGAGTTAGAGAAAACTATAAAAAGTTTTCCTCAAATAGATACAGTAAGAGTACATATAACCCCTTCAAAGGATTCAGTTTTTGTGAAAGATAAAGAACCTGGAAAGGCAGCAGTTTATTTGAAACTAATGCCAGGAAATAAATTAGGTAAAGAACAAGTTGAGTCAATAGTTGCACTTGTTTCAGGTAGTACCGAAAACATACCTAAAGAGAGTATAGAAGTAATAGATAGTGATATGAATCTTCTTACTAAAGATTTAAATAAATCAGAAGGTGGAGAAGTAAGCGCAGAATCTATAGAAAAACAATTTTCTTTAGAAAAAAAATATGAAGAGGATCTTCAAAAATCAATAGTTGAGCTTTTAGAACCAGTAGTAGGAAAAAGTAAGGTTAAAAGTTCTGTTAATGTTGATTTAGATTTTGATTCAAAACAAAAGACACAAACAACAATAGATCCTAATAAAGTTATTGTGAGTCAACAAACTGTTAAGGAAAATAATGGAGCAGGAGCAGGACAAAACAGTCAAGGGCCTGTAGATAATAATATGGGAAATACCATAGAAGAAAAAAATGCTAATAATAATTCTTCTAGAGAGGAAGTAAGCACTAATTATGAAAGTGGGAAAACTGAAGTTAAGACGATTAGTGCACCAGGTGAAGTTAAAAGATTAACAGCATCTGTATTTATAGATGGAAATATAGATGGAAATGTACAAGCTGCTATTGAAAAATCTGTAGCAAATGCAGTAGGTCTTAATACCGAAAGAGGAGATAGTGTATCAGTAGTTGGAATGACATTTGATCCGCTTACTAAAGAAGAAGCTCAAAAAGAATTTGATTCTATAAATGAATTATTAGCAAAAGAAAAGAGAAATAAAATAATATTATATGCAGTTTTAGGTATATTAGCACTTATTGGTGTAATAGTAACTTTAATTTTAATTAGAAAAAAATCTAAGAAGAAGGAAGCGGCAAAAGAAAACTTATTAGATGTTATTATAGATGATAGACTTTCAGGAGAAGATACAGCAGCTATGCCGTCTATAAACTTTGAAAGTATAAATCCAAAAGCTCATATAGAGAATGAAATAAAGCAATATGCAACTGACAAACCAGATCAAGTAGCAGATATAGTGAAATCTTGGTTAGCTGAGAATGAGAGGTGATAAGATGGCAAGGGATTCATCAAAATTAAATGGAGTACAAAAAGCTGCTATATTATTTATAACACTTGGACCTGAGGCATCATCAGCAATTTTAAAGAAGCTTCCAGAACAAGAGATACAAAAGATAACATATGAAATAGCTAATATATCTTCTGTTACTTCGGAGCAGAGGCAGACTATATTAGATGAATTTTTAGAAATGAATAAAGCAAGAGATTATATTATAGAAGGTGGTATAGAGTACGCAAGAACTTTACTTTCAAAAGCTTTAGGAACGCAAAGGGCAAATGATATATTAAGTAAAGTAACTGAAGCTACTCAACAGTATAGGCCATTTGCTATTGCTAGAAAGGCTGATGCACATCAACTTTTAAATGTAATAAGTTATGAGCATCCACAGACAATAGCACTAATACTGTGCTATCTTCAAGCAGATAAAGCAGCGCAGGTTTTAGCAGAATTACCAGAAGATACTCAAAGTGAAGTAGCATATAGAATAGCTACTATGAGTAATACATCTCCTATGGTAATTAAGGAAATAGAAAAAGTTTTAGAAGGTAAATTAAGTAGTGTTGTTAGAAGTGAAATGACTTCACTTGGTGGAGTTGAAACTTTAGTTGATATTTTAAATCAAGTTGATAGAACAACAGAAAAGAATATTACTGAAAGCTTAGAGAGAGAAGATGCAGAACTTGCAGATATAGTTAAGAGCTCAATGTTCGTATTTGAAGATATTATCACTCTTGATGATGTATCTATACAAAGAATTCTTAGGGAAGTTGATGGTAAGGAGCTTGCTCTTGCACTTAAAGGATGTTCTGATGAAGTTGCTAATGTTGTTTACAGAAATCAGTCTAAGAGGGCAGCAGCGGCACTTAAGGAAGATATGGAATTCTTAGGACCTGTAAGATTAATGGATGTAGAAAAAGCTCAACAAAAAGTTGTTTCTATCATTAGAAGGTTAGATGATGCTCAAGAAATAATAATTTCAAGAGGTGGAGAAGATGCAATTATCATATAATCTTATAAAAAGAAATTCTGCCTTAGAATCCTCTGAAAAGAAAATACAAACAAATTATATTACTAAAGCAGAAGTTTTAGAGGATGAAAGTGAACAAGAAAAAAAGTCATTAGAGCTTGAAATTAAAAGAAGCTATGAAAGTCTTGGAGCTAATATATTAAAAAAAGCTAAAACTGAAGCAGAAGAATTAATAATGGATACTAGAAAAAAAGCTGTTGAAATAGAAAAAGAAGCTTATGAGGATGGATATAATCAAGGCAAAGAAAATGGCTTTGAAGATGGCTATAAAGAAGGCCTAGAAAAGGTAAGAATAGAAACTGAGGGAAATGTTAGAGAAAATATAGAAGAAGCAGAAAGAATATTAAAGTCTGCAAACCTTGAATACAAGGAATATTTACAAGAAAAAGAAAAAAAAATTATAAAGATAGCTTTTGAAATGGCAAAGGTTATAGCTAAAAAAGAAATAACAGCTTCTGATGGGATTTTACCTTTATTAAATAATATTTTAGAAGAAGCTAAGGGTGAAGAAAATATAATAATAAAGTGTAATCCAGTACATGTGAATTCAATTGAAGATAAAATAGACTACTATAAAAAGGCTTATGCCATAAAAGGAGAGATATTTATACTAGAAGATCCTTTAATGGAAAGTGGAAATGCAGTAATAGAAAAAAATACTGGAAAAGCTGTAATTGGTTTAGATATTGCTTTAGAAAAACTTGAAGAAGCATTATTTAAGTAGTCATTAGGTGAAGATATGATAGATATAGATTTTGATTTACTAAATAAAAAAATTCAAGAAGTTAATACATATTATTTAGAAGGTACAGTTAAACAGGTAATAGGACTTACTATTGAAGTACAGGGAGTTAAGGCTTTTGTAGGAGAACTTTGTACTGTATATAATCAGGAAAATCAGCCTATTAAATGTGAAGTTGTTGGATTTAGAGAAGATGCAGTTTTACTTATGCCTCTAGGAGAGCTTATAGGAATTTCTCCAGGTTGTAGAGTAGTGCCAGAAAGAAAGCCTTTAGAAGTAAAATGTTCAGATGACTTGTTAGGAAAAATTCTTGATGGATTAGGTAATCCACTTCAAGGGGAGGATATTTTTCAAGGAGACGGATATCCTCTTGAAAATCAACCACCAGATCCATTAGCAAGAAAGAGAATAACAGAAATTCTTCCTACAGGAGTTAGAGCTATTGATGGGTTTCTAACTGTTGGAGAAGGGCAAAGAATAGGAATTTTTGCAGGATCAGGAGTTGGAAAAAGTACAACCTTAGGTATGATAGCTAGAGAAGCAGAAGCAGATATAAATGTAATTTCTCTTATAGGTGAAAGAGGAAGAGAAGTTTTAGAGTTTATAGAAAAAGATTTAGGGCCAGAAGGAATGAAAAAATCTGTTGTTGTATGCGCAACGTCAGATAAGCCAGCTTTAATAAGAATAAAAGGAGCTTTAACAGCCACAGCTATAGCAGAATATTTTAGAGATAAAGGCAAAAAGGTTATTCTTATGATGGATTCTGTAACTAGATTTGCAATGGCTCAAAGAGAGGTTGGGTTAGCTATTGGAGAGCCTCCTGCACAGAAAGGATATACTCCTTCTGTATTTGCTAAGCTGCCTAAGCTTATGGAAAGACCAGGGACATCTGATAAAGGCTCTATAACAGCCTTTTATACAGTTTTAGTTGATGGAGATGATTTTAATGAACCTATTGCAGATACTGTAAGGGGTATATTAGATGGACATATAGTATTATCAAGATCATTAGCACACAAAAATCATTATCCAGCAATAGATATTTTAAATAGTGTTAGTAGACTTATGCCTAATATAGCATCAGATATTCACAAAGAATGTGCTTCAACAGGAAGAGATTTGCTTGCAACTTATAAAGAGGCAGAGGATTTAATAAATTTAGGAGCTTATGTAAAAGGAAGTAATAAAAAAATAGATATAGCAATTCAATATAATGACAGATTAAATAGTTATTTAAAACAGGGAATTGAAGAAAAATCAGATTTTGATACTTCTTTAGGAAATCTAATTTCTATGTTTAGAAGCTAAAGGGATGGATAAAGATGGCAGATAAATTTAAGTTTAGTCTAGAGAAACTTCTTGAAATAAGAACAGAAAAAGAAGAAGAAAGTAAAAGATTATTTACTAGAACACAAAGAGAAAAGCAAATGGAAGAAGAAAAGCTAAATGGCCTTAAATGTAATTATGAAAAATATAGTGGAATAAATAAAGGAGAAAGTTTAGCTTATCAAAAAATAAAAAGAAATTATTTATTTGCTTTAGATAAGGGAATTGACGAAACTGAAAAAAACTTAAATGTAAAACTAAAGGAGCTTGATATAAGAAGAGAGGATTTGCTTAAAAAGCAAATAGAAAGAAAAACAGTAGATATATTAAAAGAAAGAAAATCTACAGAGTTCTATAAGGAATTAGATAGACAGGAACAAATTTTAATTGACGAGCTTGCTTTATATGCATATATGAGAAAGCATTGAAAGGAGGTGAGTAAAGGATGATAAATACAAATGCTTTTATTAACTTAGAAAGTAAATTACAAAATTCTAGGGTGAATTTAAAGAATGATGTTTCAAAGAGTGGAAATAAGGTTAAAGAAGGGTTTAAGGAATATTTTAATCAAGAGGTTAAAAATAATTCTTCTAAAGAATTAACTCTAAACAATGTGAAATCAAAAGATAGTAATGCTAGTCAAGAGCCATTAGTATCAAAAAACTCTAATAGTGATGAAAATACCTTAACTAAACTATCTAACAAATTAAATGAAATATCAGAAAAAGAAGATTTCCCAGGAAATGATTCAGATGTAGATTCTTTAAGCGAAATTTTAGTTTTACTTTCAAATTTGTTAAATAAAAATATTTCTGATGAAAACTTATCAAATATTAATATAGAAGATGAAAATCTTATTGGTATTAATTTAGAGGAGCTAAGCTCTAAAGATGTAGAAGAAGTATTCTTAACATTATTTAATGGACAAGAAGAAGTAAAGTCTAATAATCCATTAATAGATATAAAATTTTTAGATATTGATAATAAAAATAATTCTGCAGATTTAAAGGCTTTATTAAAAGAAGCAAAAACATTAACAGATAGTATATTAGAAAATATAAAATCAAAAAATTTAGATGAAACATCTGTTGATAGCTATAAAAAAGAATTAGCTAATAAAATTTTATCTTTAATAGATTTATTACCAAAAGAAAGTATAGAAAAGATATCCTCTAATATTGGAGATGAAGACAAAACAAAAATTATCACTAGTTTATTAAGTGTAAAAAACTATGAAAATGAAGATGGGATTAATAGTAAATTACCTGAAGTTAAAAGTGATACTAATAAAACTCCAATTATAGCAAAGGTAGAAAGTCAATTAAATAATGAATCTAGCTATGATGAAAATTTAAATAGTAATGATACATCAAAGAAATATAATGTTGATGAAAATAGTGATGAGGATAAAATATTATCTAAAATCATAGATGGAGATAATAAGAGTTCATTTTCAAAGGTATTAAATTCTTATGATAAATTTAATAAAATCAATATAGAAACAATTAAAGAACCAGTAGCTGTTAATAAGCAAACTTTAGACTTAGATATAATAAAAAATGTTAAGTTTATGATGAAAAATGCAATGCAGGAACTAAAGGTGAAAGTATATCCTAAAGAACTTGGTGAAATGACAATTAAAATTCTTTCAGAAGAGGGAATAATGAGAGCTGAAATAAAAGCAACATCAAAAGAAACATACAATTTATTAAACTCTAATTTACAAGATATTAAGAAGAGTTTATCAGAACAAAATATAAGAATTCAGGAAGTAAATATAGGAATATATAACGAAGATACAACTTTCTTTAGTGGTAAAGAGAATTCATCAGAAGACTTTAAAAATGGGCAAGAAAGTACAAGTAGTGGAAAGGTTATATTTACTGAAGAAGATGAAATAAAAGAAGATTTACTTAATGAAAGTAATGTAAATTTATTAGCATAAGGGGGAAGAGAAATGTCTAATGCTATAAATAACTATACTGGATCAAGAGCAACAGATAGAGGAACCAAGATAATGAAGCCAGGACAAGATATGGATAAAAATGCATTTTTAAAAATATTATCTGCAGAATTATCTAATATGGATCCAATGGGAAATAATGATTCTACTCAATATGTTACACAAATGGCACAATTTGCTTCAATGGAACAGGCGACTAACTTAAACAATACTATGTCAAATTATGCTAATAATTCTATGATTGGTAAAGGCGTTACCATGAAAAGTGTAGATAATGAAGGTAAACCTTATACAGGAGTTGTAAAGGCTGTAACAACAACTGCTGGGAAAACTACATTATCAGTAGAAATAAGCGAAAAAGGACAAAATGTTTATAAAGATTTTGATATAGCAGATGTTATGACAGTTTTAGATGTTCCAGATTATTCATTACCATCAATTAATAATATTAATGGTAATATGTCATTCTTAGTTGCATCCTCATTTATTGGAAAACATGTTGAGTTAAATGAGAAAGATAAAGATGGAAATAAGTTCACTGGAGAAGTTTTAGGAGTAGTAAAAGACGAAGGTGTAGTTAAAGTACGAATTAAGCTACATGATTCAGATGAAATAAAAGAATTTACTTATGATAAGATAGTTAAGGCTTCAAATAGTAAGGAAGAAATCAAACCTAGTGAGCCAGAAGAGGACAAGTAAATTGTTAAAGTAGGTGATTTTTTGGGCTTTAGAGTTATAAATGGAAAAGCTTATCCTGTAGGTAATTTTCAGTTACCAAATGAAAGGGTAAATGAAAAAAATAATCACTACAAAAGTAAGTTTAATGATATTTTAAATGAGACAATAAATAAAGATAATGAAGAGTATACACTATCTAAACATGCAGCAGATAGATTAAAAGAAATAAATTTTACAGATACAGATATGAAGGAAATAGCAAAAGGATTTCAAATAGCACAAGACAAGGGTTCGAAAAATTCTGTAATGATTTATAAAGACGTAGCTTTAATTGCAAGTATAGAAAATAAAACAGTAATAACAGCTATAGAAAAAGAAAGAGCAAAAGAAAATATATTTACAAATGTAGATAGTGTTGTAATTTTATAAGCTGGACCTATATAGGAAGCTTAATTCTTGCTGAATGACAGATGCAAGAAAATTTAAAGGGTTGGAGGTCAATTTATGTTAAGATCAATGTATTCCGGTATAAGTGGAATGAAGGTTAATCAAACTAAATTAGATGTTATAGGAAATAATATATCAAATGTAGGAACAACATCATTTAAATCATCTAGAGCAAGATTTAGTGATATGTTAAGTCAAAATGTAACAGATGCAATGGCGCCATCAAATAATCAGGGGGGAGTAAATGCTAGCCAAGTAGGACTTGGAGTTCAACTTGCAAGTATTGACTCAGTTATGACTCAAGGTATGATGCAACCAACTGGTAGAGCGTTAGATGTAGCTATAGATGGTGATGGATTCTTTATGGTAAGTAAAGGACCTGCAATTTATGATGGAAGATTAGAAGTAAATCATAGAGCAGGTGCACATAATATAACAGCGCAATCACTAGTTAATTCAGGTAGTGAAATAATGTACAGTAGAGATGGTTCATTTATATTAGATGAACAAGGAAACCTATTAACTGGAGATGGATTTAGAGTTATGGGTTATTCATTAACTAATGATGATAGCTCACAAGAAGCAACAGGAAAAGTTCCTAACCCAGTAAATACAGCTGGATTAGATTTCAGATTTGGACCAGGTTCACAATTAAATGGATATAAAGTTGTTTTAGGAGCTGTAGGGCCAGGAACTGTTACATCAGCAGATATTAACAAGGCTGAAAAATTAATTATAGTAAATGGAGATTTTTCATCATCAGGCGCTTTAACGCCAGCTCAAGTTGAATCTGCAATAAATAAAGGATTATCTTCAGCAGGTATATCTCAACAAGTATTTGTTGGAGGAAAGCCTATAAGTTTTGATGGATTAGGGTCAGATGCAGTTGTAGGAGGAACAGATGCATTACCACCGAAAGCTGTTACTATAGGTGGTTTCACTATACAACTTAATGAAGGTAGTGAATTAAATGGATATAGCTTTGAAATTGGAGAGATATCAAAAGATCCACTTCAAGTAAATGTAGAAAAAGGAAGAAAGAAAATAGTTATTAATGCTGATTTCTTAAATAAGTCATTTAATGGAGCGGATTTACAAGATGAGTTAAATAATCAACTTAAAGCTTCTGGAATCACTCAAGAAGCAAAGATAACAGGAACTCCAGCTACATTAGGAAATATAAAAGGTGCATCAGATGCCTCAGGTAAAGTAGATGCGCCAGCACAAATAGTAAATGCTAAGGATGGAAGTACTACTAACTTATCAGTTGGTGGATTCAGTTTTGCAGGACAAACTAATGGGGAACTTAATGACTACACTATTTCTATAGGAGAAAGTGCAATAGGAACACCTCTTACAGTAGTTGTTGAAAATGGAAATATAATAATAAATGGAGATTTTAATACAACGCCAGCTAAGTTTACTAGTGCAGAAGTACAAACAAAGTTAAATAGTGCATTGAAGGCAAATGGAGTCAGAACTCAATTAACTGTTACAGGAGCTATAAATTCAGCTGATATAACAAATAAGGTAAAGTTTGAAAATGGTGTAACAGCAACAGCACCTAAAGCTTTGAATATAGCTGGATTAAATGTAGACCTTCCTACAGGAACATTATTAAATAATTTAGAGTTTGAAATTACAGATATAAATGAACCAGGATTAACTGTAGATTATACTCCAGCTGCTGGAGGGAATCCTCCTAAATTAGTTATTAAAGGAGATTTCACTAAAAAAGTTGGAGCAAGAGATTTAGAAGATAAAATAAATGCAGCATTAGCAACAGCTAATCCAGTTAATTCACCAAAGGTTAAAGTATCTGGAACGTCTAAACCATATACAGGATTAACCTCTGATAATATTGAAGGTGGAGAAGTAGATAAAGCTCCAGGTAAAATTAGTGTTGGTGGAGTAGAAATACTTTTTGATTCAGGAGCAGCTTTGAATGGATATAAATTCCAAGTTGGAAAAATAACTCCAGGAACAAAGACAGAAGCAACTATAGATGAAAAGAATAAAACAATAACAATAGATGGAGATTTTGTAACAGCAAATGCCATTACAGCTAAGAATATACAAGATGCGTTAACTAGAGCTTTAGAAGGAAAAGGAATAGCTCAAGGAGTAACAGCCGCAGGAAAACCAATGGAAATTGGAGGAGTCACTTCAGAAGAAACAAATGGAGGAACTCCAATAGAAAGTATGAATGAAAATGGAACAATTAACTTTGTAGATGGAACAAAAAATCTTAAATCATATGATGGAGAATTAAAAACTCTTAAAATTCCAGATAAGGTAAGAATCCCAGGAACAGATACTGAACTTAGAGTTAAAACTTATACTATAGATAAAAATGGTATAATAAATGGAGTTCTTGAAGATGGTAGAGTAGCAGCACTTGGACAAATTGCAATGGCAAGCTTTAAAAACCCAGAAGGGCTAACTAAACTTGGAGGTAACCTTTATAGTGGATCAGTTAACTCAGGGGATGCTATTCTAAAAAGTGGTATAGGAACTTTAAATGATGATAATTCAAAGGGATATGGAGATAATCTTCAAGGTATGCTTGAAATGTCAAATGTAGATTTAGCAGAACAATTTACAGATATGATTGTTTCAAGTAGAGCTTTCCAAGCATCAGGAAAGATGATAACAACAGGAGATGAAATATTACAAGATATAATTAACTTAAAGAGATAGTTAAAGGGTAAAATCGCTAATGCTCAGTTAAGTTAAAAAACTAATTGAGCAAAGCGGTTTCAATATATAAAGAAAATTCATTTATATATTATAAAGTTACTAAAATGATTTTACTGAAATAAAGAGGGTGATTCTATGATTAAAGTAACAGCTATGAATAATAATGAGTTTGTTTTAAATGCAGACCATATAGAAAAAATAGAAGAAGTTCCTGAAACTTTAATAACATTAACTAATGGTAAAAAATATATTGTGCTTGAAAGTGTAGAAGAGGTAGTAGAAGAAGTACTTAGATATAAAAACAAGATTGTTACTTATAGGTTATAATGGGAGGCAATATTATGAAAAAGTCAGACGCGTTAACCTTAGTAGGGTTAATATTAGGCTCAATATTAATGCTTTACGGGATGCTTCTTGGAAGTAGTCTTAAGATTTTCTGGGATGTATCATCTGTAATAATAACTGTTGGAGGGTCTTTATCAGCTCTTTTAATAACATATTCATTAGAAGAGATGAAAAATATGGGAAAGCTTTTTATTCAAGCTTTCAAGGAAAATAAATCATCAGTAAAGGATATAATTTTACAATTTACAGATCTTTCTAAAAAAGCAAGAAGAGAAGGTTTATTATCTTTAGAAGATGATATATCTGAAATGGAGGATCCTTTTCTGAAAAAAGGATTACAGATGGTTGTAGATGGTATTGAGCCAGAAACAATAAGAGAAATATTAGAATTAGAAATTGGAGAAATGGAAAGTAGGCATGATAGGGGATCAGGTATATACTTAGCTTGGGGAGCTTATGCACCTGCATTTGGTATGCTTGGTACACTAATAGGATTAATACAAATGCTTGCAAATCTAACAGATGTAGCTAATATTGCATCTGGTATGGGAAAAGCTTTAATAACTACATTTTATGGATCACTTATAGCTAATCTTTTATGTAACCCTATTGCAACCAATTTAAAGCAAAAGAGTGCAAAAGAAGTTGGAGAAAGGGAAATGATGCTAGAAGGAATACTTGCAATACAATCAGGGGTAAACCCAAGAATAGTAGAAGAAAAGTTAATAACATACTTACCTCCTAAGGAAAAATTGGAATATTTAAATAACAGCGTTCAAAATGGAGAAGGAGTTGTTATTTAATGGCTAGAAAGAAGAAAAATAAAGGTGAAGGACTAAGAGGCGATGAGTGGTTAGCAACTTATGCAGATACTGTAACTCTATTACTTACATTCTTTGTATTACTATATTCAATGGCAACTGTTGACTCTCAAAAAACTAAGAGTATAGCTCAGGCTTTTAATTCAATGATGACTGGACAATCAGGAGATACTTTGATGGAGTATGACTTATACAATGGAGAAGTTCCATTAGTTGGAGGAGAAGAAACTGATAACATACCTCCTGAAATAGAGCTAACAGAACAACAAAAAATGTACAAGGATGTTAAAGAATTTGTAAATGAAAATAATTTAGCTTCTGTTGTAGATATAATTGATAGTGAAAGAGGAATAGTAATACAACTTAGAGACAATATACTATTTGAAACATCAAGTTCAGCTTTAAGAGAAGATAGTAAAGAAATACTTAATAAAATAAATTCACTTATTTCATCAGTAAACAATCCAATACTAGTGGAAGGACATACAGATAATAGACCAATAAATACTTCAAAGTTTCCATCGAATTGGGAGTTGTCTGCAGATAGAGCAGTAAACGTAGTTAGATATTTTACTGAAGTTATGGGACAAGACCCTACTAGATTTAGTGCAGCAGGATATGGTCAACATCATCCAGTAGCACCAAATAATACTTATGAAGATATGGCTAAAAATAGAAGAGTTGATATTTTGATTGTGACAACTGATAAGGAGGAAAAAAATAATGGCTGAAGAGAAGAATATTAAAAAGAAAAAAAGCAAATTAATTATGATTATTGCTATCATAGCAATTTTAGGTGGGGGAACATTTGGAGGAGTATATTACTTTATGAATAAAAATAATGCCTCAAGGCCAGTTGTTATGGAGGAAGCTTTTTTTGAAGTTGGAGAAGTATTTGTTAACTTAAGCGATGAAGGAACAAAAAGATATGTAAAGCTAAATCTTTCTATAAGTTATGATAAAAATAATAAAGAGTTAGAAAAAGAAGTAAAAGATAAAAAAGTTGTACTTAGAGATGTAGCTATATTTTATATAAAATCTTGTAAGGCTAAGGATTTTGAGCCAGCAAATGAAGCTGTTTTAAAAGGCGATATAATTGCTAGAATGAATCAAAAGTTAAAATCAGGAGTATTAAAAGATGTGTACATAAGTGACATTATAGTACAATAGAAGGAAGTAGATTAAATATGGATTTAATATTTAAGTTAATATTTGCATTAATAGTAGTATTTGGTCTTATGTATTTACTCTTTAAAATAGGTGGAAATAAATTTTACAATGCTAATGAAGGAAAGTATATAAAGGTTTTAGAAAGAACACAAATATCAAAAGAAACTTCAATATTAGTATTAAAAGTTGGAAAAAAAGGATATATAATGAGTTCATCTACTAATAAAACTGAAAAGTTAGATGAAATATCAGAAGAGGATATATTACTTATAGAAGAGGAGAAGAAAAGACAAAAAGAAGAAGTTAATCAGCAATATGAAGTAGCTATAAAAGGTTTAAAAAGTAAAATAAATAAACTTAGGAATAAATATAACTAAAAGGAAGATTTGTATGAGTAAAAAGAAAAAATATTTGTTTATGATGTTGATTGCATTAGCTTTAATATTTACCTTTGATAAAGCTGTAAGTGCTGAGCCTATAAATGTACCAGATGTCAACATTTCAGTAGGTGGTGAATCTACTTCTCCTCAAAATTATGTTGATAATATAAAATTATTAATAGTACTAACTATTTTAACATTGTTACCATCAATAATAATAATGATGACATCTTTTACAAGAATAATAGTAGTATTTTCATTTTTAAAAAATGCTTTAGGAGCACAACAATCAATTCCAAATCAAATACTTATTGGACTAGCATTATTTTTAACTATATTTATAATGCAACCAGTATATTCAGAGATAAATAACAATGCCTTTAAGCCCTTTATGGAAAATAAAATAAATCAAGAGGAAGCTATGGAGGCTGCAAGTAAGCCATTAAGGGAATTTATGCTTAATCAAACAAGGCAAAAGGATTTAGAGCTATTTGTTGAAACATCAAAATTAAACACAGAAGAAATAACAAAAGATAATGTACCATTGACTGTTGTTATACCAGCCTTTGCAATAAGTGAGCTTAAGACAGCCTTTCAAATAGGATTTTTATTATTCTTACCATTCTTAATAATAGATATGGTAGTTGCAAGTGTACTTATGTCAATGGGGATGTTTATGATTCCACCTGTAATGGTAGCCTTACCTTTTAAACTGTTATTATTTGTAATGGTAGATGGGTGGTACTTAATGGTGAAATCTTTAATCATGAGCTTTGGAGGATAGGTGATAGAATATGAGTGAAAATTTAATTATAGGAATTGTAAAAGATGCATTATATACAGCATTAAAGATAGCAGGTCCTATATTAATAGTATCAATTTTAATTGGATTAATAATAAGTATATTTCAAGCAACTACTCAAATTCAAGAACAAACTTTAACTTTTGTTCCAAAGCTTATGGGAGTAGCAGCTACAGGACTTATTTTATCAAGTTTTATGCTGCATACCATAGTAGCTTTTACAGAAAGAATATTTGAGCTTATTATTAAAATATCTACTTAGGGGGTAGGTGAAGTATGGTAGATACAACCTACTTTTTAGCTCTGTTTTTTATATTTTTAAGAGTTACATCTTTTTTTGTTATAACAAATGTATTTTTTCCAAATGGAACACCAAAAATATTAAAAGCTATGTTTTCACTAATTTTTTCCTTTGCCTTACTTGGAGGAATAGATTACTCAAATATAAATTCAATTACCAGTAATTATTATTTAATTATTTATATGATTTCAGAAGTTACCACTGGATTAGTGCTTGGATTGATTTCTAACATAGCCTTTGAGGTAGTACTTATGGCAGGAAGTTTAATAGATGTACATATAGGATTAAGTATGGTTAATACAATAGATCCAAATAGCAAAACAAGCACAACTATAAGTGGTAATTTACTTCATTATGTAGCATTAGTAATTTTCTTTATAGTAGACGGGCATCATATGCTTATTAAATCGCTTATTGAAAGTTTTATAATTTTACCAATGGGTAAAGGCATACTTTATCCAGATACAATGATGGTTCTTATAGAAGTAATAGCCAATTATTTTATAATAGGATTGAAAATTGCAATACCAATAGTATTGATAATAATATTGACAGACCTTTGTATGGGTCTTGTATCTAGGGCAGTACCTCAAATAAATGTAATGATACTTGGAATGCCAGTTAAAATGCTGGTAGGTATAATTGCTATATCAATATCATTACCTATTATAATAAAGCTATTTATTAGTAGCATAACATATTTGCCAGAGATATTTAGAAAGATAATGACAGCTTTTCCACTTGTATTTTTAATAGGAGCTGATGAAAAAACAGAAGAAGCTACTCCAAAGAAAAAAAGTGATGCAAGAAAAAAGGGACAAATTGCTAGAAGTAAAGATGTAGGACTAGCATTAACTATGATAGCTACAATATTAGTTATTATGATAGCAAGTGGATTTATTGTATCATCATTAAAGGGAAATATAATATATTTTCTTGGAGATATGTCCTCTATTGAGATAACAGAAAATAGTTTAAAGGGTATAAACACTCTTGTAGTAAGTAAAATAGCAATGGTTATAATTCCTGTTATTATGCCAATAATGATAGCTGGAGTTGCAGCAAGTTTAATGCAATCAGGATTTTTAATAGTAAAAGATGCTATTAAACCTTCATTTGGAAAGTTAAATCCTATTAATGGATTTAAAAATATGTTTTCTAAAAAAGCGTTAGTTGAATTAATAAAAAACTTGATATTAATAACTATAGTTATCTTTATAGCTTATTCATACATAAAAGATAATTTCAATAAAATAATGCAGATAGGAAATTTATATCTTCCTACTCTAGGAGTTGAAGTTAAGTCTTTAATATTAGGAATATTTATAAAAATATGTATACTGTTAGTGGCACTAGCTGCTATAGATTATTTTGTGCAATTTATGTTTCATAACAAAGAGCTTAAGATGACTAAGCAGGAAATTAAGGAAGAATATAAACAAATGGAGGGAGATCCTCAAATTAAATCAAAAATAAAACAAAAACAAAGAGAAATGTCTCAAAGAAGAATGATGGAATCAGTTGGAGATGCTACAGTAGTAATAACTAACCCTACTCACTTAGCTGTGGCAATTAAATATGAGGAAGGTAAAACGGAGGCACCTAAGGTTGTAGCTAAAGGGGCAGATACTATAGCGATGAAAATTAAAGAAAAGGCTATAGAGTCTAAGGTACCTATAATAGAAAACAAACCTTTAGCAAGAATGATTTATGATGCAGTAGAAATAGATAAAGAAATTCCTCAAGATATGTATCAAGCTGTAGCAGAAATTTTAGCTATGGTTTATAAGCTAGATAAGAAAAAAAGACGTACTAGACAATAAAGGATGGGATGAGGTTGCTTTTAGATAATAAAATAAATTTAAAGAAAAATACAGATGTATTGGTGGCCTTTGGTGTATTGGGTATTGTACTTATGATGATAATACCTCTTCCACCGTTGTTATTAGATATTTTACTAGCATTTAATATTACATTGTCAGCTGTAATTATAATGATTACAATGTTTACGACTAATGTATTACAATTATCTGTATTCCCAACATTACTACTTGTTACAACTCTTTTTAGATTAGGTCTTAATATTTCATCAACAAGACTTATCTTAACAGAAGGAGATGCAGGAAGTATAATACAAGCTTTTGGAGAGTTTGTTATAGGTGGAAATTATGTAGTTGGAATTATAATATTTTTAATTATAGTAATTGTACAATTTGTAGTAATTACTAATGGTGCTGGTAGAGTTTCAGAAGTGTCAGCAAGATTTACACTAGATGCTATGCCAGGTAAGCAAATGAGTATTGATGCAGATTTAAATGCAGGTGTTATAGATGAAACAACAGCTAGAAAAAGAAGACAAGATTTACAATCAGAAGCAGACTTTTATGGAGCAATGGACGGGGCATCTAAGTTCGTAAAAGGAGATGCAATAGCAGGAATAATAATAACTATAATTAATATAATTGCAGGTATTGTAATAGGAGTAATGCAAAAAAATATGTCTTTAGCCCAAGCAGGAGAGCTTTATACAAGATTAACTATAGGTGATGGACTAGTTAGCCAAGTGCCAGCATTATTAATTTCTACAGCATCAGGTATACTAGTAACAAGATCAGGATCATCTGATAATTTTGGTAAAACATTTACTAATCAGCTTACGACTTTCCCAGTTGCTTTAGGAATAGTTTCAGCTGTAATGTTTTTCTTGGCTTTAATTCCAGGAATGCCAATGCTTCCATTTTTATTAGCATCAGTAGCTAGTGGTGTAGCCTCATATCTTTTATTTAAAGAAGAGCAAAGAAATGAGGAAGCAGAATTAGCTAAGGTTGAAGAAGAATATACTGAAATGGAAAGAAAAGAGCCTGAAAATGTAATGTCTTTAATTTCTGTAGAACCTATGGAAGTTGAAATTGGTTATGGATTAATTCCATTAGCAGATGAATCAACAGGTGGAGATTTACTTCAAAGAATTGCATCTGTTAGAAGACAATGCGCAATAGAAATGGGAGTAGTTGTTCAACCTATAAGAATTAGAGATAATCTTCAGTTAAAAACTAATGAATATGTTATTAAAATTAGAGGAACTGTAATTGCATCTTCTGAGCTTATGGCAAATATGCTTCTTTGTATGGATCCATCAGGAGAGAATTCACAAATTGCAGGTATAAGAACTATTGAGCCAACTTTTAATTTACCAGCAGTTTGGATAAATAAAGATCAAAGAGAAGAAGCTGAAATAAAAGGTCTAACAGTGGTAGATCCAACAACTGTTATGGTTACACATTTAACTGAAACAATAAAGGCACATTCTTACGAATTACTTGGAAGACAAGAGGTTCAATTAATTGTTGATAATACAAAAGAAAAATATAGTACTGTTGTAGATGAACTTATACCAGATCTTATGACTATAGGTGAACTTCAAAAGGTATTACAAAATTTGTTAAGAGAAAAAGTTCCAATAAAGGATATGGTTACAATAATGGAATCCTTAGCTGATAATTCAAGACTTACAAAGGATTTAGAACTATTAACTGAATATGTTAGATTTTCTTTAGCTAGAACTATTTGCAATCAGATAATAGATGAAGATAGAAGTATAACTGTAGTTACTTTATCTCCACAAATAGAAGAGATAATAGCAGCTAATACACAAAAGTCAATGCAAGGTTCATTCCCAGCAGTAGATCCAGATACAACTACAAGAATACTTGACTGTATAAGGGATACTATGGATAGGGTTTATTTCTATAATAATCAACCAGTTATACTGGTTTCACCAAATATAAGACCAGTATTTAGGAAGCTTATAGAAATGGTATTTCCACATATAATGGTTATATCATTAAATGAGATTCCAAATGATGTAGAAATAAGAACTGAAGGAGTTGTATCATTATAATGGTAATAAAAAAGTACTTAGTTAAAAATATGAATGAAGCTTTAACTAGAATAAGATATGAACTAGGTAAGGATGCAATTATAATAAGTCAAAGAAAAGTAAAAGAACCAGGTGTTAAAGGATACTTTAAACCAAAACTAATTGAAGTCACAGCAGCTTTAGAAAATAATAAAATAGGTAAAAAGAATAATTTTACTCAAGAAAAAGAAACTGAAATAGATTTTAAAGAATCCTTAGATAGTATAAAAAAAATAATTGGTGAAAAAGATAAAAAAATAAATAAAGAAGAAGCTATCATTGTTGATAAGAATAATTATTTAAACAATAATGATAAGAATATGCAAAATGAAGTTAAAGAAATAAAAGAATTATTAAATAAAGTTATTAAAAATACTAATAAGGAAGAAGAAGAAAATGAAATAGAAGAATATCTAAAAAATATAGATATTGATGATGATTTGATAAAAGAATTATTAAGTAAAGATTATAATAATATAGAAGAGTTTAAAAAATATTTTACTATGTTATTAGATAAGGAAATTAATATTTGCCATGAAAATTTAAATGGTAAGGTAGTTTTAGTTGGGCCAACAGGAGTAGGAAAAACAACAACTATAGCAAAGCTTGCTGGAAGGTTAGCTTTAATAGAAAAGAAGAAGGTTGGATTAATAACTATAGATACCTATAGAATAGGAGCTGTAGAACAGCTAAAAACTTATGCTGAAATTATGAATATTCCATTTAAGGTAGTTATAACATTAAAAGAGATGGAAAATGCAGTTAAAGAGCTAGAGGATTGTGATGTAGTTTTAATAGATACAACAGGTAGAAGTAGTAAAAATACGATGCAAATATCTGAGCTTAGGGCTTTTACTCAAAAGGTTAATGCAGATCACATAATGTTAGTTATAAGTGGAACTACAAAAAATAGAGATATAATAACAATCTTAAATGGTTATAGTGAGCTTTGTTATGAAAAATTAGTAATAACAAAGTTAGATGAAACAAGCTCCTATGGAGGTATATATAATATAGTAAAAAGATCAAGAAAACCTATAGCATATATTACAACTGGACAAAATGTTCCCGATGACATAAAAATACCTTCTAATGATGAAATACAAAAGCTTATTCTAGGGGAGGAAACTATATGTTAGATCAAGCAGAAAGCTTAAGAAGACTAGCAAAAGGTGAACTCCTAGAAAGTTCTAAAAGAAAAGCAAGAATAATAACTATAACATCTGGCAAGGGTGGAGTTGGTAAAAGTAACTTTGTAGTAAATTTAGCAATTACATTAGTAAAATTAGGGAAAAAAGTTTTAATATTTGATGCAGATATAGGCATGGGAAATGATGATGTATTGATGGGGATATATCCTAAAAACAGTGTTTTAGATTTAATGAATGGAAAGCTAACAATAGAAGATATAATAGTTGATGGACCAGAAGGGGTAAAGCTTCTACCAGGAGGAAGTGGGCTTAATAATATAGAGGATCTTCAGCAAAATCAAAGGGACTTATTCCTAAAAAAAATTGAAATGTTAGAAGGCTTTGATTATATTTTTATAGATACAGGAGCGGGAATAAGTAGAAGTGTTTTAGCTTTTATTGCATGCTCAGATGATTTAATATTAGTAACAACTCCAGAACCGACTTCATTAACAGATGGATATAGCTTATTAAAGGCTGTGGATCACTTTAAAATAAAAAATAATGCTAATATAGTAGTAAATAAAGCTTTAGATAAAAAAGAGGGAGATCAAACTTTTTTTAAATTTAAAACAGCAGTAAATAGATTTTTATCCTTAGATGTCAATCATTTAGGTATTATATATGAAGATAGGAAGTTGATTATGGCTGTAAGGGAGCAAAATCCATTTGTAATAGGATATCCTAATTGTGATGCAGCTAAATGTATTAAAAATATAGCAGAGAAAATTATGGGAGAAAAAAAACAATCTGTAGGGATAGGAGCTCAAGGGTTATTTAAAAAATTCTTTAATATTTTTTCTTAGGGGGTTAATCATGGCAAAGTTAGAATTGGGTATAAATTTTAGAATTGATGTTCTATGGGAAGAGAATATGTATAAATCTACAATTCAAGATATAACGGATAACGAGGTCTTAATAACTATTCCAGTAACAGATGGAGTTTATTTAACCTTAAAAGATGGAGACGTAATAGAACAAATTTATTATGATAATAAGGGTAATCTTTTTGGATATAAAAGTAAAGTTATAGGAAGAACTACAGAAAAAAATATTCCTTTTTATAGATTAAGTAAACCTTATGATATAACAAGAATTCAAAGAAGGGATTATGTAAGGGTTAATGTTGTACAAGTAATTAACTATATAAGAGAAGAGGATTTAAAAGAAGAAATTAAAGGGGAAGAAAAATATGAACATGCTCTATTACTAGACTTAAGTGGTGGAGGTATGAGAATTAAAATAAAGGAAGAAATAAAGGCTGAAGATATTATAGTTGCAAACTTAATTTATGAAAATCAAAAAATAGTTGTAAGAGGCAAGGTAGTAAGAGCTGATAAGACAGATGATAAAAGGTATATATGTGGTATAAAATTTTATGATATAGATAATACAACTAGAGAAAAAATAATAAGAACTGTATTTACAATAATGAGAAAGCAAAGAGAACTTATTTAGAGGAGGTTATTAGTATGGAATGTCAAAGCCCTATAATTCATAAAGAGCAAGTAGTCGAAAAGTATATACCATTAGTTAAATATTTGGCTTCTAGAGTTATGCTTGGCAAAACTAAGTATTTAGAATACGAAGATTTAGTGAGTTATGGAATTGTTGGGCTTTTAGATGCAATTAGTAGATATGATTCAAGCAAGGGAATGAAGTTTTCATCCTATGCAACCTTAAGAATAAAAGGTGCAATGATTGATGAAATTAGAAAAAATAGACCTATATCAAAAGGTGCGATGGATAAGCTTGCTAAATATAATGAATCTGTAGAGAAGTTGCAAAATAGGTATATGAGAGAGCCAAGCTTACAAGAGATTGCAAAAGAATTAAATATATCAGTTCAAGAAGTTGCTCAAGTAGAAAATTATATAAATTATATGTCAGTAATGTCATTGGAATCTATAATTTATTCCGATGATGATGATGTTACAATTATGGAAACTTTAGAAGATAAAAATACTATTTCTCCAGAAGAATCATTGGAATATAAAGAAAAGATAGAAATACTATCAGAAGCAATAGAAAAATTAAAGGAGAAAGATAAGCTTATTTTAAACTTATATTATTATGAAAAATTAACCCTAAAAGAAATAGGACAAATCCTAGAGGTATCGGAATCTAGAGTTTGTCAATTACATAGTAGAGCAATAAGAAATTTAAGAGGAATAATGCAAAAAGTAAATTATATATAAGGTTTTAACTTTAGAAGTATATGTAAATATAATTAGTAAGGATTTAGTTTTATAAAAATATAAATGTATTAAGATTCTTAATTGAAACATATATAGAAGGGGAGGATAAAATGCTTCCTATATTAATAATACTAATAGGAATTATACTTATAATTTTAAATATTAAAGCTATAAAAAAAGAAGATAAATCTTTTGAAAAAATATTGAAAAGAGAAGAAGTAAATAATAATAGAGATTATGACTTGGAAATAATTTCGATAAGAAAAGATTTAGCAGAAACAATATTAGACTTACAAAAAGAAATAGAGGAATTAAAAATATCTATCAATGATATTAAGAATAGTACATTAATGGACGATAATAGAAGTAATATTGAAAACTATACAGAAGAAAGTTCAGATAAGAGTATAAATGAAGAGGTAATATCAGAAATAAATTTTTCGAATAAAGTTAACCTTGAAAATAATAAGCTAGAAAAAGTTAAAAAGCTTTTAGAAAATGGGTTAACTGATGATAAAATATGTGAAGAACTATCCATAGGCAAGGGGGAAGTATTATTAATAAAAAGTTTATTAAAAAACTAGGTATAATATTAGATTTCTTAACTGATAAAAAAATTCTTATGGGAATAGGGATAGGAATGGTATTAACTTCAATATTTATGTTTGGTTATAGTTACAATAAAGAAATTTCAAATAGCAAAATAGAAGAAAAGGCTAGAGGCCTTGGAATGCATTATGACAGTGAATGTAAAGTACTATTTAAAGGGGATGAGAATAATGATTAGAAGTCTATATACAGCTGTATCAGGGTTAATATCATTGGAAAATAGACAGGCTAATGTAACAAATAATATAACAAATGCAAATACAACTGGATTTAAAGGTGACAACTTATCAATAAAGAGTTTTGATGACGTGATGATTCAAAATAGAGATAAAATAGTTAATGGTAAAAATGTAACTCAAAGAATTGGAACCTTAAGTTTAGGATCAAAAATAGATAGCGTAGACACAGCTTTTACTCAAGGGATTATTAAAAGTACAGATAAGCCAACAGATTTTGCGATAGAGGGAAGAGGCTTTTTTGCTATACAAAGACAAACTAATAATGGAAATGAAGTTTTATATACAAGAGATGGAAACTTTAAAGTTGGAAATGATGGATACCTTATAAATAGCAATGGAGATAGAGTGCTTGGATCAAATAAAAATACAGGCGCACTAGAGCCAATATTTATAGGTGGAGATAAATTTGTTTTAGATAAAAATAACAACTTATATATAGGAAATAGAGCAACACATACATTAGCGACAGCTGATTTTGAAGATTATGGACAACTAAAAAAAGTAGGGGATAACTATTATAAGGGAGAGAACCCTATATACAATGCGCAGGTTTGGGTAACACAAGGAGCATTAGAAGGATCAAATATAAATATTTCAAATGAAATGGTAAATATGATAACTACTATGAGAAGTTTTGAAACTAATCAAAAAGTTGTTCAAACAATTGATGAAACTTTAGGTAAAGCTGCAAATGAAATCGGAGTAGTTAGATAGTAGGAGGAAAACTTATGCTAAGAACCTTATGGACTAGTAAATCAGGAATGAATGCAAATCAGGATAAATTAGATGCTATATCTAATAATTTAGCCAACTCAACTACTATGGGGTATAAGAAGATGGAAGTTGGGTTTAAAGATTTATTAACAGAATCTTTAGATAGAAATGGTGTTCCACTTAATGACAAAACTTCTGTTATAGGAACAGGTACAAGAACTTCAGAGTGGTTTAGAGATAACTCTCAAGGAATGCTTCAACAAACTTCAATAAGTACGGATTTATCTATAGATGGAAATGGATATTTTAAAATAATTTCACCAAATGGAGAAGAAGCATATACAAGAGATGGAGCTTTGGCAATAGACGCTAGAGGAAGACTAGTAGATAATAGGGGTAATAAACTAAATCTTAATTATCTAAATGGTTATTCAGAGAATAATGTTGTTTTTAATAAAAACAATTTTCTTGTAGATAAAAAGGGACAAGTTTACATAAAGGATAAAGGTAATTTTGTACAAGTTGCAGAAATTCCAGTATATACGGCAGTAGGAGATAGAGCATTTTTATCAATAGGAGATAACCTTTTTACTCCATCACCAGGAGTTCAGGTTCAAAGAACTGCAGATTTTGACATATATCAAGGGGCATTAGAGGGTTCAAATGTTGACGTAGCCACTGAATTTGCAGATATGATAGTAACACAAAGAGCATTTGAATTAAGCTCAAGAGGTGTTAGAACTGCAGATGAAATGTGGGGAATGCTTAATAATATGAGAGCAAAATAAAACAAAACTAATAATAGCTAATTAATAGTGAAGAATTAAGAGTTAAGTTTAGAATATTTAGCTCTTAATTTTTACTATAAAATGAAAAAGGCCGAGATTTTCTCAGCCTTTTTATTTTAGAAACTACATAACAATCTCAAGTGAAATTTAAAATTACTTTGATGTTACAGCTGCTGTTATTGGTGGAACTACTTGTTTCTTTCTTGAAAGTACTCCATCTAAGAAAGCAGTACTATCTTTTAGTGTAACTTTAAATGCTTTTTCAACTATTTCTGGTTTATCTCCAGCAACTAGTATTTGTGAGCCTTCGTTAAGTATGTCTGTAAGTAGTAACAGTACCATATCTAATTTAGCTTCTTTTGCCTTAGTGTTCATATAAGCTAGCATTTCATCTTTAAGTGGCATAAATCCTTCAATATCCATTGTATTTACTTGAGCTACACCAACTCTTGTATCCTCAATTGTAAATGGTTTGAAGTCTTGATTAAAGATTTGCTCTACTGTCTTTCCTTTTAATGAAGTTCCAGCTTTAAACATTTCTTTAGCGAATTCTTCTACATTTATTCCAGCTATCTCTGCTAGCTTTAAGCAAATATTTTTATCTTGAGCAGTGCAAGTTGGACTTCTAAATAAAAGAGTATCTGAAATTATTGCACCACATAAAAGCCCAGCAGCTTGTCTTGAAGGTCTTATTCCATTTTCAAAGAAACATTTACCAACTATAGTAGAAGTACTTCCAATAGGTTCACTTCTAAAATATAATGGACCGCTAGTTTGGATATCAGCTACTCTGTGGTGATCTATAATTTCTAGAATTTCAGCTTCTTCAAGTCCATCAACAGATTGACTTCTTTCATTATGATCAACTTGAATAATTTTCTTTTTATAATTAGAGATTAAATGATATCTTGATACTGCACCAAGAACTTTACCATTTACTCCAATAACAGGATAGCTTCTATATCTAGTATCTATCATAACTTTCTTTACATCTTCAACTAATTCGTCAGTTGAGAAAGTAACTAAATTATCTTTAATCATTACGTATCCAACAGGAATACTTTGAATTATAAGTCTTGATGCAGTGAATGAATCATGTGGAGTTGTAATAATACTTATGTTAGCTTCTCTAGCTTTTTCAATTATAGCAGTACTTGGTGCATGAGACCCTGTAATTATCATAAGTGATATCTTAAGATCAAGTAAGGCATTTTGAACCTCTTCTCTATCTCCAACTATAGCAATATCTCCTTCTTCTATATGGTCTTTCATGCTATCAGGTTGCATAGCTGTAACAACTATTTTACCAGGGAAATTTTTTCTTGCAGTATCAACATAAATTTCCTTTGCTGATAAAGTATCTATTATATTTTCAAGAGAAGTGCTACTTTTTGCTAAAATTCTATTATCCCATATATCCATATAGCAAGAAGTTAAGTTAGAAATAGCTAAAACTCCAAGTAAATGTTCATTTTCATCAGCTACTGGAAGTGTTTTTATATTTCTATCCTTCATTATATTCCAAGCTGTTTTTAAAGATATCTCTGGTGAAACAGGAGTTATCTTATCAAATTCTAAATCTTCAATTTTTAATTTTACAGTTTTTAACAGTCTAGGAGCCTCAACTCCAAAATAATCAAGAATATATTGAGTTTCTTGACTTACATTTCCAAGTCTTACTGGTATTGCAGGCATATTGCCTGTCTTATTTTTAAATTCAGCATATGAAAAAGCTGCACATATTGAATCAGAATCTGGATTCTTATGTCCAGTTACATAAATTACGTCTTTCAAATTATGACCCTCCTTAGTTAATAATTATATATACATATTCTATATTTATATTACCGATTTGTAAAGCTATCTAATTAAAGTATATGTAGAAATTTGTATATTAAACTATATTATTAAGTAAGTAATGAAAAATTTGTAGAATAAATATTAATAAAAATATATTAAATATGAAATAGTAAAAAAAATCATATCTTTTAATTTACTAAATATAATATATAGAAACTATTTTAAGGAGGACAACCAGTGATACAGGAAAGAGAAATATCAAGGGGTCTATCTACAAAGGAAGCAGAGAAAAGGAAGAGCACTTATGGGTTAAATGAATTATCCCACAAGAAAAAAACATCACCTATCATAATTTTTTTATCTCAATTTAATGATTTTATTGTTTGGGTATTAATAGCTGCAACTATAATATCTGGTTTAATGGGAGATAAAGCAGATGCGATAACAATACTTATAATAGTAATTGTAAATGCAATAATGGGCTTTGTACAGGAATATAGAACAGAAAAGTCATTAGAGGCATTAAAGGAACTTGCAGCCCCAACATGTAAAGTAATTAGGGATGGAGTTTTAAAGGTATTAAACTCAATAGAAGTTACATTGGGTGATTTAGTAATTTTAGAAGCTGGAGACAGAATTCCAGCAGACGGTACATTTATTGAAGCTTCAGGTGTAATGATAGATGAGTCACTTTTAACTGGAGAATCAGTAGGAGTATCTAAAGATTCTAAAAAAGGGAAAAACCAAGGATTTATGGGAACTACAGTTTTAAAGGGTAGAGGTGTTTTTCTTGTTGATGGTATTGGAATGAATACAGAAATGGGGAAAATAGCAAATCTTTTAGATAATATCGAAGAAGAAAAATCTCCGTTAAGAGAAAGATTAGATTCACTAGGAAAAATACTGGTGGCACTATGCTTAGTTATATGTGCTGTAGTAACTGTTCTTGGAATACTTAGAGGTAATGAAATAACAGAAATGTTTTTACTTGGAGTCTCATTAGCTGTCGCAGCAATACCAGAAGGTTTAGCTGCTATAGTAACTGTTGCTTTAGCATTGGGTGTATCTAGAATGTTAAAGAAAAATGCATTAGTGAGAAAGCTTCCAGCAGTAGAAACCTTAGGGTGTACATCTGTTATATGCTCAGATAAAACAGGAACATTAACTCAGAATAAAATGACAGTTAAAGAAATATATATGAACGGAAAGATATACGATGTTGATAAAGAGGAACTAAGCAATCATTCAAATATAATGAAAGCATTAGTTTACTGTAATGACTGTAATTATGATTTTAATATTAAAAACATAGAAAAAGCTTTATATGGAGATCCTACTGAAACTGCATTAATAAAAGCATTTTTTAAAGATACAAACTTACTTAAAGCATTTGTGTCTAATGCACAAAGAGTTTATGAAATTCCATTTGATTCTTCTAGAAAAATGATGAGTGTTATAGTTAGGGAAGGAACAAAGGAAGTTTGTTATATGAAGGGAGCTCCAGAAAGAGTTATAGAAAGATGTACTCACATATTAGAAAATGGAACTATAAAACCATTAACTGCTCAAAAGAAGAGGCAAGTAGCATCATATATTGAATCAATGTCAAATAGAGCCTTAAGATGCATAGCTGCAGCATATAAGGAAAATAATTTAGTAAAGAGTGAAGGTTTAGAAAAAGATTTAATATTTTTAGGTGTTGCAGGAAGTATCGACCCACCAAGAGTAGAAGTAAGAGATGCTGTGTTAAAGTGCAAACTTGCGGGAATACAACCTGTAATGATAACAGGAGACCATAAAAATACAGCTTTAGCAATTGCTAAATCTATAAATATATGTAATACAGATGATCAAGCAATGACTGGTGAAGAAATTGAGAAAACTAGTGATGAAGATCTTATGAAAAAAGTAAAAAATGTAAGAGTTTTTGCGAGAGTATCTCCACATCATAAGCTTAGAATTGTAAAAGCCTTTAAAAAGCAAAATAATATAGTTGCAATGACTGGAGATGGTGTAAATGATGCTCCTGCAATAAAAGAAGCTGATATAGGAATTGCTATGGGAATATCAGGAACAGATGTAACAAAAGAGGCGGCATCGATGGTATTAATGGATGATAATTTTGCAACTATAGTATCAGCTGTAGAAGAGGGAAGAGTAATATATGATAATATAAGAAAGTTTATAAGATATTTATTGTCTTGTAATTTGGGTGAAGTATTAACAATGTTTTTAGCATCATTATTTTACTTACCTAATCCGCTTACTCCAATACAAATACTATTTGTTAACTTAGCGACAGATGGTTTACCAGCAATTGCTCTTGGAGTAGATCCTCCAGATAGAGATATAATGATGCAACAACCAAGAGAAAAAGGTGAAGGTATTTTTGCAAGAGGATTATGGTCAAAGATTGTAGTAAGAGGATGTTTAATTGGAATTTGTACTTTACTTTCATTTATGACAGGAAGATTGTATGGAATGGATTTAGCTACATGTAGGACATTAGCTTTAATAACTCTTGTTATGTCACAATTACTGCATGTTTTTGAATGTAGATCAGAAAGACATTCAATTTTTGAAATTAAGGTATTTAGTAATCCTTATTTAGTTGGAGCTGTAGCTGTCTCAATGCTAATGGTATGTTCAATATTATATATTCCATTTTTAGCAGATGTATTTAATACTGTACCATTAAAGATTGAGCAATGGGGAATTGTGCTATTCTACTCAGGAATAATCTTCTTAATAAATAGTGTGTATTTATTTATAAAATCAAAAAAATAATAAATATATATTTAAAAAAGTTCACTTATCAAATAATATAATTTAGTTTATAATAAACATAATAAGTTACAAAATAAAAAAGTTTCTTATAAATAATTGAAGGTTATTCTATTTGAAGGTGGTACTATGAAGGGAAATTTTCTAGTTGTAGATAAAAGAGTTTTGCCAGAGGTCTATGAAAAAGTAGTAGATGCAAAAAGGCTATTAGAAGAAGGTAAGGTTAAGGATATTACTGAAGCAGCTAAAACTGTAAATATTAGTAGAAGTGTTTATTATAAATATAAGGACTCAGTTTTTGCACTTGTAGAAACTGAGCAAGGAAAAAAGGTAACTATTAATATGATGATAAAAGACAACAAGGGGGTGCTTTCAGGAATATTAAATTATATTTCTGAAGAAGGCGGTAGCATAATAACAATAAACCAAGGAATACCTATGAATAAAAGAGCTAATTTAAGCTTAACAATTGATATATCATCACTTAGTGGGGATCTAAAAACTTTACTTGAATATTTAGCTACTTTAAAAGATGTAGAAAAGGTAGAGTTTGTAGCCATGGAATAATTTAATTATGATTTAAGTTTCTTTAGAGGTTTTAATCTTTTAAAAAGGAAGAATAATTTTAAATTATTCTTTCTTTTATTTTTATAAGATTATAGTTTGGTAATATTTCTTAATAATATTTATAAAATATATTATATAAATATTTTAGGAGAGATTAGCCTTTGTTAGAAATACTTTGGTCAATATTTACAGTGATTTTAATAACAACAATTATACTTATTATAGAGTATAGAAAGATGAAGAGTGATAATAAGTAAAATAGAAGATTATCTCTAGATATAACTATATATTTAAAGAGATAATCTTTTTTACTAGATCATGAGCAAAATCATATTAATAAATTAAACCTTTATTTATTTTTAGAAATTTGATATAGTAAGTTTAAATATGGTAAAAAGATAGAGGGATTTTAATTTATACTGAATTAATCTTACTATTATGATTTAAGAATATATTTTATATAGGTATTTTTATGATAGTTAGAAATTTTAAGTTTAGGAAATGCTAAAATAGAGTAATATGATAATAAAGGAGGGATAATGCTTGGATATTTATTTTGATAATAGTTCAACAACAAAACCTTACAAAGAAGTTATAGATGAAGTTTCAAATGCAATGGAGGAATACTTCGGTAATCCATCTTCTCTCCATAAGATAGGAATAAAGTCTGAAAAAAGACTTACAGAAGCAAGAGAATTTTTAGGTAAAAGCATAAATGCATCTAAGGAAGAAATATACTTTACTTCAGGTGGAAGTGAAGCAAACAACTTAATAATTAAAGGTTTAGTTAAAACAGGGCATCATGTTATTACTACAATTTTTGAGCATCATTCAGTTTTAATGGCCTATAAGGAACTTGAAAAAAATGGTGTTAAGGTTACATATTTAGAAGTAGATAAAGATGGGAAAATAGATATAGAGGAGTTAGGTGAGGCTATATCTAAAGATACTGTATTAATTTCTATAATGCATGTAAATAATGAAATTGGATCTATACAGGATATAGAAGCAATAGGAAAAATAATAAAAGAGAAAAGCTCTAGAGCAAGATTTCATGTTGACGCAGTTCAATCTTATGGAAAACTAGATATAGATGTTAAAAAAATGAATATAGACATGTTATCTGTAGCTTCTCATAAGATTCATGGACCAAAGGGAATTGGATTTTGTTATATTAAAAAAGGAATAGTTTTAAATTCTCTTATAAGTGGTGGAAGTCAAGAAGGGGGAGTTAGAGGTGGAACTCAAAATGTTCCAGCTATAGTAGGTTTACATAAGGCAGCAGAAATAACATCAAATCAGAAAAATGAAAGCTATAATTACGTAAATAGTTTAAAAGAATATATGATAAAAAGACTAGAAGAAATAGATAATATAAGAATAAATAGTCCACTAAGATGTGATTTTACACCATATATATTAAATGTTTCTTTTATTGGAGTAAGAGCTGAAGTGTTACTTCATTTATTAGAGGATAGAGATATTTTTGTAGCTACTGGTTCTGCTTGTACATCAAAAAGTAGTGTAGTAGCAGGAAGTTATGTAATAAAAGCTTTAGGATTAAGCAATAAAGAAATAGAAAGTGCTATCAGATTTTCATTTTCAAAGTTTAATACTAAAGAAGAAGTTGATAAAGTTATAGAAGTTCTAAAAAGCTCATTAACATTTTTAAGGAGAGTCAAAAAATGAATAAATTGATATTAGTTAAATATGCATCAGAAATTTTTTTAAAGGGTTTAAATAGAAATAAATTTGAAAAAAAGCTTAGAGATAATATAAAGAAAAAACTAAAGGGAATAGAATATAGCTTAATATCAGATCAGGGAAGATACTTTATTAAAGCTGATGATATAGAAGAAGCTGCAGAAAGAGTAAGAAAAGTTTTTGGGGTTTCAGAAGTTTGTATAGTAACAGAAGTTCCAAGGGATATGGAAGCAATTAAGGAAGAAGCACTAAGAAAAGTTAAAGAAGCAAATCCAAAAAACTTTAAAATCGAGACAAATAGAGCAAATAAATTATTTCCTAAAAACTCATTAGAAACCTCTAAAGAAGTTGGTGCATATGTAGTTTATCATATGAATGGATTAGAAGTTAAGGTTAAAAATCCAGAGTGTTTAGTAAATATAGAAATTAGAGAAAATGCATACATATATACAACTAAAGATAAAATTAAAGGGGCTGGAGGTTTACCATATGGAATAAATGGTAGTACTATGCTTATGTTGTCGGGAGGTATAGACTCACCAGTTGCAGGATATCTAATGGCTAGGAGAGGTGTTGAGCTACATTGTGTTTATTATCATAGTCATCCTTATACATCAGAAAGAGCTAAAGATAAGGTTAAAGATTTAGCAAAGATACTTTCAACATATACAGAAAGAGTAAACTTGCATATAGTACCATTTACAGAAATACAAATGGCAATAATAAACGGATGTAGAGAAGATGAATTAACTATAATAATGAGAAGATTTATGATGAGAGTTGCTTGCTCACTTTCAGAAAAATATGGAATTCAATCAGTAGCATCAGGAGAAAGTATAGGTCAAGTTGCAAGCCAAACTATGGAAGGATTAATGGTAAGTAATGATTGCGCCGACAGACCAGTATTTAGACCTTTAATAGCTATGGATAAAACAGATATAATGGATATAGCTAGAGAAATTGGAACATATGAAACTTCAATATTACCTTATGAAGATTGTTGTACTATATTTGTTCCAAAACATCCTAAAACAAAACCAAGAGTTGATTTGATAAGACAATCAGAGTCAGTATTAAATATAGATGAATTAGTAAATAAAGCTATAGAAGAAACAGAACTTGTAGTTTTTAATTAAATAATAGATTATTATATTAAATTAATGTAAAACAAAAACAGCCTGTATAGGCTGTTTTTATTATCTTGTTCTCATTCTTGTAGCTTGCTGCCTTGCTTTCTTTATTTGACTGTGATCGAATGGTTGTAAGTCTTTCTTAGTAGTTAAGTTAGCTATATTTGAAATAGTAATAACTTCTGAATCAGCCTTACCTTTTTCACCTTCAATTCCCATAATTATTACTTTATGACCTTGTTTAACTTCAATAAAAGTTGGCTTTTTAAACCATTTTTTAGCTTTATATTGAGTTTTAACTACACCTTTACCCATATCTGGCTTTATTAAAATATTAATAGTTAATTTTCTCATAATACCTAATATGTTTTTTTCTTCAATTTTTACAGATAAAACAGTACCAGCAGTACTGGTCATTCTATCACCGTATTTTTCCATATATGCATCTGTAAAATATTTACTCATCTTATCTTTGAAACCCATACTTAAAACTCCTTTATATTTAAGAAATATTGTAATAATCAAATAATTATAATAACAAGGTCATTATAACATAATTCCATTATTAATTAAACAAAAAGTTAAATTAATTACCTAACTCTCTTTCATACAACCTATTTAAAAGGTTTATGTGATGCTCCTCATCTAATATTATTCTATTAATTATGGCAATTATGTTTTCATCTTTTACTACACTAGCAGTTTTTCTATATTGTTTTATAGATTCTTTTTCCATAGAAATATCTGATATAAGTAGTTTTTTTAGTGAGTTATCTGTATTTATAAATTTTGAATTCCAATGAAAGTCTTTACCTTTCTTCTTTATAGAAAAAGTAGGATTACCACCAAGTGCAGAAATTAGCTCTCCAATGATTTCTAAATGATGCATTTCAACAATTACAATTCCTCTTAAAGTGTTTTTAACATAATCATCAGTTATTAATTCATGGTAAGTATATTGAGCTACTGCTGTTAATTCTGAAACCATACCACAATAATTAACTTTAATTAAGTTAGCATAATCTATATTTTTTTTACATACTTCAATCTGTGGATAAGGTAAGTCTAATGAGCAGTTAAGATTTAAGTTTTTATAATCACTTTTCATGATATCACCTTTAAATTATTTATTATTATAATATATGAAGATATCATTTATAGTGATATAAAACTAATAGTTGAAATATGAAAACAATATAGTAGTATAATATATACTATATTATTTTTAATTTTAGGAATAATATACAATTAAACTTAAAATGAGTATTAAAAAACTAAAGGAGGATAAAATGAACATAATATTTGATGAAAAAACTAAAGAGGCATTGTTAAGTGAAGTGGAAAAAAGCAACTATAATCAAATAAGAGTAAAGGTAGTAGCTATCGGTTGTGGAAAGCCTGCATATGATTTATATGCAGATTTTATTTCAGATGAAGATTTTGAAGTTATAATTAGTGATGTAAAATTCGTTATAGCTAAAAAAGATGAGAAGTTATGTAATGGTATTGAGATAAAATATGATAAAGAAGTATATAATAAAGGGTTTTATGTTAGAAGCTTATAAAGGATAATACTTTCTTATATAAGAAATAAAAAGATGAGAGATTTATTAAGTCTCCCATCTTTTTTCATAATACTAAGAGGATACTAATCGATGTATCCATTAGTATTATTGCCTATAAAAAAAATATTATTCACTTTATTTTAGCTACTTAAAATATTTATAAATGTATGATATATAATCTTTCTTTTTTAGTTTATTTATAAACATAATTATTACTAAAAATTATAAATGTATCATATAACTATAAAATAGCCTTAAATAAGTAAACAATAGCATTAGCTAAACATATTATGTATTACCTAAACTTTAGATAAAAGGAGAACCTTTAATTTAATTTTTATAAATTGTTATAATTTTGTTATAAAACTGACACAGTTTTTATAGTATAATAGTCTTGAGTAATTAATATGCTTAAAGTAAAGTGAGGGAATATTATATATGGAGAAACTTCTCATAGACAGAATTAATCTGACAATTGAGAACTATAGAAATGCAAAAAAAGATCTTAGAAATGATGGAGATTTAATTAACCATTTTGCATCTTTAGTTTTCGCTCATTACAAAAAAGAAATTCCATTTGAAAAAGTAAAAGAAATTAGAAAGTATATAAAGGGAACTTCTTCTAGGGTGTCACCTTTTAGAGGGGACATGCTTTATATTCTATCTTTATTAATTTCATTAGAAGAAGGTAATGAAAATCAACTAATAGATGATATATATGAAGTTATGGATATTCTTAAATTTCAAGGATTTAATGAATGTGATTACTTAGTACTAACAGCATTTGTTATAGCTAAGTATGGTAATAATAAGGATAAGAATGAAATTGCATATAAAATGAAGGAAGTTTATATTTTGTTAAAGGAAAAATATTATAATATAACTGGAGAAGATGACTATTTAGTTTGTGCATTATGGGCATTGAACGACATAGATGTTAGTACAATTGATGAGTTTATAGAGACTATTTATAGTCATATGACAGATTTAAATATTAAGTCAAAAAATAGTATTCAAGGACTAACTAATGCAATAATGTTAAATGGTTCTTCAGGAAATATGTATAGAACAATAGAATTTATGCTACAATTAGAAAAAAGAGATATAAAGTTAGCTCAACAATTCTTACCTTTACTAGGAGTATTATCAAATAATGATATGAGAAAAAACATTGATTTAATTGAAGACGTAGTAGATACTCTTTGTGAAGAAGAAAGTGAATATGAATATTATATGGATAAAGGTTTTAGAACTATTATTGCAATATCTATATTATCATTTATAAATATTTCTGATAAAAGAAACTATATAGATGAACTATTAGCTCAAGGAGTATATTGCTTTATAAAGTCGAAAAATAAAGGGATGTTTGCTGAAGCCTTAGCTTAAAGGGAGTAAATATGGAAAGGTTGATTTTACATGTAGATATGGATGCATTTTTTGCATCAGTAGAACAACTAGATAATAAAAAGCTTAGAGGAAAGCCAGTAATAGTTGGTGGAGTAAGTGAACGAGGAGTTGTTTCTACTTGTTCATATGAAGCTAGAAAGTACGGAGTACATTCTGCAATGCCTATTTTTATAGCACAAAAATTATGTCCACATGCAATATACTTAAGAACTAGATATATTCGATATAAGGAAGTTTCAAATCAAGTATTCAATATATTAAAAGATGTTACCCAAATTATAGAGCCTCTTTCAATAGATGAAGCTTATTTAGATATAACTAATAGTAATTTTAATAATGGAATAGAGGCTGCAAAATATATAAAAAGCAGAGTTTTCAAAGAAATTGGTTTAACTATTTCAATTGGGATATCATATAATAAATTTTTAGCAAAATTAGCATCTGATTGGAATAAGCCTAATGGTATTAAGGTTATAACAAAAGAAATGATACCTGAAATTTTGCTACCGCTTCCAATATCTAAAATACATGGATTGGGAAAAAAGTCAGTTGAAAAGCTAAATAACATAGGTATATTTTTAATAAAGGACTTATATGAAATGCCAAAAAGTTTTTATATAGAGTATCTTGGAAAATATGGTTTAGAAATTTATGATAGAATACGTGGAATTGATAATAGAGAAGTAGAAGTAGAAAGAGATAGAAAATCTTATGGCAAAGAAAGAACCTTAAAAACAGATACTGATGATAAAGAAGAGTTAATTATTTATTTAAAGGAATTCTCTAATGAAATCAGTAAATATCTTATGAGAGCAAATATAGAAGGTAAAACAATAACAGTAAAATATAAAACAAGTGATTTTCAAAATCATACAAGAAGTAAAACATTAAGTTACTATACAAATAATTTTGAGGATATATATAAGACTTGCAAGGAAATACTAAATAATGAGGAACTAAAAAAAGGAGTTAGATTAATAGGAGTTACTATATCATCATTTAAGGAAAATACAATGGAACAACTTAGTTTATTTTAAAAATGAATTAATATTTATAAAAAATACTCTTTGTTTTAAAATCCCTTTAATTATTAGAGTTTTTCATTTATAATAAATTTCTAGAGAAAAAATAGTTAAACATACAGGAGGAGATCTTATATGAATAAAAAAGATTTAGCAAGAATGATAGATCATACTATCTTAAAGGCAGATGCTACAGAAATGGAAGTTGAAAAACTTTGTAATGAAGCATTAGAGTATAATTTTGCATCAGTTTGCATTAATCCAGCTATGGTAGAAAAAGCTGCAACTATGTTAAAGGGTAGTGATGTAAAGGTTTGTACAGTTATTGGATTTCCTTTAGGAGCAACTACAACAGAAGTAAAAGCTTTTGAAACTGAAGATGTTATTAAAAAGGGCGCAACAGAAGTTGACATGGTTATAAATATAGGAAAGCTTAAAGAAGGAAATTTAGAATATGTTAAAAAGGATATAGAAGCTGTTGTTAATTCTGCAAAAGGAAAGGCTTTAACAAAAGTAATTATAGAAACTTGCCTTTTAACTGATGAAGAAAAAGTAACTGCTTGTAAATTATCAAAAGAAGCTGGGGCAGACTTTGTAAAGACTTCTACAGGATTTAGCACTGGAGGAGCTACTGCTAGTGATATAAAACTTATGAGAGAAACAGTAGGACTAGAACTTGGAGTTAAAGCTTCAGGCGGAGTTAGAAGTAATGCAGATGCTATAGCTATGATTGAGAATGGAGCTACAAGAATTGGTGCTTCAGCTTCAATATCAATATGTGAAGGAACAGAATCAAACTCAACATATTAATATTAAATTTTATATTTAAATCCATATAATGAACATTTTTTATAGAATTAAAATTTTATAAATGCAGATAATAAATTTGTATTATATAGGAGGTGTTTATTATGAACAATGGAAATAATAAAAAACATAAGGAAAAAAGAAATAGTAGCGTTACTGAAGGTCATAGAGATAAGAAGACAGCTACAGATAATCAATGGGGTAAATAATTGTTAATTAAGAGTTCTGCAATTAAAAGTAGTTTATGTTGTAGAATCTTTTATCAATAATTAGTTTTACTTATATTATATATGAAAAAAATGACAGGAGTTAGGTTTAGTAACTCCTGTTGTTTTTTTATTCTTTAGCAAATTATAAAGTTTTTATAATTTATTTTTTAGTAATTCTAAGTGAGGATAATAATTTTATGACAGCTTGAAGTGATGCCACGGAGTAAAGAAAATTATTATTCGTAATTTTTCAAACTTAAATAGAAATTTGCTTCTGTTAAATTTTGATAAGGAGAAATCCATAACCCAGCTATACCAAAGGTAAGAATAGCTAAAAGCCACCAACCTATAAAGGATAATTCTAATACAAAGAAATCCCATTTATGACCTGACATAATATTTGAACTTTCTTCTAAGCATTCAAATATGCCTTTACTTGGATCTTCAGCTAAAATATAAAAAGCTTGAGAAAACATTAAAGCTACTATAATTCCAGGAATTATCAAAAATAAAGTTGCAATACCAATTGCAAGCATCATTAAAATATATAAGCCTAGAGTTTTAAAGTAAATATTAAAATTTGAAAATAAATCTTTAAACTGAGGCTCTTCATTATTAGTTATGAAATTTAGTAAAAATTTACTTAGTCCTACAGATATAACTCCACCAAAAAGAAGTGAGATTATATTAATAGAAATAGAAACAGAGCTAGAAAATTCTCCAAAAAAGTCAATGGTTTCTTTGGTTATACTAGAATTAATTATTAAATTAGCTACGAAGACAGTAATTAGTGCTACTCCCCAACGACCTCTTAATTGTTCCTTTGCTTTTGATTTTAGTTCTAATCTATTCATTTTTACACCTCTAAAATTTATACTAATATCATTATACAATAATTTACAAAATAGTAAACTAAATCTATAAAATGTTTTATTAAAAAATTTAGTGAAAATGTATTTACAAACAATATATTATATTGTATTATATACCATATAACGGAGTAAAAGATATAATTAGGGGGATTAAAATGGAGAATATACGAAATTTTGCACCGAAAAAAGGAAAACTTTCAACGTATCTAGGTTGGTTAATATCGGCTTACTTAATAGTAGGGGTATTTTTACTTTTTAGTAGTAATCTAATACTAGATATAACATTAAGTTTATTTTACATTGTAGCAGTATTTGTAGTTGTAACTGCATTTTATGCAATTATAACAATGAACAAAAAATATGGAGCTTTAGCAGCTTTTGTAGCTGTTTTATATATTTTAGGGTTAGTTATCTTTAGTCCTTTAATTAACTACAAAGCTCATAGAGAATTAATAGGTAAGGTTGATGAAGTAGACTTCACTAATGAAATAAAGCATATTGACTTAAAGCAATTACCGATAATTGATAAAGATGTTGCCTATAAGTTAGCAGATAAAAAGTTAGGTGAGATTCCAAGCTTAGGTAGTCAAGTAACAATAGGTGATTTAACTCTTCAAAGTGTAAACAAACAGCTTTATTATGTTGCACCATTAGAGCATTCTTCACTATTTAAATGGATTACAAATAGAGAAGGAACTCCAGGATATATAAAGATTAGTGCAACTAATGAAAGTGATGTTCAATTAGTTACAGAATTAAATGGAAAAGATATTAAAATAAAGTATTTAGAATCTGCATTTTTATTTAGTGATTTAGAGAGAGCATCTTATTTAAGAGATATGAGAGCTGGACATACTGATTTTACTTTTGAACTAGATGATGAAGGAAATCCTTATTGGGCAATAACAAGATATGATAATGCAATTGGATTTACAGAAGCTAAAGCAACAGGAGTGTTAGTAATAGATGCACAAACAGGAGATTCAGAGGTATATGATATAAATGATGCACCAAAATGGATAGATCGAATTCAACCAGATAGATATATAATGAATTATATAGATAAATGGGGAGAACTTGTACATGGAATATTCAATTTTAGTGACAAGGACAAGCTGAAAACTACAGAGGGAATGAATTTAATATATAATAATGATACTTGCTATTACTATACTGGAATAACATCAGTAGGAAATGATGAAGGTTTAGTTGGATTTACTTTAACTAATACTAGAACTGGAGAAACAAGTATGTATAAGACTTCAGGAGCAACAGAAACAGCAAGTATGAAGTCAGCAGAAGGTAAGGTTCAACAATATAAATATACAGCAACTTTCCCATATCTAATAAATATACAAAATGAACCTACTTATTTTACTACTTTAAAGGATTCTAATGGATTAGTAAAACAATATGCTATGGTAAATGTGAAAAATTATAATGTAGTTGGTGTTGGTGATTCACTTCAGTCAACTCTTAATAATTATTTAGAAGGTCTAACTAATACTAATATTTCTCTAGAAGGAAGCAATAGCGAGGAAGTTTTAGAAGGAGAAATAGAAAGAATAGGATTAGTAGTAAAAGATGGAACTAGTATTTATGATATAAAGATTAAAGGTAGTGAAAATATTTATACAGTTTCAACAGAGACTTCAAGAGAAGTGGCTTTAAGCTCTGTAGGAGACAAGATTAGAGTGAAATTTATAAAAGTTGGGGAAGGTAAATTTATTTTAACTAACTCTTTTGAAAATTTAACTTTTAAAAAAGTACAAAGCTAATTTAAGATAATTAAAAGCTATAAACTAAAATTTAGAGAAATCTTTATTTGGTTTATAGCTTTTTTATTTAGACAATCTATGAATATATTAATTATTTGTCACATAAAATGTTTAGAACAATTATATAAGCAATTACTATATAGAGGTGTTATATGAAAGTAAATATAGATATATATTCAGGATTTCTAGGTGCAGGTAAAACTATGCTTATTAAAAAATTAATTAAAGAAGGGCATTATGAGAAGGAAATTGCAATAATAGAAAATGAGTTTGGAGAAGTTAGCATTGATGGAGCTATATTAAGAGATTCAAATATAGAGGTTAAGGAAATAAATTCAGGTTGCATTTGCTGTCAAGTTAAAGGAGATTTTAAGAAGGCTATATTAGAAGTAATAGAAAAATATAACCCAAGTAGAATAATAATAGAGCCTTCAGGAGTAGCTAAGTTAACAGATATAATTAAAGTTTTTAAGGATAAAGAACTTAAAGAAAAAACAAAGGTGGAAAATATAATAACTGTTGTAGATCCAGAAAAATTTAGTATGTATATTGAAAACTTTAAAGAATTTTATAAGGATCAAATATTAAACACAAAAAAGGTAGTTTTAAGTAGAACTCAAAAGTTAAATAAAGAAAAAATAGAAGAGATAGTTTTAGAATTAAAAAGAATAAATTCAAGAATTTCAATAATAACTGATCCATGGGATAAGGTAGATGGAGATTATATTTTAGAGGGTAATAAATATAGTAAATTAAATATAAGAGAAAGTAATGGCATAAAAGTGAAATTAAACAAAAATGATATAGAGAATAAAAGTGCAGATGAAGTTTTTGAAACTTTTGCAATTTATCCAAATTCTAAAATATCTAAGGCAGAGTTAGTTTCTAAGTTTAAATTTATTTCAGCTTCAAAAAGCTATGGGGATGTACTAAGAGCAAAAGGGATTATTAAGCTATTAGATGGAAGTAATGGGCAATTTGATTTTGTAAAGGATGAGTTTCAAATTAGAGAAATAAAAGAAATTAATAAAAGTGTAATTTCATTTATAGGAATTAATTTAAATAAAGAAGAAATAAAAAGTCTTTTTAAATGAGGATTAATAAATGAAGTGTAAATTAGAAGTTGTAAGTGGTTTTTTAGGATCTGGTAAAACATCTTTTATAAATTCATATTTAACTACAGATATATGTAAAGATGAAAATATACTAGTAATTTTATTAGAAAAAGGATCTAAGGATGTAATAAGAAGTTTGGATTGTATACACATAGTTTACCTAAGGAATTCAAAATATCTAAAAGAAACAATTTTAGATAAAGTAAAAGAAAATAACTATATCAAACTAATAATTGAATTTAACGGAACTTATGATTTGAATATAATAAGTACTTTAATTAATGATAGAGAAGTAAGTAAAGTAGTAAAGTTTTATGGAAATTACTATATAGGTGATGCTAGTACTTTAGAAATATATTTAAAGAATATGGGAGAAATACTTGTTCCATTTATACAGTCAAGTAAGCTTATTGTGTTAAATAATTTGAATTTAGTAGATAAAAGTAAAAAGAGTACGTTAATAAAAATAATTGAAAATATTAATTTTACAGCTCCAATAATATATTCAAAAAGTATAGATGTATTAGATAGTGATTTAAAATCAAGTAGTTATTTTAAAAAGGGGTTATTATCTAGAAAACTTTCAACTCTTTTTAAGAAGGGAGAAAAATAAGGTGACTTTAGGGTTAGAAAAATGGGCAACTATATTTATAAGTATGATATTAGAAGCTTTACCATTTATATTGATTGGTTCTATAATTTCAGCAGCTATACAAATGTATATTTCAGAAGACATAGTAAAAAAAATATTACCCCAAAATAAATTTATATCCATATTATTTGCAGCTTTTATTGGAATTTTTATACCTATATGTGAATGTGCAATAGTGCCTATTGCAAAAAGCTTAATAAAAAAAGGCGTTCCAGTTGGAGTAGCAATAGTATTTATGATTTCAGTGCCAATAGTAAATCCTGTAGTCATAGCCTCAACATATTATGCTTTTAATGACATAAAAGTAGTATTAATAAGAATATTTGGAGGGGTATTATGTGCTATTATTATAGGACTATTAATAGAATTTATTTCTAGAAGGGGAACAGAGGTTATAAAAGATGATAATAGTTATAAAAATATTTGTGATTGTGGATGTATAGAATCACAATACTTTTATAATAAATCTAAAATAAGATTATGTTTAGAGCACGCTAATAAGGAATTTTCAAATATACTTAAGTACTACATATTTGGTTCTTTTTTATCAAGTGTTTTTATAACCATAGTTAATGAATCTATGTTAAATAAAATGTCAAATGGAAAATACCTATCTATAATTATAATGATGCTAATATCCTTCTTGCTTTCTTTATGTTCAGAAGCTGATGCTTTTATAGCAAAAGGGTTTCTAGCGAGTTTTGGATTACCAGCAATTTCAGGATTTTTAATACTGGGACCAATGGTAGATTTAAAGAATGTTATAATAATGGGATCATATTTTAAAAAGGAATTTGCTTTTAAGCTTATAACGGTAATTACACTAGTTGTACTAGCATTTTCAGCAAGCTTAACAATAATCATATAGGAGGAAATATGAGAAAGTTCAATGTAGATGAATTTATATGGTTATTAATATTAATACTTTTAACAATATTTATTGCTTATTTAATGACATCTGGGGATGTGTATAAGTTTTTAAGTCCTAAAACTGCTAAAAATCTTTATGTAGCTTTAGGAATATTACCAATTCTTATTATAGTACAGCTCTTTAAAGTAATAACTTTTAATTCTAGAGTGGATAGGTCTATTAGTTATTTACCAATAATATTTACTTTAATGATAGGCGTAATTATTATATTTAATAATAGTATTTTAAATAACGATTTAGAAATAGATGAATATAAATTTAAAAGTAATGGGATTAATGATTCATTAGAAATATCTTATGAAAATCATCATATAATAGATGAAATAAATGAAAATGGTATTGATTTCCTAGGTGAAAATATAGTATTTACTGGATTCGTTCATAAGTACAATGATGAAAATAAATTTATTTTAGCAAGAGAAGAAATGAATTGCTGTGTAGCTGATTCTGTAATTATAGGTTTAAATTCATTTTGTCAGGATAATTTAAAGGAAGGTCAGTGGATTAAAGCTTTAGGTAAAATAGAATATAATGGAGAATATTACTTTAATATAATAGAATATATAAAGGTGAACCCACCAGATAACCAATATTTTTAACAAAAAGGAACTAGTTATAAAGTTTTTAATTTTTTATAACTAGTTCCTTTTGGTTTATTAATTTGAAATTTACATCTTATTAGGCTCTACGTGAATAATAACATCCATTTTTTTACCTAGTCTATTAGAGAGTGTATCCTCTACTTCATGAACTAATTTATGAGCTTCATCAATGCTTAAATTAGAATCTACTTTTATATGCATATCTAAAAATACATAATCTTTAGAGCCCCTAGATCTTATATTATGCACATTTTTTATGTGTGTAAACTCTTCTAAAATATCTACTACTACTTCTTCATCTAATATTACCTTATCAGTTAAGGTAGAGATATTGTCTTTGAATATTTCATAAGAAGAATGTAATATAAATAAAGCAACTATAAATGAAAATATAGTATCGATAATAGGTGGAAGTCCTAACTTTACAGCGAACAAAGCTATAAGTACTCCAATAGAAACAAAGATATCGCTTCTAGTATGAAGAGAATCTGCTATTAATAATTGACTATTAAGTTTAACTCCCTGTTTTCTTTCATAAAATGCAACACAAATATTAATAAATAATGTTACTAATACTATAATTAAACTTTCTATACTAACTTCTAATGCAGAAGGGTTAAATAGCTTGCTTATAGAAGATGTAATTACATTAAAAGATATAAATAAAAGCATAGTTCCAATAAACATACTAGCGATTGTCTCAAATTTTTTATGACCATAAGGGTGATCATTATCTTTAGGTTTTGATGCAAGAACAATTCCAATTATGCCAACAATATTTGAAGCACTATCCGAAATAGAGTGAAATCCATCGGCCATAACACTAGAACTATTTATAACTAATCCAACTAATATTTTTGAAGCTGCAACAAGTACATTAGCAATTAGCAATATTAGAAGTATAAATTTTACTTTTTCATAATTTGATTCTATAATCAATCGCTCCTTTACAAATAACCTATAATTTCATTTTATTCTTACAAATTTCAAAAGTTACAATGAGCTTCTATTATATAAAATGTAAAAAACATGACTAGAGAAATATGTTTTTAAAAGTAAATAGGGGAGAGAGGTATCAATTAATATACTTTGGTTAAACTAAGAGTAAAATTAATTAAGGTTGGTGTGTTTTTATGACTATGATAAACTTTACTATTTTTAATTTTCTACTATACTCAATTGTTGGATGGCTAATAGAAGGAATATATAGCTACATTATATGTGGTAAGTTTAAAAAAGAAGGATTTATGAAGGGGCCGTATAAGCCTATGTATGGTATTGCTTTTACAATTTTAGTATTGTTTAATAGATATCTTGATTTAAACTTATCAGAAACTCTTATAATATCTTTAATAGTTCCAACAACTGTTGAATTTATAAGTGGATATTTATTAAAAGAAATATTTAATAAACAATATTGGGATTATTCTAAATTGAAATATAATTATAAAGGATTAATAACATTAAGATTTTCCATATATTGGATGATTTTATGCTGCATTGGTATAAATTTAGTTCAACCAATTATAAATAGTATGTACTTAAGTTTAGAAAGATTTTTGAAAATATCAAATGTTATAGGTTTATTTATAATGTTACTTGATTTTATAATAACAGTTAAAATGCTTTATAGAACTCCCGTAATCCAAAGTTAAAATTCACATATTAAAATATCCAGTAACATAATAAATTTGAAGGTTGCTTAATTTTTATTATTTTTATATGATATAGATATAGAAATTTAATGAATAAGAAGGAGAAAGATATGTCATTTGAAAAATTAGATATTAAAGATACAGAAGTTAAAGAAGGTAGAAGTTGTATAATATTATGTAACTTCAATTCAAATGAAATAAAAACAATAGGTAATCTTGCTGGAATGTTAGGAATTAAAGATAAAATAACTTTAAATTATAAAAATGGAAATTCAATTTTGAAAGATGTACTAGAGGGTACTATATCAAATGATTCAGAAGATGGAATAAAAAATAAAGCTATAATATTTAATAATATTTCTGGTGCGAAGATGGGAATATTTATTGAAAATTTAAAGAAATTTAGAATTAATAATGTTTTAAAAGCAACTGTTACTGAAACATCAATTGATTGGACTGTAAATGTATTGTTAAAGAATCTAGTTGCTGAAAGAATAGCACTGAAAACAGGAAAAGACTTCAGTCATGATGAAGAGTAATATTCTAAGAGAGTGAGATAAAAATGGGTGTAAAGAGAGAAGTAGAATTACAGACAGTAATAGCAAGGTTTCTAAATCTTAAAAACTTAGGGTTAGATGAAGAAACTATAATTAAATTACTTGAAATAAATGAAGATGACTTAGAGGCAATAAAGATAAATTTAAATCATTAAATTTAAGGTGCTTCATATTAAAATTTATGATAATGTTTTTTTAGTATAGCTAGTGTAAAATTTAAAAAATATACTAGCTATTTTTGTGTAATATATTTAGTAATTACTATAGATATAAAGAGCATAGTTTCTTATTATACAATAACAAGGTATCAAAAAAGTAACTTATTTTATTATTCCAAATATTATGATATACTATCCAAAAGAGTAAAGGAGTGGTTAATTGAATTATTTTATCTTATTTTTGGAAGGGATAATAACTTTTATTTCTCCATGTATATTACCTATGTTACCTATATATATTTCTTACTTTATGGGAAGTAATGAAGATGATAAGGAGAATAAGGCTTTAATAAACTCAATAGGTTTTGTTATTGGATTTTCAATAATTTTTACTGTTTTAGGAGCAGCAGCAGGCACGTTTGGAGCTTTTATACAAAGATATATGAATGTCTTCAACATTGTTGCTGGAGGTTTGTTAGTTATATTTGGACTTAATTATATTGGATTATTTAAAATAGGTATATTAGAAAGAAGTTTTAAGTTAAGAACTAAGAGTGACTTAAATAATCTTAATTTAAGAAAATCAGTTTTATTTGGTGTAATTTTTGCAATAGGATGGACTCCATGTGTTGGAACTTTTTTAGGATCAGCTTTGATGATAGCTGCAAGTAGCCAGAATTCAATGGAAGGGATATTTATGTTACTTACATATAGCTTAGGCCTAGGAATCCCTTTTATAATATCAGCACTACTTATAGAGAGCTTAAAGGGAGCTTTTACTTTTATAAAGAGAAACTATAAAACTATAAATATTATTTCAGGAGTATTACTTATATTAATAGGTATTTTAATGATGACAGGATATTTAAATACTTTACTAGGATTACTTACATTTAATTAGGAGGTTTAAGGGTTTTGAATAATAAGAAAAGGTTAATAACCATAGTTATATCATTAGTTCTTTTATTGGTTATAGTTAAGCTTGGGTATAATTATTTATCAGAAGATGTTATGCCAGTTGAAACTATAGATAAAAAAGGAACTGAAGAAACTAAGAAAGCACCTGACATTGAAGTTTATAATGAAGCTGGAGAAACTATAAAATTATCAGACTACAAAGGAAAGAAACCAGTAATAATTAATATTTGGGCTAGTTGGTGTGGACCATGTAAATCAGAAATGCCATATTTTGAAAAAGCTATGAAAAAATATAGTGATGATGTTGAAATACTTATGATTAATCTAACTGATGGCCAAAGAGAAACTAAGGAAAAAGCTCTTAAGTATATAAAAGAGAATAATTTTGATATGAATATTTTATTTGATGAAAAATTAAGTGCTGCAAATGCATATAGAGTTAGAGGGATTCCGAGAACAATACTTATTGATATAGATGGAAATATAGTAGTTGATAAAGAAGGGGCAGTAACTGAAACAGAATTAAATAATTATATTAAAAAGCTTATAAAATAGTGACAAATAATAAATATATGTAAAAGTGTAAGATCAGGCAAAATTTTATGTGTCTGATCTTATATTTTTATAGTAATATAACATTATATAGTAGTTATTTTTAGATAGGAGGATGGTTTAGTGGATAGCAAAAAGTTAATGTCCTTAATAAAAAAGGAAGAAGGAGTAAAGCTAGATTTTAAATTAAAACTATCCTTACAATATGAAAGTAGCAAAAAGGAACTTGCAAAAGATGTTTGTGCAATTGCCAATTCTAGAGGTGGAAGAGGATATATAATAGTTGGCATTGAAGATAAAAGTAAGAAGGTTATTGGACTAAATGATATTGATATAATTAATGAAGAAAAGGTGCAACAAATAATTACATCAAGATGTGAACCACCAATTCCAGTGTCAGTAGACACAGTTGAAATATATGATAAAAAAATTTGTATAATAACTATATATTCAGGAGATCAAAAACCATATCAGATTAGGGAAAATGGAGCTTTTTATATAAGAAGAGGTTCTACAACTGATACTATGAGAAAACAGGAGTTAATTGAAGCTTTTGAAGAAAATTTAGATTTTTTTATGGAAACATCTATTATAATGAAAAGTAATATATCACTTTTAGATGAAAATTTACTTAAAAAATATTTTGAAAATAAGGGAATAGAGCTTAATGAAGAAAATAAAGAATTTCTTTTAGAAAATTCTAGAATAGCATATAGGGAAAAAGAAAGTGAAAAAATGAATTGTACTTTAGGTGGATTATTAATTTTTTCAAATCATAATAGCTTATGGCTACCTCAAAATATGATAAAGATAATAAATAAAGTAAATAAAAATGAAAATGAGGTTATAATAATTCAAGGAAGTATTCTGCAAATGGTAGATAAGTCAGAAACAATAATTTCTAATATATTGCCTAAGAATTATCCTAAATCAGCAATAGTGGAAGGGATAAAAAATGCAGTTTTGTATAGAGATTATTCATCAACTAATAGAATTATAGAGGTTAATATTGGATTTAAGACTATATCTATAATTAGTCCAGGAGCTTTAATAGAAAAAAATAGTTCAGATAAAGTATCAACTCATAGTAAAAGAAATATGTGGATTTATGAAAAGCTAATAACATTGGATAACAATAAAAGATTTTTAAATAATGGTGGGGGATTTTCTAGGATTAAAAAAGCCTTTTATGGAGTTGGAAAAGTAAAGCTAATAAACTCTATTGAAGATGACTACTTTAAAGTAGTATTACCCGGAACTAGTATGTATAGTTAAAAAATATTACTTCTTGAAATGTTAAAATAAATTATGTTATAATAATTATTATTAAATAATAATTTTATAATTATTAATAAGGAGAGTTTAATATGAATAATAGAGTAGAATTGATATATGAAAATAATGAATACAGTGTGAGTGTTAATGGATCAGTTGTAAATAAAGATAAGGATTTAGAAAATGCTTTTTCACAATTTAAACGTATTATAAGCAATAATAAAAGTGCAGAAGCAAAAGCATGGGATGATATAGTAGAAAAATTCCAAGGATTAAATAATGAAAGCTTAGATATTAACTATGAATTTAGAACAATGAGTTTTGGAGATATGAAATATTTCTATAATATGGGAAAAGTATTTTATATGGCAAATGGAACTATGATTCCGCTTATTGGAGGATATGAATTATTTAAGTTTACTATGAGAGTTGTTTCCGGTGGAGATGTACAAAAAGCTAATGCTTTTATAGAATTTTGCAGAGATGTAATGATGTCAAAAGTTAACTATAGAGTTACAGAGTCTAGTATAATAGTTTCAAGCGCAAGTTTTAATTATGGATCAGCAGAGTATAACTTTAATAGTGGAAAGATAAATAAAGGGGCTTCAATACAAAATGGAAGCTTTGAAGAATTTAAATCATATGTATTAAATATAATAAAAAATATATAAAAAGGATGAGAAAAATTTCTCATCCTTTTTATATCTAGGAAAGTATGAAAGATTAAAGTTTTGAAAATGTGAATAGATAATGTTTTTAGAAATTTAATTTGAAAAAATAGATTTGTTTTATACTGTCCTTACATTCAGTTTGGAAGTGGACATATGTAAGTTTACGTTGACTTTGAGCGGAGTGACGGAATAAGTAAACTTATATATGTTAATTTTTTTATTTGTTGTAAGCTATATATTAATGTATAATTATTGTGTAAAAATATTAAATAAAGTAAAACATAGAGGACTATATAAATGAATCTAGAAAAAAAGATTACAAAATTAACAATTGCTATATTTATAGCTGTTATATTTATTATAAGCATTTTTTCATTAGCTATAATAAATAAGAAAGTTTCTGAAACAATAGGAAAAAGTCTTACAGATACAGCTTTTGTTATAGCAGCGAATCCGATGATTCAAAAAGAGTTAGCAGATAAAGAAGACCCTACCAATCTTAAAGTACAAAACTTTGCTGAAAGAGTAAGATTAAAGACAGGCTTATTATTTATAACAATTATGGATAACGAAGGCGTACGATATTCTCATCCAATTCCGGATAATATAGGTAGAAAATTTTTAGGTGGAGATGAAAAATTAGCCTTAGAAAATGGTGAAACTTATATATCTGAAGGAGAAGGTCATTTAGGGAAATCTATTAGATCTTTTGTGCCAATTTACAAAGATGGGGTGCAAGTTGGAGTAGTATCTGTAGGGATTTTAAAGAGAGATTTAAAAGAAGAGGTTAGAGAATATGTTGTTGATTTAATACCAGTATTTATAGGTGTATTAATAGTAATAATATTTCTTGCAAGAAAGTTAGCACACAATATAAAAGAAGATATTTACGGATTAGAACCTGAAGAGATAGCTATTCAGCTTAGAGAAAAAGAATCTATTATAAATAATATAGAAGAAGGATTAATAGCATTAAATAGTTCAGGACATATAACAACAATAAACAATAAAGCATTGGAAATTTTAAAGATAAATTCAGATGAGGAAATAGATAATAAAATAATAAACTTATTATATGAAGTAATGTATAGAAGAAGTAGAATATTTAATAAGGAAATACGATTAGATAATAATATTATAGTTATGGGAAATTTCTATAGTATTATAGGAGAGTATGGTAAAGTTGTAGGAGCAATTGCTAGTCTTCAGGACTTTACAAAAGTGCATAATATGGCTGAAGAATTAACAGGTGTAAAGGAATTAACTTGGAACTTAAGAGCTCAAAATCATGAATTTATGAACAAATTACATACTATAGCAGGATTAATACAATTAGAGGAAAATGATAAAGCGTTAGAATATATATTTCAAACTACAGAGACAAGAGGAATAATTACAGATAGTTTAAGTAAAATAAAAGAACTATCATTACAAGGATTACTATTTTCAAAATATAATAAAGCTGATGAAATGAAAATAAAGTTCGAAATTGATGAAAACTCATATTTAAAAACTATTCCTAGCAATATTAGAATACAGGATATATTAACCATTATAGGAAATCTTATAGAGAATTCTATAGAAGAAGTAAAAGGAAAAGAGGGTGGATATGTGTATGTGGGAATTTTCCAAGAAGAAAAAATAAAAATAATAGTTAAAAATAATGGAAATAAGATTGAAGATGAAATAAAAGAAAAAATATTTAAAAGAGGATTTAGTACAAAGGGAGAGTTCAGAGGGCTTGGCTTATATAACATAAAAAATATTATAGATTCATTAAATGGACGTTTAAAGTTAACTTCAGATAAAATAACTAAATGGGAGGTTGAAATATAGTAATGACTAAGATAAAAGTTTTTATTATTGAAGATGATCCAATGGTAAAAGAAATAAATACAAGATTTTTAGAGAAGCTAGAAGGGTTTGAAGTAGTTGGAGAAGCAAGTAATATAAAAGAAGCTAAAGAGAAAATTGCTAAAAGTAAGGTTGATTTGATTTTACTAGATGTATTTCTACCAGATGGAAAAGGATTAGATTTGTTAAAATGGATTAGATTAAATGAAATTAATATGGATACAATACTAATTACAGCAGATAAATGCAAGGCTTCAGTAAACGAAGCCTTTAAATATGGAGCTGTAGACTATTTAATAAAACCATTTAAGTTTGAAAGATTTAAAGAAGCATTATCTAATTATAAAGATAGATTTTTTGAAATGAAAAATATAGATAATATAAATCAAGAATATATTGATCAGTACATATTAAAAATAAATAAAGATTATATTGAAGAGGAGGCAGAAGAAAGAGAATTATGTAAAGGATTAAGTTTAAAGACATATAACAAAATAATAGAATATATGAATGTTAAAAATAAAACTAAATTGACAGCAGAAGAAGTGGCGAAGGGAAGTGGACTTGCTAGGGTAACAGCAAGAAGATACTTAGAAAAAATGGTTGGAGAAGGAAAAGTAGATATAATTCAAGAATATGGTAAGATAGGAAGGCCTACAAACTTTTACATAATCAAAAAATAAGACCAAAAAGACCAAAATAAACAATAAGACCACAATATTGATTGATTATAAATTAACAAATATACTAAAGTTGTAAATATTTAAAGAATAATTAAGGATTAAGGGGAGAAATGTTAATGAAGAAGAAGACTTTAGCATTAATAATGTCAGCTTTAATATTAGTTCCAACAACTTTAGTTGGTTGTGGTGGAAAAAAAGAAACTGCTGACGTAGTAGTTATAGGAGCTGGTGGAGCAGGTTTATCTGCGGCAGTACAAGCTAAACAAGAGGGAGTAGAGAATGTTGTTGTTTTAGAAAAAATGCCTATAGTAGGAGGAAATACTAATAGAGCTACTGGTGGATTAAATGCAGCAGAAACTGAACAACAAAAATCAAAAGGCATAGAGGATTCTATTGAAACTATGTACAACGATACAATGAAGGGTGGATATGAAAAGAACAACCCTGAATTAGTTAAGAAACTATCTAATGAAGCTAAAGACTCAGTTAAATGGTTAACAGATTTAGGTGCAGACTTATCAGATGTTGGTAGAATGGCAGGAGCTACAAATTATAGAACACACAGACCAACAGGTGGAGCGGCAGTAGGAGCTCACTTAGTTGATACGTTAAAAGCATCTGCTGAAAAAGAAAAAGTTGATTTAAGATTATGGAATGAAGCTAAAGAAATAGTTGTAGATAAAGATGGTAATGTTTCAGGAGTTAAAGTAACAAATAAAGAAGGTAAAGAATATACAATAAATACAAAAGCTGTTGTTATAGCAGCTGGTGGTTTCTCAGCTAATCAAGAAATGGTAGTTAGCTATAAAGAAGATTTAAAAGGTTTTGCAACAACTAACCATACTGGAGCTACTGGGGACGGTATAGTTCTTGGAGAAAAACTTGGAGCAGACTTAGTAGATATGACAGAAATTCAAACACATCCAACAGTTGTCCCAGAAAAGGCTGTAATGGTTACAGAAGCAGTAAGAGGAAATGGTGCAATACTTATTAATAAAGATGGTAAGAGATTTACAAATGAATTATTTACAAGAGACGTTGTTTCTAAGGCTATATTAGAACAAAAAGATGGAGTAGCTTATCTTTTCTTTGATGAAGGATTAAGAAAGAGCTTAAAAGCAACAGAAGAATACTTTAATATGGGATTAGTTACAGAAGCAGATTCAGTAGCAGAATTAGCAGAAAAACTATCAATAGATAAAGATACAATGGTTCAAACAGTTAATAAATATAATGAATTTGCAGCAGCTAAAACTGATTCGGAATTCAAGAGAGAAGATCTTCCAAGACAATTAAATCAAGGTAAGGTATATGCAATACCTGTAACACCTGCTGTTCACCACACAATGGGTGGATTAAAAATAAATACAAATGCTGAAGTTGTAAATAAAGATGGAAATGTTATTAAAGGTTTATTTGCAGCAGGAGAAGTAACTGGTGGAGTACACGGTGGAAACAGATTAGGTGGAAATGCATTAGCAGATATAGTTACATTTGGTAGAACTGCTGGAAAGAATGCAGCTGCATATATAAAAAAATAGATAAATAACATTGTAGGAGGAAGAAGAATGAAGAAGTTAACTGCGATATTAGGAGCAATAGCATTGTCAGCAACAGTACTTGTTGGCTGTGGTGGCGGAAAATATAAAGATGGAACATATACAGGTGAAGGACAAGGAGCTTCTGGAGCAATAAAAGTAGAAGTTAAAGTTGCAAAAGGAAAGATATCAGAAATAAACTTAACAGAGCAACATGAAACTAAGACTTTAGTAGATGGTGTTAAAGACAACTTAGTTCCAGAAATAATAAAGAAACAAAGTACTGAAGGCGTTGAAGCTATATCAGGTGCAACTAATTCATCAAAAGGTGTATTAGAAGCTGTAAATAAAGCTTTAGAAGCAGCAGCTAAATAAAAAAAGCCCTTAGATTTTTATATATAGTAGGTGGATTTCATAAAATAGAATCTGCCTACTTTTTTATTTAAATTGTTTTAATTTATATCTTGCATATTTAAGGAAGAGATATTGAATTAATAATAAAATTTGTTGCTAGAATTTGTATATTTGAAATATAATATGTATATACTTTTTATTAAATATGATTAGGAGATAATTTATGAAGGATGGGTATGAAAGTTTTGAATCCGATTTTAATATTTTTAGTAACAAAATATCACTTTTAATGGAGTCAAGAAACAAAGAAGAAATAATAAATATAGTTAATGAAAAACATAAATCTGAAGTTATAGATGATGTTGATAAAGAGCATAAAAGAGATGATTTAATAATTTGGAATGCAGTATATACTAGAGAGATTATAAAAAATGGAATATCTAAAAAATATCTTCATCCAATTTATAATAAATTTTATAGGCAAATTAAAGAGGCTAATAGCATAAGTAGTTTACAAATTATTGAGACAAAAATGATAAATGAATATGTGGATTTACTAATAAATGATACGGAAATTACTGATAGCTTTACAGTTAATAAGCTTTTACAAGCTCTTCATTTAAATATTGAAAATCATACATCACTAGAATCAATATGTAATAATTTAAATATATCAGTAGGCTATGCATCAACTTGTTTTAAAAAATATAAGGGAATATCTATTATGAAGTATTTGAGAGAAATAAAGATTGAAAGATCAAAGACGTTACTGTTAAGTACAGAAAAAAGTATATTAGAAATAAGCATATTGTTAGGATTTCATGATCAAAGTCATTTTACTAATACCTTTAAAAAGATAGTAGGAATATCGCCATCAGAATTTAGAAATAAAAATTATTCAATATAAGTGGTAAATAATTGAATAAAAATAATTTTAATAATATAATTAGACTATGTTAGAGGAAAAATGTCTAACAGAGCATATAATTAAAAATAAGTATAAAAGGAGAGTAATTATGTCATTAGAATGGAGCTTAAAAGAGCTATATCCATCATTCACTTCAGATGAGTTTAGGTTAGACTTAAAAAGAGTGGATGAAGGAATAGAAGAAATTAAAACATTTGCTAAAAATACTGATCAAAAGTCAGATGATTTAATAAAATTAGAAGAGTTAATAAATAAGTTAGAAAGTATAAATTTACTTTTAAATAAAATAGGTGCTTATGCAAATTTAACTTTAAGCACTGACTCAAAAAATCCAGAAGGAAGAAAATATTTAGATGTTATAAATTCTAAATATAGTCTTTTAGCAGAACCATTAACTAAAATTTACAAATGGGTAGCAAATATAGATAATATAGATAGTTTAATTAATTCATCTAATTTATTAAAAGAGCATAAATTCTTTATAAAAGAAATAATAGAAAAAAATAAATACATGCTAAGTGAAAAAGAAGAAGCTATAATTGCTAAAATGAGAAATACAGGTTCAGATGCTTGGTTAAATTATAAGGATTTATTAATATCAACACATAAAGTTGATATTAATATTGATAATGAAGATAAATCATTACCATTAACAGTTGTATTAAACATGGCATATAGTCAAGATGCAGACTTAAGAAAAAAAGCTTATGAAGCAGAAATTAAGTCTTATGAAAAAATAGAAGATGGAGTAGCAGCAGCTTTAAATGGAATTAAAGGAGAAGTTTTAACTACTTCAGAGCTTAAAGGATATAAGTCACCTCTTCATATGACTTTAGAAGAGTCAAGAATGGATGAGGATATTTTAAATGCTATGCTTACGGCTATAAAAGAAAGTTTACCATCCTTTAGAAAATATTTAAAAAGAAAGGCTGAAATTTTAGGACATAAGAATGGATTACCATTTTATGACTTATACGCACCAGTTATAAATAAAGAAATGAAATTTTCTTACGAGCAAGGGAAGGCTTTTGTTGAAAAGAATTTTAGAAGCTTTAGTGAAAATTTAGCAGACTTTGTTATAAAAGCATTTAATAATAATTGGATAGATGTAATGCCTAAAGAAGGTAAAGTAGGTGGAGCATTCTGCGAAAGTATAAAAGATATAAATGAAAGTAGAATACTATTAAACTATGGTAATAGCTTTAGTGATGTTGTAACTATGGCACATGAGCTTGGACATGGATTTCATAGTCATTGCTTAAGAAATGAAACTGTATTAAATTCAGAATATCCAATGACTTTGGCAGAAACAGCATCTAATTTCTGTGAAATAATAGTTAAAAGAGGTGCAATAAAAGATGCAACTAAAGAAGAAGCTTTTGCTATTTTAGAAGCGGAAATATCAGATTGCAATCAAGTAATAGTTGATATATATTCAAGATTCTTATTTGAAAGTGAAATTTTTGAAAAAAGAAAAGAAAGTTCTCTTTCAGTAGAAGAAATTAATGATGTTATGATAAAAGCTCAAGAGGAAGCTTATGGAGATGGACTTGATAGTAACTTCTTGCATAAATATATGTGGACTTGGAAGCCACATTACTATTATGCTACAGCTAACTTCTATAACTTCCCATATGCATTTGGAAACTTATTTGCAAAAGGTTTATATGCTGAATATTTAAAAAGAGGTGAAATCTTTTGCAAGGAGTATGAAGAGTTATTAGCTGTCACAGGAAAAGAAAAAGTTTGTGATGTAACAAAAATAATGAATATAGATGTTCATAATGCTAACTTCTGGAGAAACTCTTTAAAACTTATAGAAGAAGATATAGAAAGATTTATTTTTTTAAGTTATGAAATAAATTAATAAAGAAAGGGTGTCAGCTTTTGCGACACCCTTTAAATTTATGTTAATTTAAGCTTATTCGAGTTAGTTCACTTATGTTTACTATTTTTATAGAATATTATATATTCTATTATAACATAACAGTATTTTTAAACAAAATAACATAAATTATATATATATTACTAAGTTACTATAATATTTTTATATTAATTTAGTTATATATGATAAAATTAACTTGAAATATTAAAGCTAGGAGGAGTAAATGTGAATTTAAATCAAGAACAAGCTTTAGTTGTAAATGAATTAGAAAAAAACATTTTATTACTTGCCTCTGCAGGTACCGGTAAAACTAATACTTTATCAAGTAGAATTTCCAATATTATAAATAGCAAAAAAGCAAAGGCATCAGAAATATTATGTATAACTTTTACTAATAAAGCATGTGCAGAAATGAGAGAACGTTTAGAAAAAGTCGTTAAAGAAGAAGCTAAAGATATTACTATAAGAACTTTTCATAGTTTTTGTTATGATTTAATTAAAAGTGATGCAAAAAAAAGAACGGATATATTTACTGACTTCATAGTTTTTGATGAAGAAGATTGTAGAGAAATAATAAAAGAATGTAATTATTATAACTATTCTGTTTTTAAATTACAGCAATTTATAGAGCTGATAAAAATAGAAAGAGCAAAGCTTAATTTATATAGTAATAATATTCTAGATGATTATAGTGAAACTATAAAAAATATATTCAAATATAAGGAAAGCAAAATAAATTCTATTTGTAGTGAGAAAGGTACTTTGAATAATGAAATGAAGTATTTTCTATTAGAAAAAGGCCATTTTTTAGTTAATTTATATAATTCATTGCTTTATAATAATCATGGATTAGATTTTACAGATTTAACTTCAAAGGCAAAGGAAATTTTAAGGGACGATAAACTTGTTTTAAATTTAAGAGAAAAATATAGATATATAAATATAGATGAAGTTCAAGACACAAGTACATTAGAATATTTTATAATTGAGAAGATATTTAAAGGAAATAACATCTTGCTTTGTGGAGATATGTTTCAAACTATTTATGGTTGGAGAGGTTCAGAACCATATAAAATATTAGAATACTTTAAGGAATCTTATAATCCAATTGAAATAGTGTTTTCTAAAAATTATAGATCAACAAAGAATATAACTAATGGTTCTTTAAGCTTTTTAAAGAATGCTTTTGAATCACAATATAAATCTATATATAGAAATGAAATATATTCAGAAGCAGAAGATAATGGAGAAAAAATACAATTAAAGATGTGTAATACTTTAAGAGAAGAAGCTAGATTTATATTTGAGGAAGTAAAATCTTTAAAAGAAAAAGACGAAGATATATCGAAGCTTTGTATCTTAAGTAGAGATAACAATTATAATATAAAATTAAGTAGAGAGCTAGGAAATATAATTGGCTATGAAGGAGCAGATTTTGAATTTATATTAGTAGATCAATTTAAGTTTTTTAGAAGGAAAGAAATAAAAGATATAATAGCTTTTTTAAAGCTTATTGCAAATAAATATGACAATGTTAGCTTAAAGAGAATAGTAAAAAGGCTTCCAACAGGTATTGGTGATAAAACCTTTCAAATTATTGAATCAAAAGAATATAGAGAGGTTGGAATTACTCTATCAGATTTTATAGATATAAATGCAAGAGTTTATGGTGAAAAGTATTCATTATTAATAAATGAATTTGCAAAAGATAGTATAATAGTTTTTGATGTTGAAAGCACAGGAACAGATGTAACAGAAGATGAAATAATTCAAATAGCAGCTATAAAAATCAATAAGTATGGAGAAGTTATTGATAGCTTTGAAAGGTTTTTAAAAAATAAAAAATCTGTAGCTTCATCATTTAATGTACATGGGTTTAGTGATGAATTTTTAAATGAAAAAGGTGAAGATAAGCAAAAGGTATTAAAAGAATTTTTGGAGTTTTCAAAAGATACTGTAGTAGTAGGACACAATGTTCAATATGATATAAATATTTTAACAAGTGAACTTTATAGAAATAATTTAGAAGAACATAAATTCAAAACTTTTTATGACACATTAGATATATACAGAAGATTTCATCCAAATTTAATTAATTATAAATTAGAAACATTAAGCAATATATTTGAAACTAGAAATAAACCAAGTCATGATGCTATGGACGATATACTGGCTACTAGTGATTTACTAGTTAGAGCCATAAATAATGATTTAATTCCGACGTCTATTAAAAGAATAAATTATATGTCTAAGCATTTAAAGGCATTTTCATATATTAGTGATAAGCTTAATGAATTATTTAAAGAAGTTGAATTTAAAAGACCGCAAGATATAATAGTAGAGATTATAAATAAATTTAATATAAAAACATTATATTCAGGAAGAGGTCTTGAAGCAGTTAAAGAAGGAAGAGAAAAGATAGAAAGACTTAGAGATTTTTATGTATTAGTAAGAGAATTGGATGATAATAAAAAAAGTAATAGAGATTCTTTATTAGATATAATTAAATTAACAGGTCTTTCTAATGGAGAGCTTGAAAATTTAATTATAAATAGAACTAATAAGAAGAGAATTCCAATTATAACTGTTCACCAATCTAAAGGGTTGGAATTTGATAGTGTGTTTATTGTTGGACTTCAAGAAAATACTTTTCCAGCCTATATGTCAATTAAATCAAATAATTTAGAAGAAGAAAAAAGAACCTTTTATGTAGCATTAACTAGAGCAAGAAAACATTTATATTTAGTAGCACATTTAAATGAAGATTACAATAGAAAAAATGAAACAAGTAGATTTCTTGAATATATAGATAGAGAGTATATAGAAACAGATAATAATTATTAAAAGATATTTATAGTTATTCGTATAGAGTTATAGTATAATAAAATATATTTTATAAAATACTGTGAGGGATGAAGAAAGATGAAATACAATTTAAACGTATATGAATTAGGACAATTATTAAGTAATATCACAAAAGAATACAAAGTTGAATTACTTTCTAAAATAAAGTTAAGTGGTGGATGGATGACTATGACTGGAAAGGTATCAGTAATAGCAGTTCCAGAAGATAAAATAGTTCTAAAAGGAAATAATATAATAACTTTAAATATACAAGATAATGAATGTGAAGGAAGTTTAATAAAAATTACAGGAGCTAAAAATAGTAAATTTGAAATAGATGTAGCACCAACTAAATATAAGGAATTTGGAGCTACAGGATTAAATTTAAATAAAGTTAAAATAAATGAAAATGAATGTAAGCTTAGAATAGGTGAAGACATGATTTTTACTATAAGAAATACTTCAGTTCAAAGTATATCAAATATAATTAATAATATATAGTTTTAAAGGAAAAAATCTATAAGATTTTTTCCTTTATTTTGTTAAGAAATAAAATTTTTAAAAGAGTAAAATCAATATAGACAGGCTGTTATGAGAATTGTATAATATATGCAGTTAAATATAAAAGAAGGGAAAAGAAATGGAAATAAATAATATACTTCAAGTAGCAGCTTACGCAGGGAAAATAATGTTAGAAAGTGGAGCAGAAGCTTATAGAGTTGAAGAAACTATGAATAAAATTTGTAATTCATTTGGAATAGAGGTAGCTGATAGTTATGCTACTCCAACAGTAATTATAGCGTCAGCTTCACATGAAGGAGAAATAAAATCACTTGTAGTTAGAATTTTAAATCGATCGGTAGATTTGCAAAAGATTCATAAGGTTAATGATTTAGCAAGAAATATATCAAAAAGTAATTTTACTGTAAAGGAATTGAAGATTAAACTTAAAGAAATAGAGGAAGAAAAGAGATATTCAAATAAGGTGACAATTTTATTTTCAGCAATAGGAGCCTTTGGGTTTGTTTTTTTATTTGGAGGATCTTTAAGAGATGCTATCGCAGCATTTTTAATAGGAATAGTAGTTAAACATTTTTCTATAAAGGGAGAAGGAATAGGATTAAATTCATTTTTTATAACAAGTATTTGTGCTGGAATTTTAGCTTTTTTAGCAATTATATCTATAAAAGTTGGGTTAGCATTTGATATAGACAAGGTTATAATAGGGTCTATAATGCTTTTAGTTCCAGGACTTGCAATTACTAATGCAATAAGAGATACTGTTGCAGGTGACTTAGTATCTGGGCTTGCACGAGGAGCAGAAGCATTTTTGACAGCTATAGCAGTTGCTATTGGTACTGGTGTAGTTTTAAGTTTTTGGATTAGAGTATTTGGAGGAGTATAAATATGATTATTGAAGTGTTATCTGCTTTTATCTCATCTTTTGCATTTGGAATAGTTTTTAATATTAAAGGTAAAAATTTATTTTTTTCAGCTTTATGTGGTGCATTAGGATGGTTTATATACAAGTTTTCAATAAAGGTGGGTGGTTCTGATACAACAGCTTTATTTTGGGCAGCTGTGGGACTAAGTGTGTATTCAGAAATTTTTGCAAGAATATTAAAGACACCAGTAACTACATTTGTAATAGCAGCTTTAATACCATTAGTTCCTGGTGGTGGCATGTATTATACAATGGTTGAAGCCATTACAGGGAATGTTATGAAGTCCTTGGAAACTGGAATAAAAACTTTAGCTTCGGCAGGAGTACTAGCTCTTGGAATTATATTAGTTTCAACCATTACTAAGACCTTAATAAAATATAATTCAAGTAAAAAATTAAAGACCCAAGAAAATTTTGAAAATCTAAGTAATTAAAAAGAATAAAATTAATAAAAAAGCAAATAATATTAGCATAGTCAGAAGTTATATTTTAAATTTGACTATGGCTATGGGGCGTTGCAGGACAGAATGCAACGCCTTTTGACATTTTTACTATAAAAACATATAATAAGTATTAATATAAGAATATATGTTTGGAAGTAAGGAGAGATAAAGCTTTGACTAAAGAAAAAGAATTAAAAAAATCCTTTGAAGAAACTATGAGAAAGCATAAGGGAAACAAAAAAGCACAATTTATAACTATTATTGTATTTGGAATAATTGCATTAATATCTTTATATTTTGGGAAAGATATTAAAAATTTCAATACAGGGGTTTCAAGTGGTAAATTAGAGATATCTTATTTAGATGTTGGACAAGGTGATGCAGCTTATATTAAAGTAAATGATTTTGATATATTAATAGATGCAGGGCCAAGGAGTGATGCAGATAAGCTTATAAAACAATTAGAGGAAAAAAATATAGATGACTTTGAAATTGTTATAGCAACTCATCCTCATGAAGATCATATTGGTGGAATGGAAAAAGTTTTTGAAAAATATAAAGTAGAAAATTTTTATATGCCTAAGGTAACTCATAATACAAAAACTTTCGAAAATATGATAAATGCTGTTAAGAAGGAAGGCTTAAAAGTAAAAGTTATAAAAGAAGGAATGAATTTTGATTTAGGAGAAGGAGCAAAAATAGATGTCTATTCTCCAATTTATGAATCATATGAAGAGTTTAATGATTATTCACCTATAATGAAATTAACATTTGGAAATACAAGCTATATGTTTACAGGTGATGCAGAAGCTCATGCTGAGCAAGACGTTGTAGCTAAATATCCTAAAAATTTAGATGCCGATGTATTAAAATTTGGACACCATGGATCTAGTACCTCATCAACAAAAGAATTTATTGAATCAGTTTCACCAAAGTATGGAGTAATTAGTTGTGGAGTAGATAATAAATATGGACATCCACACAAAGAAACATTACAAAAAATAAATAATTATGGAATAAAGGCTTATAGAACAGACAAACAAGGGCAAATAACAATATTGTCTGATGGAGAAAATATAGATATAAAAACTAAAAAATAGAGTAAACAAAAAGAGATATGAATTTATTTTTTCATATCTCTTTTTATTTATTCTAGAACTCTAAGTTCTTCTAAATTTTCTGCCACTACTTCATTAGAGTTTAAAACACTATCGATTATTATAGCAATAGCTCCATCCCCTGTTACATTAGTTGCAGTTCCGAAACTATCTTGAGCAGCATGAAGCGCAATCATAATAGGTTTTTCAAGTGTTCCAAAACCAAGCATTGACTCTAATATTCCAAGAGCCGCCATAACTCCACCACCAGGAACTCCAGGAGCAGCAACCATAGTTACTCCAAGCATAAATATAAATGGAAGCATTAATACAAAGCTAGGAGTTCTACCAGTCATATACATGACAGCCATAGATGTTAATACAAGAGTAATAGTATCACCAGCTAAGTGTATAGTTGCAGCTAAAGGAACTACAAAATCAGTTACTTCCTCATTAACTTTATTATTATTAACACATTCAACTGTTACAGGGATTGTAGCAGAAGATGACTGAGTACCAACAGCCGTTAAATATGCAGGAATCATATTTTTAAGAAGTTTTAATGGATTCTCTTTTTTAATACTACCAGCAATTGAATATTGCATTAAAAGATATATTCCTTGAATAGAAAATAAAATTATATAAACTAAAGCAAAGCTTTTTAAAGTACTAAATATTTCTCCACTAAAACTAAGTTTAGCGAAAATTGCTCCAATATATATAGGAACTATAGGTATAAGAACATTGGAGACAATTTTAGAAACTATTGAGCTAAATTCATTAAAGATATTTAATATACTACTATTTTTAATTTTAGATAAGCTTATCCCCATAATAAATGAAAATACTAAAGCAGACATTACAGTCATCATAGGAGGAATATCAATTTTGAAGAAAGGATTTACCCCAGTACCTGAATCTATAACTAAAGAATTTGCTTTTAATAACTTAGGAAGCAAATAAGACCCTGCTGAGTATGCTAAAAATCCTGCACATAGTGTAGAAATATACGCAATTAAAGTTGTAATCAATAATCCTTTTCCAGATTTATGTCCAAGAGAAGCTATTCCAGGAACAATAAAACCAATCATAATTAATGGAATAATAAATGATAAGAAACTTCCAAATAGCTCACTGAAAGTTGCTAGAAGTCTAATTGGAAAATCAACGTTAAAGTTTTTACAGGCTAGCCCCAAAATTATGCCTGTTATTAATGCTATAAATATTTTTAGTATTAATGATTTATTTTTCATATTAAAGCCCCCTTTTTATCAAAATGTATTCATATAAAAAACACATGTATTTGATTTAGATACATAATACAACCTGAAGGAAAAAATGTCAAGAAAAATATTAATAAATTCTAAAAATGTATTAATACCTTAAAATGGGATAACCTAAATAAATATAATGCATTTAACATAAGATGCAGTAGAGATAGGAAGGAGAATGTTATGAATATGCTAAATATTTTTAAAAAGTCTTCAAAATGTGAAGAAAAACTAGATGAAGCAATAGAGATATTAAGTGATATATTTAAGGCTATTAGAGAATATAGTGAAGAGGATGATTTACTGGAAAGCTATCATTATTTAAGAAAAGATATTTATAACATAAATCTAGCTAGATTAGAATTAGAAAATTCAATATTAAAGAATTTTTTAAGTGGAAATAGAGATCATGAGGAGTTATGTTATGATCATAAATATAAATTATCAACAGTGAAAAGTGAAATGGAAATATCGATTATAGAAGCTTTATCTGCCATTAACCTATTAATAAGAAATTATAGAAATTTATATGTAAATTGTGATAGGCAAAATAAGAGAAAGTTGATGGAAGGTTATTATAATTGCTTAAGATATTTAAATAAAGCAAAAAAGCTATTATTAGATAAAGATTCTGTAAATAGATATATAGCAGACAGAGAAGGAAAGTTACAAGAAGAAATTGAAGTTAATTTAAGAAATGAGTACAATATTAAGGTTGACAGTAGCATTAATGGGCTAATACTAAAATTAGACAAATGTAATAGTGGGGTATTATCAGATTTATCAGAAATGGTAACTTTAGTTGGGGAAAGAAAAGTAGAAAATGTATCTATAGTTCTGAAGAAGCTTAATAAAAGAGTTGAGTTTGTAGATATAGTAGTAAACATTTTAAAGAATAATAATTCTATAGAAAATACTAGTGATGTTATAGAAAATTTAACTTCAATAGAAAATGAAAATGATGAAATTAAATTCAACATTGGTTTAATAAGATATAACTCTAAAATCATATTAATGGACTTTCAATTAAACAAACCTATAGATGCCGAGAATTTTAAAGAAGCAATAGATAAGGTAAGAAAAAATTGTGAAGGAATAAAAGAAAATATATTTGAAATAAATAAAAAATTAAAAGAAAGTTATCATAAAGATATCCAAGATGATTTTGATATAGAAAGCAGTAGTAGTAAAATTTTTAATTTAGATTTGTATATAAGGTATTATTATTATGATAAAGATGATATAGAAAGAGAATGGGATAACTATGAGGAAATTATAAATGGTATAGAGGAGATGGGAAGTTTTGAGCAAGACGGCTATTCTTTTAAATACACTAAAAATGGAATGATTATAGGAATTAAAACAAAAGAGGATGTTAAGGTAGAGGTACTGGATAACTGTAAAAATATAAAAATTAATGGCAAGAATAAATATTTAAATTTAAATAGAAAATTTGAAGTAGATAAGTTAATAAATCATACAAGAATTACGACAACTATTAATGAACTGGATGATAATATAATGTGTGTTTTTTATATAGATAATTCTAATGGAGATAGCTTTATAAGGGAACTAGAAAAAGTTAAATTATTGCAAGAAAATAAATGATTATAGAATAATGGATGTAAGATAACTTACATCCATTATTCTATTTATTAGCAATTCTCTTTTCGTATAAAGAATATAAAATTAGGGCTATAGCTGCAAATACTATAGGTCCAACAAGTTGAAATATAGTAGAGATGTAGTCTTTTGCTTCTATTGCTGGTTGAAGTATTGTAAATAAATTTGCAATACCAACAGTTAAAGTTACAATAATTGCCGCGGCAGTAGCAAATGAACTTTTTTTGTATATTTCAAAAGGCTTCTCAATTTCCTTCTTCTTTTTAAAGTAAATAAATGCAAAAGATAAAAACATATAGGGAATTGTCATAGCTACATTTGCCATTAAAACTAAGTAATTTAAAAATATACTTGCACTTTTGCCTCCAAAAGATGAAATTAATATTATTGTTACAACTATAATGCATTGTACCCACATTGCATTTGAATGCATATTATTTTTATCTTTTTCACTCCATGATTTAGGCCAGATTCCAGCGGGTGTTCCTTCTATTAGTTGCTTTAATGGAGAATAAGCTAATGTAAAGAATGCGCCTAATAAGGCTAAAAACATTGCAAGTCCAATGTATCTAGCAAACCAAAATCCTAAAGTATCAATTGAAGAAGAGGATAAACCAAAAACTTTTCCAATTTCAATACCTAAATTTTTAATAACTATATATGACACATTTGCCATGTTAACTTCTTTACCGCTCAAAACATTATTCCAATTTATAAAAAAACCTTCAAATAAAATTGCAAGAGAATAGCCTATAGCAATAAATATTGCTGCTATTTTTATTCCTCTTGGAAAAGTAATTTTAGGATTTTCAGTTGAATCTACTAACCCTCCAACAACTTCAAGGCCTCCATAAGCAAATAATGCGAAAACAAGAAATCCAAGTATTCCTAAAGGAGATTGATAAGCTGGGTTAGGAGAGGATAGGAATGCATTAACATCTATAGGCTGAGCTAACTTAAAGTTATTTCCCACTAATACTATTAATCCACCAATTAATAGAACTAAGTTAGCACTAGTTACAAATATACCTCCAACAGAGGCAACTTTAGCAATTCCTTTAAGACCTTTAGAAGATATAAATGTTATTAATATAACGAAGATAGATCCTAATATAGCTAGTGTTCTTGGTGCATTTAATCCAAACAAAGACCAAGTTGAAGTATTATCAGATCCAAAAATTAAATTGGATAAAGGCACCCAAATAGATGATGATACGTTAACCATCCAAATTAAATAAGAACTGTACCACATAAATGTACCAACGAATGCATATTTAGGTCCTATTGATCTATCCATCCAAGTATAAATTCCACCAGTTTCTTTTCTAAAAGCTGCACCATACTCGGCCATCATAAATGCATAAGGTATAAAGAAAAAACATGCTGAAAATAAATACCATGGAATTGCTGAATAGCCCATTAAGTAAAAGGCTCTTGGAATATTATTAAAGCCGTAGACTGATGTAAAAATAATTAATATAAGAGCGGATAAAGTTAATTTTTCATTATCTAATTTTTTATTGCTCACTATTAAACCTCCTTAAAATATTACTTAAATTTATTGTGTACAATATTAAAGCAATATATTAAGGGAATTTTGACCATTATTAATATTTTAATTATTAATAAAGTTTTAAAAAGCTATGATATAATTTAATAGTAAATTATATATGAAAATGTTAAATATATATTTGTGATAAATGAAATTGAAAGGGTGAATATAAGTGGAAAAAGTTAAGTTAAGTGATAATTTAGAAATGTCTAGAATAGTTCATGGACATTGGAGATTAATTGATTGGAAATTAAGTAATGAAGAGCTATTAAAATTAGTTGAAGAAGTTTACGAATTAGGTATAACAACAATAGATCATGCTGATATTTATGGTAATTTTTGCTGTGAAGAAAAATTTGGAGAGGCATTAAATTTAAAAAATGGACTAAGAGAAAAGTTACAAATAGTAACTAAGTGTGGAATTAAGTTTCCTTCAGTAAATAGACCAGAGAATAAATCTCATTGTTATGATACAAGCAAAGAACATATAATAAAGTCAGCTGAAAGATCCTTAAAAAATTTTAAAACAGATTATTTAGATATTTTATTAATTCATAGAGTAGATGCACTATTAAATCCTGAAGAAGTAGCAGAAGCATTTACAAAATTAAAGCGTGAAGGTAAAGTAAGAAACTTTGGTGTATCTAACTTTTTACCAGCACAGTTTAATATGTTAAATTCATATTTAGAGAATACGCTAGTGACTAACCAAATAGAAGTATCTCCTTTAAATTTAGAGCATTTTGAAAATGGAACACTTGATTTAATGCTTGAAAAAAGAGTTAACCCAATGGCTTGGTCACCTTTAGCTGGAGGAAGAATATTTAAGGGGGAAGATGAAGCTTCAGTTAGAGTTAGAAAAGTTTTAAATAAGATAAAAGAGGAAGTCGAAGCGAAGGATATTGATGAAGTTGTATATGCATGGATACTAATGCATCCAAGTAAGATTATGCCAATAGTTGGTTCTGGAAACATAGATAGAATTAAATCAGCTATTAGAGCAACGGAAATAAATCTTACAAGAGACCAATGGTTTGAGATATATGTAGCAGGAAGAGGGATAGATATTCCTTAAGATATAATTAAAACAGGATAGAGATCTATTTATATTAGATTTCTATCCTGCTATTTTAGCATCTAATGATTCTAAGTTCTAAAATCGAATTTATTGTAACATCTTTTACAAGTTACTACTATTTTCCCTTTTTTTCTAGGGAGTCTTAACTTTTGACCACAGCTTGGACATTTTGTTATTTTATAATTTTTCTTTTCATTTATTTTATTTTTTAGAATTGTAAGTGCAAAAGAAAAATATCTTAAATCAATAGGAGGAATATTGCTTGGAATAGTAAATCCAAATTTTGATAAAGGCTTATTTATAAATCTAACAAATGAATTAAGCTCACGTTGTCTTTTATAGATATCCCTAGAAAATGTTCTAAATATAACAATTATAAATATTGCATATCCTATAATTCTTGTATAATGAGATATATTAAGTATAGAACTTAAAAGTAATAACATTAATGATAATAAATCTATTCCATATATACCCTGAAAAAATCTCATGTTAACACCTCTGTAAAATATATTAAATATATTATAATACAAAGAATGACTTTCATCAATTCATATGATAATTATAACAGTTTGTTAACATAGTAGGGTTGTTTTTTACTATTAAATATAGTTAAATATACATGAGCAATAAGTTTTGAGGTGAGAAAATGAAGGATAGAATACCAAAAGATTATATAATTAAAATAACAAAAGCATCAGCTTATTTTATCTTTAGAAATGGGCCTGTTAAAAAGTTATATGATGAAGGAAAGTTAGAAGATAAAGATATTAAAGAAATGCAAAAATATATGCAAAATCATTTAGCATACTTGTTCAATATATTATTAGAAGAAAATGATTTGAAAAAATTTGATTTAATTGTATCCACTATGGACAAGTTTTATATAAGCGATAATGAAGAAATTAATCTGGATGATGATGGATTTGATAATTTCTATAACAATTTATTTAGTGATGTAATGAGTACTATAAAGATAAAAAAGTAAGTTAAGATTAAAGTACATATAAGGTTTATTTAAGCTTTTCCTAATTAGAGCATAAAAAGTATCTAAAAGAATTAAAAAAGCTAAAGGAGTTGATTAAGAAATCAACAAAAAACTTTAAGGTATAACTTTAAAAAAGATGTAAATATTTATTAATAAGGAGGCGAAATTATGTACGTTGCATTTGGAAGAAAAGTAGTTGATACAGAAGAAGTAAAAAATGAAATTGAGAATAATACAGAATTTAAGATTATTAAAGATATGAGTAAGGGAACTAAAAGGGAAGACACAATAGCTTTTAACTTAAGTATAGATATAGATACATTAAATGGAATTATAGAAGATGATTATAGTATAGAAGGTTTAAATGAAGATGAACTTTTTGAAGAATACATAAGTTTATCTGAAGAGTTAGCTACTGATATGGAAGATATTTTACCAGAGGAAGCAATAATGGATATGAAGGCTTATAAATGGGATCCATCAGATAATGATATAAAGCTAGTAATTGCAGTAACTCATGAAGATACTGGCGAAGGAAAGCTAAAAGATGTAATGAGAAGGTTATTAACTCAATTAGAATAAAATAAGAAATCACCATAGTTAAAATATATGGTGATTTTTTATTTTTAAATCAGAGCTTTGATAAAGAATATTATAACTGTTAATACTTATTTTTTCTTTTTTGAGTTTTTTTTTGATGAGTCTTTCTTATCATTCTTTTTATCTTTTGCATTAGCTTTCTTGTTTTGATTTGATTTACCCATAATATTCTCCTAAATAATTATATATTTATTAATATTATTAAGTTCAAGCAATTATACAAGAAATTTAGAGAAAATATAATAAATTATAAATAGAGTTTTATTAAATTAATTATTTATTAAGTTAAGATTTAAGTCTATTAAATATTAAAAACTAAAAAAGCTGTTAACTATCTAATATTTTGGTAAAATATATTATATACTAAATTGTTTTAGGAGGAAGACATATGATAAATAAGGAAAGAGTTCTTGAAAGATTCTTACAGTATATTCAAATTGATTCTGAAAGCTATAATGAAGGTGAATTTGCAAAAAGATTAAAAAGAGATTTAGAAAAATTAGACTTTGAAGTGGAATTTGATAATGCAGGTAAAATAGTAGGTTCAAATACAGGAAATATAATAGCAAGGTTAAAAGGCAATATTGAAGGGGAAACTATAATGCTTTGCGGGCATATGGACACAGTAACACCTGGAAAAGGAATAAAACCAGTAATAAAAGATGGAATAGTTTATTCAGATGGAACAACGATTTTAGGTGGAGATAATAAAGGTGGAGTGGCATCTATTATAGAAGCCTTAACAGCTATAAAGGAAGAAGAAATCCAGCATACAGATATAGAGGTTGTATTTACAATTGCAGAGGAAGCAGGAATATATGGAGCTAAGAATTTAGATTATTCTAAGATAAAATCTAAAAAAGCTTATATTTTTGATTCAAGTGGAGATATTGGAACTATTATAGTAAAGGGGCCAGCTCAAGATAAGCTTTTAGTAAAAATTATAGGAAAGCCAGCTCATGCAGGAGTTTCTCCAGAGTCAGGAATTAGTGCAATACAAATAGCAGCAGAAGCTATTTCTAATATGAAGTTACTTAGAATAAATGAAAATACTACTGCAAATATAGGTAAAATTAGTGGAGGAGTTGCTACTAATATAGTTTGTCCAGAAGTTATTATTGAAGCAGAAACAAGAAGTACAGATATAAATTCTTTAGAAAATCAAACGACTCATATGGTAGAAACATTTAAAAAATATGCTGAAAAATTTGGTGGTAAAGCTGAAATAGAAGTAAATAGAGTATTTGGGCAATTTGTGATAGATGAAAATGATGAAATAGTAAATAAAGCTAAAAGGGCTATGAAAGCTATTGGAATAGAGGGGAAAACAGCATCATCAGGAGGGGGAAGCGATACTAATATACTTAATGGAAATGGTATAAAAGCAGTTAACCTTTCTAGTGGAGAGAGAAAACCACATACATTAGAAGAGCATATGATAATAGATGATCTAGAAAAACTATCAAAATTAATATTAGAATTAGTTAAAAATAAATAATAAAAATAATAAGGGACAGTATATAATCTTATTTACTGTTCCTTATATTATTGCTAATTTTAACTAACACATTCCTCCACTTCCACCACCCATGTTGCCTCCACCACAAGCATTCATATTATTTTGAGGTTGAGGTTGAGTGTTAGTCTTTTTATAATAATTTATTATTTCATTAGCACGAGCTTTTAAAGTGTTTAAAGTCCTGGCATATTCATCATTATTTGGATCAAGTTCATTTGCCGTTACAATATGTTGAACTCCACTGTCGAACCATCCTTTTTTAAAGTAAACAAATCCCTGGAGATAATTCCATTCAGCAGAGTCTTTTAAGTCTAGAAGGTTTAATTTACTTTCAGCTAAAGAAATATTATTATTATCTATAAGATTTCTAATTTCTTTATATATAGCACCGTTTACTAAAACATCATAGGCTATATTAGCTTCGGAAATTACTTCTTCCGCAAGGGGGCGAGAGTTAAAATCTGAATTATTAGGGTTATATTCATCTAATATATTTTTATAAGCTTGCTTAATTTCATCTTTAGAAGAGTCTGGAGTAATCCCTAAAACTTTATATGGATCCAAAATAGTTTCACATCCTTCATAGTTATATACTTATTATAAATATATAGTTATTTAATTAATTATGTTACAATTTAATTTCGTCATAAAATTTAAATATATTTGGAAAGAAGACAAGAATGTGATAAATTAATTTTATAAATATAATCAAAGAGGAGATAACAGATGACAAGATTTAAGAAAATATATATAGAAACAACTAATATTTGTAATCTGAGTTGTAACTTTTGTCCTAAAACTAGCAGAAAATTAGGATTTATGAGCAAAGAAGATTTTAAAAAAATTATGGATAAAGTTAAGGGATACACTAATCATATTTACCTTCATTTAATGGGAGAACCTTTTTTAAATAAAAACTTAAGGGATTTTCTTTTAATTGCAGAAGAAGCTAATTTAAAAGTGAATATAACAACTAATGGAACTTTAATAAATGAGGTAAAGGATATATTAATATCTAGTAAAGCATTAAGACAAGTAAATTTATCATTGCATAGCTTTGAAGCTAATGATAACAATATAGATTTTTATGAGTATATAAATAATGTACTGAATTTTATTAATGAGGCTAATAGAAAAAGTGAAGTTATATGTGCTTTAAGACTTTGGAATATAGATACAGAGGATTTAAAGGCTAATAATGATTTAAATTTAAATATATTAAGATTAATAGAAGAGAAGTTATCTCTTGATTTTAGTTTAAGTGAAGCTTTAATTGAGAAAAAAAGTTTTAAGTTAAAAGAAAGAGTATATTTAAATATGGCAGAGAAATTTAGTTGGCCGGATATTAATCTTTCACTTTTAAGTGAAGAAGTGTTTTGCCATGGACTTAGAGATCAAATGGGTATTTTATTAGATGGAACAGTAGTACCATGCTGTTTAGATAGTGAAGGAAAAATACCATTAGGAAATATATTTACTGAAAGCTTAGAAGATATATTAAAGTCAGAAAGAGCAAGAAATATATATGATGGCTTTTCTAGGAGACGTGCAGTTGAAGACTTATGTAAAAGGTGTGGCTACGCAAAAAGAAAATTTAAATAATTAATATTAAAAGAGAGGGTATAGATGAAATATATTTATAATTTAGCAGTAAAAATGTCTATAGCTGCAACTGTATCATTATTATTAGCAAATTTATTAGATTTACAGTTTGCAGCAGTTGCAGCAGTTATAGCAATTTTAAGTGTACAAGATACTAGAAAAAAGGCATTAATAGTAGGAAAAAATAGATTGATTGCCTGCTTAGTAGCTATTGTATTATCAGTTTTAATATATGGATTTATAGGTCAAAATCCTTTGACTTTTGGATTGTTTCTTTTAATTTTTATACCTTTTACTTCAAATTTTAATATTTCCGAGGGAATGGTTCCTGCTGTAGTATTATCAACTCATTTACTAATAGCAAGTTCAATAAATCAATATTGGATAATAAATGAATTATTGATAATGATAATTGGAATTGGAGTAGCATCAATAGCTAATATTTTTATGCCATCCCTTCATCTTAAATTTAATGAAGATAAGGAGTATATAGAAAAAGGATATAGAATGATTTTATCAAAAATGTCTAAATCATTATTGACTCATACAGTAGATATAGATGAGGAAAATTTAATGAGAGATTTAGAAAAAAGATTAAAAGAAAGTAATGAAAGAGCTTATAAAATAGCAAATAATAATTTTTATAAAATTGATTCCTATTACACTGATTATATAAATATGAGGAAAAATCAATTCGATATTATAAAGAAAATGAGACTGCATTTTGAGCGTTTTTATATGTCTTTTGAACAGACTCACATGATATCTAAGTTTACTAAAAACGTAGCAGATCAAATTAAAGAGACAAATGATTGTAAAGAGCTATTAGAAGAATTAAATATACTAAAAAATGATTTTAAAAAAATGTCTCTTCCAAAAACAAGAGAAGAATTTGAAAATAGGGCACAGCTTCTTCAGTTTTTAAATGATATGGAAGACTTATTAAATATAAAGAGAAACTTTGTATTAAATTATGATTTATCAAATGAAAAAAAGTAATAAAATGATCCTTAGTAAAAATTTTACAAATTATAATTAATAATGTAAAATTATTTAAAGGGGATGATAATATGTGTAATAACAATGTTTTAGAATTAATAAATTTAAAAAAGAGCTTTGGAGATAAAGAAGTCTTAAAGGGAATAAATCTTCAGGTTAATAAAGGAAGCATAATAGGATATATAGGACCAAATGGTGCTGGAAAAAGTACTACTGTAAAATTAATTATGGGATTAGTTACAGGATACACGGGAGAAATAAAAGTTTTTGGTGAAGAAGTTTCTATAGGTGATGGTAGTTATAAAAAGAAAATAGGTTATGTACCAGAGGTTCCTGAAATATATGATAGTTTAACAGGAAGGGAATATCTTACATTTATAGCTCAATTATATGGAATAGACTATAATAAAGCAGATAATAAAGCTAAAGAATTAATGAATATACTTGGAATATTGGATGCTTACGAGAAAAGAATTTCATCTTATTCTAAAGGTATGAAGCAAAAACTTATACTTATATCAAGTCTACTTCATAACCCAGAAATATTATTTTTAGATGAACCATTAAGCGGATTAGATGCCAATAGTGTAATGATTATTAAAGAGATATTAGCTCACCTTGCAAAGGATGGAAAAACTGTATTTTATTCTTCTCACATAATGGAAGTAGTAGAGAAAATAAGCGATAGAATTATTTTAATTAATAATGGTGAAATAATAGCAGATGGTAATTTTGAAGAACTAAAAAATAATTATAAAGAAAGCTCTCTTGAAAGTATATTTAATGAACTTACAGGCTTCCATCAATATAAAGAATTAGCAGAAAACTTTATATCTATAGTTAACGAGGTATAAAGTATGAAAAATTTTAAAGTATTTAAGATATTAGATAGATTAAAATGGATATATGCTAAAACAGGTGTTGACTATGATATGATGAAGCTTATACTTTCTGCTAAGCTTACTATGGATGGAAGAAGAAAGGCAACAGTTTTTAATAATGACGTTAAAAAGAAGAAAAAGGATTCTAATGAGTTTTACAAGTCCTTACTATTATATGCTTTTATTGGGTTATTTTTTGCATCTATAATGATTTTTAAAATAAATATAATGTACCAAATGTCAATGTATTTTGCAGCTATTATGTTTATGATACTTACAATATTTATATCTGATTTTTCTTATGTAATATTAGATGTAAGAGATAAAAATATAATTGCTACAAAAGGGGTCAATAATAAAACTATAAATGCAGCTAAAATCACTCATGTTTGTATATATATAATTTCCTTAACCTTAGCATTAACTGGATTTTCTTTATTAGCAGCTTTTAAATATGGAATAGGATTTTTCTTGATATTTTTATTAGAAATAGTGCTTATAGATGTATTTATGATAATGATAACTGCTTTAGCATACCTTTTAGTTTTAAAGTTTTTTGATGGAGAAAAACTAAAAGATATGATAAATTTTGTGCAAATAGCTTTAAGTGTGTTTATGATAATAGGATATCAAATTGTGCCTAGAATATTCCAATTTGTTGATATAGATAAAGTTGCATATAAAATGAAAGGATGGCATTATTTTATTGCTCCTATGTGGTTTGCAGCTCCATTAGCAATAATAGATGGAGGAGTAGTAGACATACATTTAATAACAATGTCTGTATTAGCTTTAGTTATACCAATAGCATCTATAGCACTTTATATGAAATTAACACCAACCTTTGAAAAGTATTTACAAAAGTTAAATAATAACAGTGAAAAAAAGAGAAAGAAGGACAAGCTTTCCTTAAAGCTTAGTAATTTTATATGTAGAGATAATATAGAAAGAGCTTTTTTTAACTTCTCAATAGGTATAATAGATTCAGAGCGTGAATTTAAGCTTAAGGTATATCCTAGCATGGCTATGGGTGTTTTATTTCCTTTTATATTTATGATGATAGGATTTGAGAGAGTAAGTTTTAGCCATACAAGAGAGCAACTAATGAATTCTAAGTCATTTTTTACTATATATGCTTTTGCTTTAATGATACCTAATATACTTATAATGCTTAGATATTCTGAAAGGTATAATGGAGCATGGATATACAAAGTAGCTCCAATTAATAAGGTATCTTCAATATATAAAGGGGTAATTAAAGGTACAATTTTTAAATTAATTATACCTCCATATATAGTTTTATCAATAATATTTACTATGTTATTTTCTTTTTCTGTAATAAAACATTTAATAGTGGCATTCTTATCTTTAGTGTTAATTATAATATTAAATTTTTCTGTTAGTAGTAAATCATATCCTTTTTCAGAAAAGTTTGAGGGAACTAATAATGGTGATAGTATTATTTCACTTCTATTTTCTTTAGTTTTTATACTTATAGTAATAGTGGGACATTTAGGAGCAACTTTTGCTGGAGCTTGGCTATATATTTATGCAGTAGTATTATTAGGAATAGATATTTTATTATGGAAAAATGTATTTAATGTATCAAAGAAAAAGTTAATAGAGAAATAAAAGGTTTAAAATCACTTAAATTAGAAGTTTAAGTGATTTTATTTTATTTAATTTATTTTTAGTATATAATATAGTTCAAAGATTAAATGAGATTATTTTAAGGAGATAGATTATGGCAAAGGTTATAGTTGTTGGAGCAGGACCTTCTGGTATAATGGCAGCATTATCAGCTTCAAAAAACAATGAGGTTACTTTAATTGAAAGAAATAATGAGATAGGTAAAAAGTTAAAGCTTACTGGTGGTGGAAGATGTAATATAACTAATAATAGAGATATAGAAGAGTTTTTCGATAAAATAGTAACAAATAAGAAATTTTTATATAGTGCATTTTATACTTTTTCAAATACTAATTTACTTGAGTATTTTTCAAATAATAATTTAGAATATAAAGTGGAATATGATCAAAAAGTATTTACAAAAAGCGATAAGGCTGATGAAGTTATAGAAATATTTAAGAGAGATCTTATGAAGAATGATGTAAAAGTTTTATACAATACAAAGGTTAATGATTTAATAGTGGAAGATGAGTCTATTAAAGGAATAGTAACAGAAGAAGGAAAAAGAATATACGCAGATAGTGTTATAGTAACAACAGGAGGAAAAAGTTATCCTACTACAGGGTCTGATGGTAGCATGTATGATATATTACAAAATCACGGGCATACTATAAATCCATTATACCCAGCATTAATTCCTCTCGTTATAAAAGAAGGATTTATTAAGAATCTTCAAGGAATATCAATGAAAGAAGTAATTATAAGTACTACTATAAAAAAGAAAAAAATTCAACGTCAAGGAGATATGATATTTGCCCATTTTGGTATATCAGGTCCTGGAGTTTTAAAGTTTTCCTCTTACATAAATAAAATTTTAAAAGAAAAAGAAGTAGAAATAAAATTAGATTTTTTACCTGAAATATCTAAAGATGAATTATCTAAAATAATTAGATCTAACTCAAATAAAAGTTTATTAAATAATTTAAAAGTCTACTTACCTCAAAATTTTATAAAAGAAATATTAAATATTCTGAATTTAAGTGAAGTTAAAATTGCAGAGTTAAAAAAGGAAGAAGAATTAAAACTAATAGAATATATAAAGGAAATGCCTTTAACTGCAGAAGATACAATTACAATTAAAGCAGCTATGGTTACTAGTGGGGGAGTTAGTGTAAAAGAAATAAATTCCTCTACTATGGAATCAAAGAAAATAAAAAAATTATTTTTTGCTGGAGAAGTTATTGATATAGACGCTGAAACTGGTGGATATAATCTTCAAATGGCTTTTTCAACTGGATATTTAGCAGGAATGCTAGGAGAATAAAAATAAAAAAAGATAATTTGCTAAATAAATGCAAATTATCTTTTTTTATTAATTAGTTAAATTTAATTATTGAAATGGTTGATAGGTACTTCTATCTAAGTACTGATCAATAACTAATTCACCATTTGAATTATATCCACGGAGATAAGCGTCTGCACTTAATGGACCTAAAGGTATTGATACTGGTTCATAAGTTATTCCGTTTTTAACAGTATCATTTGACCAAAATTCAATGGTTAAATTCCCATTTCCTGCATAAGAGTTTACTACAACAGGAAAATCAAAATTATTTGTAAATTTTAAATCAATAAGGTTATCAGCTAAAGTTGCATCTAGTCCTATAGGAACATATGAAACTCTCATCATATGATTAAGTCTTTCTGTAGGTAGTATTCCGGCTCTTAACATTGTATTGTAAAGTGTTGAGGCAACTTGGCAAACACCGCCACCTATTCCTGGAACTACTTGACCACCAACGTAGGTATTAGCAGCTACAAATCCATTTTCAATAGTAGTTGGTCCAATTGCTTTCTCGGTTGAAAAAGTTTCACCAGGCATAACTATTGTATTATCTATATTTGTTGCAGCTAATTGAAGGTTTGTACCACTTGGACCCGCAGGATAGCTTGTGGAAAATGATGAGATCTTATTATTTACAGTGCCTAATGCATCAGCTTTAATATTAGCTTCAACAACTTCTACATTTCCAACAACCTCTACCACATTTGGTGCTTTCATATCCTTTATTTTAGATTTTATATTTTCTAATAATTCTGTTGAATTTAATTTAAGTCCAGTAGAATCATTTGATATATTTATAGAATTACCAGAAATATTTATAGAAGCATTAGTAGGGCTAGTATCTACATTAGTAGAGATATTTGTAACGAATGAATTTAAATTTTCATCATTAAAAAGAACTTCAAATTCATACTCCCTATTTTCAGGTCTTTTTATTAAATTTACTTTCTTGAAAAAACCATCATTTTTTCCAAAGCTTAAAATTTCACTTTCAAGCTTTTCATAATTAATTGTAGCTTCTAAATCTTTATATAAGATATCAAAGTTTTTTCCATTAGCTTGAACACTAATTTTTTTATTACTTATATCATCAACTAAAGATAAAAGGGTAGTGTGCAAATCACTACTATCTAATCCAGCTAGATCTTTATTTAGTATATAAGCACCAGGATATACCTTATCAGAATAACTATTAACCAAATTGATATTTTTAACTAACCAATAACCTAAAACGGAAATTAGGATTAGAAATAAGGCAAGTATAAACTTCCAAGATTTCAAAATTGGAATTATACTTTTTTCATTAATTTTCACCACTTCCTCTGGTGTTTGGGGATTAAGATTATTATTACTCATAAATACCAACTTTCTATAAAATTACTTTGTCATTCAATTGACATATATAGTTTACCCCTAAGCGCTAATAATTTCAAGAACTTATGGAAAAAAATTACTATATAAATATACATTTTATATTATTAAAAATCGCAAGTTTTAAGAAATATAAAAAATATATAAATATAAGTACAATAATGTAAAAAATTAATATAAGCACTTTATAGTAAGTTAGAGTATTGCCTTGTATAGATATAATACATAAAATGTACTTTTATGCTTTTCTTATAAGAATATAAAAGTGAGAATAGTCATATTAATAGAAGTTATATAACATTTTAATGAGTTGAGAAAATAAGTGTAAAAGAATAAAATTTTATTAGAATATTTTTGTATAAAGGAGTGATATTATGAAGGCGGAAAATAGAATTCTTAGGTTTTCAGCAGTAGGTGGATTGTTCTTCGCTGCCTTAGGTATTACATGGGGATGAGCTATACACTCAGAAATGATAACTTTTGATGGACTGTACTCATTTATAAGTTTAATTTTAGCATTATTTGCAATTATTACTACTAATTTTATAAACAAAAACGATTTTAAAAATTATCCTTTTGGAAAGGCTACATTAGAACCTATATTAGTAATTATTAAGTCATTAGTACTTTTAATAACTTGTTCTATAAACATGATTTCTTCTATAAGGGAAGTTTTAAATGGAGGAAATGATGTTGAAGCAGGATTCGCATTAGGATATGCATTGATTTCATCTATTGGATGTACTGCAGTCTATTTATATATGAGGGAGGAATCAAAAAATCTAAAATCTGAGATAGTTAAAGTTGAAAGTAATCAGTGGTTTATGGATGCTATGTTAAGTGTAGGAGTATTAGTAGGATTTTTAGTTTCAATACTTTTAAAATCTATTGGGTTAGCAAATTTAGCAAATTATGTGGATCCAGGAATGGTTATTTTAAGTTCTACAATATTTTTAAGAATGCCTATAACTTCTATATTAGAAGCATTTAGAGAAGTAACTAATTTTAAGGTTGATGATGAAATCAATTATGATATAAATACATTAGTAAAAGAAATTGAAGAAGAGTATAACTTAGAGGATTCTATAGCTAGAGTTGCTAAAGTAGGTAGAGAGCTTAGAATAGAAATTGATTTTATAGTATCTAAGGATTCAAAGATAAGATCAGTAGAAGATATGGACAAGGTTAGAGAAATAATAGATAATAATACAAATCATTTTGATTTAAAAAAATGGATGAATGTCTCATTTACTAAAAACAAAAAATGGGCTATATAAAATACTATCCTAGAGTTAATCTAGGATAGTATTTTTATATATGTTACAAAGTACTATACATATTTTACTATTTTACGGATTTATGTTATTTTAAAATAGTATTTAATTATTTAACTATTAAAATATGACTGGTGGTATTATGGAAAAAGAAATTAATTTCACAAATAATGTAAAAGATGTAATTCATGATGTAATTGAAGAAATAGACTCAAGTAAGAGTAAAATCTTTCATATAGCTGATAAAATGAGAGATGAATTAGAAGTGAAAAAAAATGAGCTTATAGAAGTTAAAAATAGACTTTCTGTAGTTATTGATGAAGTAGACTATTTAGAAAAAATAGATAGATCTATGAGAAATAAATTAGTTGAGGAGTCTAAAAAGTTATCAGAGTCAGATAATAATTTTTTTAAAGAAGTATATGAAGAAGCATTAGATATAAGAGTAAAGTATGTAACTAAGCAAAATGAGGAGAAAGAATTAGTTCAAAAAAGAGATTCGCTAGAGAGGACATTGAAAAATTATAGTTTAAGTATACAAGAAGCTGAAGGTGCAGTGAATCAAATAAATATAGCATTAGGATATTTAGAAGGAAATGTTTTAAATATTTTAAATGATAAAGATGAAAAATTTCAAATGATAACAGGAATAAAGATTTTAGAAAACCAGGAATTAGAAAGAAAAAGAATTGCTAGAGAAATACATGATGGTCCTGCACAATATATAGCAAATGCTATGATGAGAGTAGATTTTTGTAAAGTTGTCGTAAAAAAGGATTTAGATAAAGGAATAAGGGAATTAGATGATTTAAAATCAAATGTTAGAATGGCTTTAAAAGAAGTAAGAGGAATAATATATGATTTAAGACCATTGTCATTAGAAGAATTAGGATTATATGAAGCTATAAAGGAAATGGTAAATATCATATCATCAGAAAATAATATAACAATAAAAACATTTATTGATGAAGGTGAGTATAAAGTAGAAAAAATAATACAAGTTGCTACATATAGAATTATTCAAGAAATATTTAATAATATGAAAAAACATTCTAAAGCCAAGTTTGTAGAATTAAGAATTAATTATATAAAAGATTGCATATGTATTTACATTCAAGATGATGGAGTTGGGTTTAATGTCAAAGAAACTTTATTAAAAGTAAAACAAAAAGGTAATTGCTATGGATTAATTGGCATATTTGAAAGAGTTAAACAGTTAAGAGGGAAAATAGAAATAAAATCATCTTATGGAAAAGGCACAACATATAAAATAAGACTTCCAATAAGTAGAAAGGTACAAGAAAATGGTTAATAATAAGATAAAGGTTATAATAGTTGATGATCATGATTTAATTAGAGAAGGATTGACTAGAATAATAAGCTTTGAAGATGATTTAATAATATTAGGACAATATAGAAACGGAGAAGAATTACTATTAGCAGTAGATGATAAACAGCCTGATGTAATATTATTAGATATAAATATGCCAATAAAGAATGGGTTAGATACATTAAAAACTCTAAAAGAACATTATAAAGATATAAAAGTTGTTATGCTAACAGTTGAAAATGATAAAAAAACTATAATGAAAGCAATAGACGTAGGAGCAGATGCATATATATTAAAGGAGTCAGCTGGAAGTGAAATTGTAACTGCAATAAGAAGTGTGTATTTAGGAGAAAAATATATTGATAAATCTCTGATTAAAGCTATATTTTTAGATATTAAAAGTAATATAAGAGATAACCATAAAGAAGTGGAAGCTTTAGAATTATTGACTAATAGAGAGTTAAGCATATTATATGAGGTATCACAGGGGTTAAAGAATAAGGAAATTGCTGAAAAGCTATTCTTATCAGAGAAAACAGTTAAAAATTATATTACAAGTATATTTAAAAAAATAGAAGTTGAAGATAGAGTACAAGCTACTATATATGCAATTAGAAATGATATAGAGGTTTTTTATAATAATAAATTAAAGTAATTTTTGTAAAGATATAAGTATAAAACTAATATATATTTATTGAAAAATAGAGAAATAAGCGTTAAAAAAAGATGATTATTAAATTTATATATACGTTTACAATGGGGTAAGAATGTAGTATGTTATTTTATAGAATATACAATTGTAATTGGTAAGATATAGTTATTTAATAATAAAGTATTAATATTTTTAATATTAATACTTTTAATAACCTATAATATAAATAAATTAATAATTTATATTATATAAATAAATGAAATTGATATATATATAAGATAATAATTTAACAATATTGTTGAAAAAAATATAAAGTCATTATAAAATTGTCTTGTAAAGTTCATTTTAGGGGGAGAGATTTTATGATATCAAAAAAAATTATAGCTGTATGTCTATTATCAACAGCATTACTAGTTGGATGTGGTAGTAAAGAAGCTTCTAATTCAAATAGTAAAAATGCTACATCAACAGAGAAAAGTGAAAAGTTTACTGGAACTAAAACTTATGAAACTTTATACGATTCAACTGGTAAAAAAGGTGACGTTATAGTGACAGAAGTGGAGTTTAAAGATGGGGAGGCTGTAAAGGTTTTAGTTGATGTTCGTCAAGAAGATGGATCAATGAAAAAGGCAGCAGCTAGAGAAGGAAAATATGTAATGAAGCAAGGTGAAGCTAAGAACTGGGGAGAGCAAATGGAGTTGTTAGAATCTTTCCTTAATGAAAACAAAGTGGATACATCGAAAGTTAAACTAACTAATGATCAAGGAAATACTGATGCAGTATCAGGAGTATCAATTAAAGTTGGTTCATACTTAAATGCTATTAAAGAAGTTGTAGATTCAGTTAAGTCAGGAAAAGAACTAGAAACAGGCTATACTGGAGCTAAAATTGCAGAGACACCTTATGATTCAACTGGAAAGAAAAAAGATATTGTGGTTACAAAAGTTGTATTTAATCATGGAAAACCAGTAGGAGTAAATATTGATGTTAAGCAAGAAGACGGAACAATGAAGAGAAAAGCTTCAGAAGAAGGAAAATATGTAATGAAGGAAGGCGAAGCAAAGAAATGGCATGAACAAATGGAATTATTAGAAAAGTTCATGATTGAAAATAACTTCGATCTTTCAAAGGTTAAGTTAACTAATGATGAAGGAAATACTGATGCGGTGTCAGGAGTATCAATTAAAGTTGGAACTTATGTAAAAGCTGTAAAAGATGTCTTAGATTCTGTTAAATAATAAATTCAAAGCCACCTAATTTTAGGTGGCTTTTTAGTTATAAAAATCAAATTGTTTAAAATTTAATAGTGAATTTTATAAAATAAAACAATTTAATTGACTATATATTGTATTAAAATACAAATATTTTAAATAAAAGTATTTTAAAAGTATATTTTATTGACTATATAGTTAGTGGGCTGTAGAATTAATTGGAAATATTTAATTGTAGTTTGAAAGTTGGTGAAAATATGATAAAAGTCGAAGGTTTAACTAAGGAATTTAAAAGTAATAAGAAGTATCCTGGATTTAAAGGAGCAATCAAATCTTTTTTTTCAAGAGAATATGTAATCAAGAAAGCAGTTGATAATATTAGTTTTGAAATAAATGATGGAGAAATTGTAGGATATATAGGTGCAAATGGCGCAGGAAAGTCGACTACTATAAAAATGATGACAGGAATTTTGACGCCTACTTCTGGAAACATTTCCATAAATGGATTGATTCCATATGAAGATAGAGAAAAGAACGCAAAGAATATAGGTGTCGTGTTTGGACAAAGAACTCAATTATGGTGGGATCTACCACTTTCAGAAACATTTTCTCTTCTGAAGGATATATATGAAGTAAATGATAACGATTATATGGAAAGAATGGGATTTTTGAGTGAGGTTTTAGATATAAATGACTTCATACTGAGTCCTGTTAGAACATTGTCTCTTGGACAAAGAATGAGAGCCGATTTAGCTGCGGCATTATTACATAACCCTAAAATAATATATTTAGATGAGCCTACTATAGGACTAGATGTAGTTGTTAAGGAAAAGGTTAGAAGTGCAATAAAAGAAATAAATAAAAAATACGAAACTACAATTATATTAACAACTCATGATTTAAATGATATAGAAGAATTATGTAATAGAATTATAATAATAGATAATGGCATCAAGATATACGATGGTAGTTTAAAAGAAATAAAAGATAATTATGGATATATAACAACTATTGAAGTTCAAGTGAAGAATTTGAATGGTTATAATGAGTTTAATATTAATAATGAATTAAATATAAGTGACGATAACTTAAATATGGAATCTCAAGATAACAAAATTATAATAAGATTCAATAGAAACGTTATCACTCAAGCAGAAATAATTTCTAAAATTATAAATAAATTTAATGTATTGGACTTTTCTATTGTTGAGACAAGCATTGAAGATATAATAAAAAAGATATATAGAAAAGAGGTGTAAATATTGAAGTCTATTTTTGACGTAAAATCATATTTAACCTTTACAAAAAATACATTTCAAAAAAATTTATCTTATAGAGCAAATGCAATTATATTTTTCTTAGGTGAGCTTATTATGTTATTTGTTACATATTATTTGTGGAAAGCAATATATAGGAATTCAGAAACTTTAATTATAAAAGGATTTAGTTTAAATGAAATGATAATATATGTGCTTATATCATTTATAACAACTGTAGTAACTAGTTCAGATATAAGTCATTCAATAAGTAGGGAAGTTAAAGATGGGTCTATAGCCATAAATTTAATTAGACCCATAAATTATAAAAAAAGAATGTTTTTTGAATCCCTAGGAAATCTAATGTATAGCTTCATAGTTGTATTTCTAATAGGTTTTATAATAGTAACTATATTACAAATATCTTATGGAGGTAGTTTTTCAATTATAAATATAGTTTTATATTTTATAAGTATTATTAATGGGTTTATGATTAATTTTTATTATAGCTATATTTTCGGATTATTATCTTTTAAAGTAACAAATATGTGGGGATTAGCTCAAATTATGAATGCTATATCACAATTATTATCAGGTGCACTAATACCTATAGTATTTTTTCCTAATTGGATACAAGGTGTATTTAATTTTCTTCCTTTTAGTTCTATGATATATACTCCTAGTATGATATATATAGGAAAGTTGACTAATATTGAAGTTATTAAAGCTATGTCCATTCAATTTCTATGGGTTTTAATACTTATGATTATAGCTAGATTAATGTGGAAAGCTTTAATAAAAGAATTAACTATATTAGGAGGGTAAAATGAATAGATATATAAAATTATATGTAAAATTTCTTAAACAATATATAAAAACTTTAATGGAATATCGACTTGATTTTATATTAGGGCTTATAGGATTTATATTTGTTCAATTTGCTGGAGTTATATTTATAAAGTTAATTTTTAACGTTATACCTACATTAGATGGATGGAGCTTTTACGAAATATTATTTATATATGGATTTGCTCAAATACCAAGAGGTATAGATCATATTTTTACTGATTATCTATGGATATTTAGTTGGAAAACTATAGTTAAAGGTGAATTTGATAAATATTTATTAAGACCTATAAATCCATTATTTCAAGTTATATCTGAAAGTTTTCAACCAGATGGATTTGGAGAAGTTATAATTGGTTTAATTTTATTAATAACAGCATCATGCAATTTAAATATTATATATTCACCTATTAAGATAGTAGAGTTTATTTTTGTAGTTATATGTGCAACATTAATATATACATCTATAAAGCTTGCAACAGCATCAATAGCATTTTGGGTAAAATTCTCACAGTCATATATGTTTATGACATATCAGATAAGTACATTTGCTAAATATCCTATAAGTATTTATCCGGCTGCTATAAAATTTATATTAACATTTCTTATTCCATTTGCATTTACAGGTTATTATCCGGGAGCATATTTTATTGGGAAAGGTAATATGATAAGCGGTGTACTCTTACCGTTTTTAGTAAGTTTAATATCTATAATAGTATCATATAAAATATGGCTAAAAGGTATTAGCGTATATGAGAGTGCAGGAAGTTAAATAATAGACATATGTGTACAATGTATACATATGTCTATTTTATTTATATTGAGAATTATTATTGACATTATAAATGAAAAGAGTATAATAAAGTTATACCACACCCCTGGGGAGGGGTAAAAGGAGGGTTTAATATGAAAGAAGAAAAAGTTAAAATATCAGGTATGACATGTACTGCTTGTGCAAGTAGAGTGGAAAGAGTAATGAACAAGCTTGAAGGAGTAGATAGTGCAAGTGTGAATTTCGCTACAGAAACTTTAAGTATTAAATATGACAATGAAAAGTTAAATAGCTCGGACATTGAGAAAGCAGTTGAAAAAGCTGGATATAGTGTAGAAAAGAAGACTAAGAGCTATAGTTTTAAAGTGGAGGGAATGACTTGTTCAGCTTGTGCAAATAGAGTGGAAAGAGCTACTAAAAAAGCGGATGGTGTATTAGATTCATCTGTAAATTTTGCTACTGAAAAGCTTAATATAAGCTTTGATGAAAATAAAATATCTATCAAAGATATAAAAAGCATAGTAGAAAAAGCGGGATATAAATTAATTATAGAAGAGAAAAAGGAGAGTTCCTCAAATAGAACTCCAGATTATAAAAAACTCTGGTATAGATTTGTATTATCCTTAGTATTTACAGTTCCATTACTAATAATATCAATGGGACACATGGTAGGAATGCATTTGCCGAAAATTATAGATCCTATGATGAATCCTTTAAATTTTGCAATAACGCAATTGTTATTAACTATACCAGTTATGATAGTAGGATATAAATTCTATTTAATAGGATTTAAAAACTTATTTAAACTGAGTCCTAACATGGATTCATTAATATCAATAGGAACCTTAGCAGCAGTAATTTATGGATTATTTGCTATATATAAAATAAATCTAGGTGATCATGATTATGCAATGCATTTATATTTTGAATCAGCAGCAGTAATACTTGCATTAATAACTCTAGGAAAATATTTAGAAGCTGTATCAAAAGGAAAAACATCTGAGGCAATTAAGAAACTTATGGGATTAGCTCCTAAAACTGCAAATATTGTTAGAGATGGTAGCGAACTTACTGTTCCTATTGAAGAAGTAATAGTAGGAGATGTTGTATTAGTAAAGCCAGGTGAAAAGTTACCTGTTGATGGTGAGGTTATAGAGGGAAATACATCAATAGATGAGTCTATGCTTACAGGTGAAAGTATTCCGGTGGAAAAGAGTATAGGAAACAAAGTTATTGGAGCAAGTATAAATAAAACAGGATTTATTAAATATAAGGCTACTAAGGTAGGGGATGATACTGCTCTTGCACAAATAATTAAATTGGTTGAAGATGCTCAAGGAACAAAAGCGCCAATTGCAAAACTTGCAGACGTAATATCAGCATATTTTGTACCAACTGTAATTATATTAGCCATTATAGCTGCATTAGGATGGTATATATCAGGAGAGTCAGCAGTATTTTCACTAACTATATTTATATCAGTACTAGTTATTGCTTGTCCATGTGCACTTGGATTAGCAACACCTACTGCAATAATGGTAGGAACAGGAAAAGGTGCTGAAAATGGAGTTCTTATAAAAGGTGGAGAAGCGTTAGAAACTGCATATAAAGTTGAGACTATTGTATTTGATAAGACAGGAACTATAACAGAAGGAAAGCCTAAAGTAACTAATATAATAACAATGGATTTAAGTGAAAAAGAAATTTTAATTTTAGCAGCTAGTGCTGAAAAAGGATCAGAACATCCATTAGGTGAGGCAATAGTTAAAGAAGCTGAAGATAAAGGTCTCAAACTAAAAGAAATAAATGATTTTAAGGCAATACCAGGACATGGAATAGAAGTTAAAATAGAAAATGAAAATATTCTTTTAGGAAATAAAAAGTTAATGAAGGATAGGGGAATAAACTTAGAAGATTTAGAAGAGAAATCAAATAAGTTAGCAGAAGAAGGTAAAACACCTATGTTCTTAGCAGTAGAAAATAAAATCCAAGGAATTGTAGCAGTAGCTGATACTGTAAAAGAAAATAGTAAAAAGGCAATAAAAGCAATTCATAGTATGGGAATAAAAGTGGCTATGATTACTGGTGATAATGAAAAAACAGCTAAAGCAATTGCAAAAGAAGTTGGAATAGATATAGTTTTAGCTGAAGTATTACCAGAGGATAAAGCAAATGAAGTTAAAAAGTTACAAGGCGAAAATAAGAAGGTTGCTATGGTGGGAGATGGTATAAATGATGCACCAGCATTAGTTCAAGCAGATGTAGGAATTGCAATAGGATCAGGTACAGATGTAGCAATAGAGTCGGCAGATATAGTTTTAATGAAGAGTGATTTAATAGATGTTATAAAGGCTATTCAATTAAGTAAAGCAACTATTAATAATATAAAGCAAAATTTATTTTGGGCATTTGCTTATAATGTACTAGGAATACCAGTAGCAATGGGAATTCTTCATGTGTTTGGTGGGCCATTATTAAATCCTATGATAGCAGCAGGAGCAATGAGTTTAAGCTCAGTATCAGTATTATTAAATGCCTTAAGGCTTAGAAAGTTTAAGGCAAATGTATAAATAGTTGATATTTCCTTGACATATATATAAATTTTGATAGAATTAAGAAGGAAATTTAATATTTTATTGGTAGAGGCTGCAATAGCTAAAAGTAATATTAATGAGGTAAGCACTATGATTTAATATGAAAGGGGTTATTGCCGAAGTATATAGATTAGCTTAAAGGTTATATACTGGGATTGTATAAAATATATACAAAACTGCCACAATATTTTTGTGGAGAGCTATCTTTATTATTGTCTAAAGTTTGCAATAAATATAAGCTCAAAGAATAATCTTTGAGCTTACTTTTTTTAGGAGAAAAAAATGGAAAAGAAACATATGAAAAAAGAAATCACTTTATTTATGGCTACAATGCTTGTTTGTGGAAATATGATAGGCTCAGGAGTTTTTATGTTACCTGCTACATTAGCAGAATTATCAGGTCCAATGGCAACTATTATTGCATGGGTAATAACAACTATAGGATCTATTTTAATAGCTATATCCTTTGCTAATTTAGGTTCAAAGTATCCATCTACTGGAGGAGCTTATCAATACACAAAAGAAGCTTTTGGAGAATTTGCAGGATTTTTAAGTGCTTGGCTTTATTGGAATGGTTCATGGATAGGAAATGCAGCTATAATAGTAGCATTGGCAAGTTATAGTGCAGCTATAATTCCAGCACTAAATAATCCACTAATATCAATAATTTATACAAGTTCTATCTTATGGATATTTACATTTATAAACATTGTTGGAGTAAAAAAAGCTGGAAAGGTTCAATCGTTTGTAACTGTATTTAAAATTGTATTTTTCGCATTGTTTATAGTAATAGCATTTTTAAATTTTGATAGTTCCAATTTATTGCCTTTAATGCCAGAAGGAAAGGGAGTAAATTCAATACCTCTTGCGGCAACATCAACTTTATGGGCATTTGTAGGTTTAGAAAGTGCCACAGTAACTGCAGGAGAAATTAGTAATCCAGAAAAAAATGTTAAGAAAAGCACTATTTATGGAATGCTAATATCAGCAGTAATATACATATTAATAAGTGTTGCTAGTATGGGAGTAATGTCTAACAAAGAATTAGCTTCAAGTTCCGCGCCACTTACTGATATATTAACTAAAATTTTAGGAACATCAATTGGAAAGCCATTAGCAATTTCAGTAGTTATATGTATTTTAGGAACAACTATTGGGTGGTTATTATCTACTGCACGAGTTGCTTATGCAGCAGGAGAAGATGGTGTATTTCCTAAATGTTTTGGGAAATTACATTCTAAATATTCAACTCCAGCTAATGCTTTAATAATTGGATCCATATTAGTTAATATACTTTTAATAATGAATTACCAAAAAAGTATGGTTTCAGCATTTACATTTATAACTATATTAGCAACGCTAGCATTTTTGCCAATATATTTATTAACTGCAGCAGCAGAAATGATGATTATGTTTAGAGGGGAAAGTAAGTTTAATTTACAAATTTTCATTAAAAAAGGAATAATTCCATTACTAGCATTTATATATACATTATGGACAATATATGGTTCAGGAGCAGAAATTGTAATGTGGGGATTTATACTTATGTTATTAGGAGTGCCATTTTATATATATAATTACCATAAGAATAAAAGCAATTTAAACTAAATTATAAATATTAGAAAAAAACCCTCTAAAATTTTAGAAGGGTTTTTATTTTGAATTAAAAAATTTTACTAATGTAAAAAAAATAAATGTATGTTAAAATTAATAGCAAATAAATGTTTACATTGGGGTGATATTAAAAAATATGAGTAAGATAAATGAAGTTTATGATGCTTTAAAGCGGTTAGAAATGAAAAGTAAAAAAGGAATAACAGCAAGCGAGCTTAGTGCTTTTATGAACTTAGATAGGGCTAATGTAAGCAGATATTTAAATCAGCTTTATAAAGATGGTGTAGTTGATAAAATAGATGGCCATCCAGTAAAATATAGTTCTATAGTAAGAACCGAAGTATCTAAATCAAAAGAAAATAAGAAAGTCGTAAAAGAGAAAAAAAGAAATAGTCTAGACACACTAGTTGGTGCAAAATTAAGTTTGCAGATTCCGATTCAACAAGCCAAGGCAGCAATTTTATATCCCCCAAGAGGATTACACACTTTAATTTTAGGGGAAACTGGTGTTGGTAAATCTATGTTTGCAGAAGCTATGTATAATTTTGCAATTGAGTCTAAAGTTATAAATGATGAAGCACCTTTTGTAAGATTTAACTGCGCTGATTATGCAGATAATCCACAACTAGTTATGGCACAAATATTTGGTGTTAAGAAAGGTGCTTATACAGGTGCAGATTCTAATAGAGATGGTTTACTAAAGAAAGCAAATGGGGGAATATTATTTTTAGATGAAATTCATAGATTATCTCCACAAGGTCAAGAAATGTTATTTACATATATTGATAAAGGACATTTTAGAGTTTTAGGTGATACAGAAAAATTAGTTCATGTAGAAGCACAAATTATTGCAGCTACAACTGAGGATCCTCAATCATTTTTACTTAAAACCTTTAGTAGAAGAATACCAATGGTTATAACGTTACCATCCTTAAAAGAAAAAAATATAAAGGAAAGATATTACTTATTAAGGGAATTTATAGAAATTGAATCACAAAGAGTATCAAAAAGTATTTATTTTAATAAAAGTGCTTTAATATCATTTTTATTATATGATTGTCCTAATAATATAGGACAGTTAAAAAGTGATATTCAACTTTCATGTGCAAGAGCCTTTTTGAAATATAAAGCAAAAAATAAAGATTATATATTAGTAGATCAAGAAGATTTGCATCAACGAGTGAAAGTGGGACTTATGAAGTTACAGGAATATAGGGATGAGGTTGATGAGATATTAAGCAATATGGGAGATGTGCTTAAGTTTTCATATAAAGATAAAATTGCTTTAATTGAAGATAAAACAGGTTTAGAAGAATTTAAAGATGGAACTATGTTTTATGATAGAATAGAGCAAAAAATAGAAGAGTTAAGAAAAGATGGAATAGAAGAAAAAGAAATAGATGAAATATTAAATATAGATATAGAAAAATATTTCAGAAAATATATACGAGATTTGCCAGAAAGATTTAGAAAAGAAGAAATATCAAAAGTTGTTGATGTTGAAATAGTTAATTTAGTTGAAGAAATTCTTTTATATGCATCAAAAAAAATAAATAGGGATTACGATGAAAAAGTTTATTTTGGGTTAGCCCTTCATATTCAAGGTAGCCTAGAGCGAATAAGGAAAGGTGTTAAGATATTTCATCCTAAACTAAACTTTATTAGAGGCGAGTATGCTAGAGAATTTATAGTAGCAATGGAAATAGCTAGTATAATAGATAAAAAATTTGTAATAGAAGTTCCCTTAGACGAAATTGGTTATATAACTATGTTCTTAGCCACAAATCCTTATGAAAAAGATAAAGCAAAGGATGAAAGAGTGGCTGTTTTAGTAATAATGCATGGTCATTCTACAGCTTCATCTATGGTAGAAGTTGCAAACTCTTTAATTGGGGAAGAATATGTTAAGGCTTTGGATATGCCATTAAGTATGAAAGCAGAAGATATGTATAAATTAGCTATGGAAAAAATAAAGGAAATTCATACTGGAAAAGGTGTCTTTTTATTAGTAGATATGGGATCTTTGACTAATTTTGCAGATATGATAAAGGATGAAACTGATATTAATGTAAAAACTATTGATATGGTTACTACTTTATTAGTTATTGAAGCTGGTAGAAAAGCTTTAAATGGAAGAGGTTTAAAAGAAATATATGAATCATGCTTAGAAATTAAGAGATATGGAATTCAAGGAGCTGCATCTAAAATAGACCAAAAGGAAAGCATTATAATAACATCCTGCTTTACTGGAGATGGATCAGCACAAAGATTAAAAGAAATAATAGAAAATAATATTAATAGTAAAACAAATATTAAGATTCATGCACTTAACATATTATATAAAGATGATTTTTACAGTAATATAGAATCCTTAGAAGAAAAATATAATATTATTGCAATGGTTGGAGTGATGAATACTTATGTTCCTAATATTCAATTTATATCTGCAGCAGATATACTTTCAGGTGAAGGGATTAACGATTTAGAAAAACTTATATTACAAGAAGAAGAGTATCATAAGATAGTGGAAAGCATGGAAAAACAAATAGAAAATATAGATTCATATAAATTAATAAGAGATATAAGAAAAACTTTAATTCATATTGAAGAGCATTTAAATATTAGGTTAATTCATGAAGTAAAGATTGGTATTCTTATTCATATATGTTTTCTAATAGATAAGTTAAATAAAGGTGGTAAAGAAACTCCATTTGTTATGTTAAATGAATTTAGACATTCTAATAATAGAGAATTTATACTTATAAAACAATGCTTAAAACTTTTAGAAGAAAATTATAATGTAAATATAGGTGAAAATGAGTTAGCCCATATTGTTAAGATGGTAGTTAATAATAAGACTTCTGTGTAAAATAAGATTGAACATATAATATGAGCTAAAAGTGTGTAATTAAGTGTTACACACTAAAGTTTCTTTTAATATAACTTGAAAGTCCCTAAAAAAGGGGCTTTCAAGTTAATAGTAATTAGAAATTTTATAAAATTCAATTTGGCATTAAAATTGCTATTAAATATAGTGTAAGGAATTATATATATGAGGAGGGAATTTAAATGAAAAGAATATTACTTGTTTGTTCAGCAGGAATGTCAACATCATTATTAGTTAGTAAGATGCAAGCAGCAGCTAAGGCTCAAGGAATTGATTGTACAATAAATGCTGTTGGAGAGGCAGAATTAAAGAAACATGAAAATGAAATAGATGTATTATTATTAGGGCCACAAGTTAGATTTTTATTAAGCAAAATGAAAGCTAAATTCGAGCCAATGGGGGTTCCAGTGGAAGTAATTAACACAGTGGACTATGGAACAATGAATGGGGAAAAGGTTTTAAAACAAGCGCTTTTAATAAGCAATAAGTAGCAATAATCGTAAAAGGGGTGTAACCAATGGAAAAAATTATAATGGATCTAATTATCTTTAGTGGGGAAGCTAGAAGCTATGCAATGGAAGCCATGCAATTAGCTAAAAGTGGACAAATTGATGAAGCAAGAGAATTAATAGAAAAATCAAAAGAGACTTTAGGTGATGCCCATGCAACGCAAACTAGCTTAATTCAAGGAGAAGCATCAGGAAATAGATGTGAAGTATCATTATTATTAGTTCATGCACAAGATCATTTAATGACATCAATGGTTGTAAAGGATTTAGCAGAAGAAATTATAGATCTTCATGAAAAATTAAATAAGGTGGAATATAAGAATGAATAAGCTTGGGATATCAATATATCCTAATAATACTTCAATTGATAAAATAAAAGATTATATAAGGCTTGCTGCTAAGTATGGGTTTAAAAGAATATTTACATGTTTAATATCTGCAAGTGATAAAGATATTGATAGTATTTTGGCTGAATTTAAGGATATATTAAATGTAGCTAATGAAAATGGTATGGAAGTTATAGCAGATATAGATCCAACTGTATTTAATAAATTAAAGGCATCTATATTTGATTTAAAAGTATTCAAGGATATGGGGCTTTCAGGTATAAGGCTTGATATGGGGTTTAGTGGATATGAAGAGTCAGTTATGACATTTAACGAGTATGGGTTGAAAATAGAGTTAAACATTAGTAATGGAACAAGATATGTAGATAATATACTTTCATATAAAGCTAATTTAAATAACCTTTATGGATGTCATAACTTTTATCCTCATATTTATACAGGCTTATCTTATGAAAACTTTATAAATTCAAGTAAGCAATTTAAAGAGTTAGGGATAAGAACAGCAGCTTTTGTTAATTCACCTTCTGCAGAATATGGGCCTTGGCCAGTATCAGAAGGGCTATGCACTTTAGAAATGCATAGAGATTTGCCGATAGATGTACAAGCAAAGCACTTATTTGCAACAGGTTTAATTGATGATGTTATAATAGCAAATGCTTTTGCATCAGAAGAGGAGCTTAAAGCTTTAAGTGATTTAAACAAGGAAATGCTAGAGTTTACTGTTGAATTAGTAAATGAAATAAGAGATTTAGATAAAAAAATAGTTTTAGAAGAGTTTCATTTTAATAGAGGAGATTCTTCAGAATATATGGCAAGAAGTACTCAAAGTAGAGTTAAATATAAGGAGGAAAGCTTCCCACCATATAATTTGGTAGATATAAAAAGAGGGGATATTTTAATTGATACGGAGCTGTACACTAGATATGCAGGAGAGCTACAAGTAGCTTTAAAGGATATGAAAAATACTGGAAAGACAAATGTAGTTGCTAAGATAGTTGAAGATGAAATATTCCTATTAGATTATATAAAACCTTGGAGTAAATTTTCATTTAAATTAAAAAAATAGATATTATTTAATCTAGTGGTTAAAAAAAATTCTGGTTTTTTCCAGAATTTTTTTTACTCTATAGGAAATTATATTTTTTAAATTTTTGGATAAATTATTTATAGCATATAAGCTATTAAAGTTTGAAATATTAACATATTATTACACAAATAAATTTTTATATAAATTTGTGTAATGCGATTACACAGAGATAAAAAAATAAGTGTGTAAAAAAACAGTTGATGAAAGCTAGATATATCAAGGGTTTTAAGAAAAAATGTTTTAAAAAAAGTTGGCACGCAAATTGCTTTATATATAGGCAAGAGAAAAACAAAAATAAACAAATTTTTTATGTAAAGGATTTTAAAAAAATGTTATTAACTGATTTACTCTTTATAGTGAAATTATCAATAAAAAATATTCTAGAGAAAATCAGTAAAAATAAACAAAAAATTTTAAGGGGGAATTTAAATGGAAAAATTCATGAATTGGATGGAACGATATATAGTTCCTATAGCATCTAAAGTAGGTGCTCAAAGACACTTAGTAGCTATACGTGATGGTTTTGCTACAATAATGCCACTTATGATTATTGGTTCTTTCGGTCTTTTAATTCACAACTTTCCAATTAAAGCAGTTAAGGATTTATTTGCTGCAGGGCAACCTTTGCATTGGTTAGATGTGATTGCGCTAAATGTATATGGGGGATCAATGTTCCTTATGGGATTATTCGCTGCAATATCAATAGGATATGCTTTAGGAAAGTCATATGATGTTGATGGATTTGCAACTGGATTAGTTACATTAGCATCATGCTTAATTTTAACAAATATGTTTGCTTACAAAGCTCCAGTTACTTGGGGAGGATTTGATGCTGGAACACTTGGATGGGAACCTGGTTTATTTACAAAATGGCTTGGACCTTCAGGATTAATTACTATATTAATAACAACTTTAATTACAGGTACAATTTTTGCTAAATTAGCTAAAAATAAGAAGTTAGTTATTAAGTTACCTGATGGAGTACCACCAGCAGTATCAAGATCATTCTCAGCCTTATTACCAACAATGATTACTTTAACTTTAGTAGGTATAGTATTTGCGATATTAGAAGCTTTTGGATATCAAGAAGTTTACTTACAAGTTTATACATTAATACAAAAACCATTAATGGGGCTTGCAAACTCTTTACCAGTATTATTACTATTAATACTAATACAACAAATTTTATGGTTCTTTGGATTACATGGATCAAATATATTAGCACCAATTATAAGTTCAATATTCCTTGCATTAACAGCTGACAACATGGCAGCTATAGCAGCAGGAAACACTCAAGGAATTAACATTATAAACAGCCAATTCTTAGATTCATATGTTAACCTTGGTGGAGCTGGATTAACAGTTGCTTTAATGATAGCCATGATGATTAAGTCAAAGAGTGCTATTAATAAATCAATAAGAAATATTGCATCAGGTCCAGCATTCTTTAACATTAACGAACCAGTTATATTTGGATTACCAATAGTATTAAATCCAATATATATTATACCATTTATATTAGCTCCAATAGCATCAGCTTTAATAGCTTATGGATTAAGTGTGATAGGATTCGTTGCACCAGCATCAGTAATAGTTCCATGGACTTGTCCACCAGTAATATCCGCAATCTTAGCAACTGGTCAATGGCAAGGTGGTGCAGTAGCATTATTAAACATCGTAGTTTCTATAATAATTTACTTACCATTCGTTGCTTATGCTGATAAGAAGAACTTAGAAATGGAGCAAGCAGAAATTGCTTAAGAAGTATAAAGTGCCCTATAAATAATAATATTAAAATAAAATGAAAAGCAAAAAGGATAGTATTAAAGCTATCCTTTTTGCACAAATTTTAGGAGTTGGTATTATGAGTAATTTTAAACAAAAATTTGAAAGTTTATTTAGTTATGTAACAGAAGATAAAAATGATGAAAATGTTAAAAAAAGAAAATCAAAAGCAGCTACTAATATTTGTGCAATAATAAGTATTTTATTATTGTTCTATTTGCTTACAGGATTAAGTTTTTAATTATTAAATAAATTAAGTATAAATAATTTAATATAAATAAGGGAAAATTATTAATGAAAAATTTAAGGAGGACATTGATATGAAATCTAAATCATTAATAATTCCTTTAGTAATGGTAGCACTAATATCCGTTGGTTGTAATAAAAAAACCGAAGATGGTACTACAAATCAAAATACACCACCAGTAACAGATGCTGTGACATCTCCATCAAGAGTAACAGACGAAGGAAATCTATTTAAAGCAGTTGAAGGAAGCTGGATTGTAATTTTAGAAAATGATGTTAACACTACTAAAGAAGTAGTACTTAATACTGGCTTTAAAAAAGCTGACAAAAATGATCCGAGTAAAATGGTGGTAACACCTCGTGTTTTAGCATTATATAAAAAGGGTGAAAACAATGCTAAAGCAGCCACATATACATTAACTACACCAAAGCTTACAATAAAAGATGAAAATGCAAAAATTGAAGGTGGAACAGTTAAAGGTGATGTATATGTAGAAGTAAATGGAGTGATATTACAAGATGCAATAATAGATGGGAATGTTTATTTCAAAAATGAAGATGCAAAAAATACATTCCATATGGATGAAAAATCAAAAGTAACAGGAACTATGGAAGTTAAATAAATTTTAAGGGATAAATGCTATCATTGTATTTATCCTTTTAATTTACACGTAGTTTATTTAAAAAGTAAAAGATAAATCTAATAGGACTGTAATTACTATACAGTCCTATTAGATTTTCCAATGTTCTTTGAATTTAAGAACTTCATTCAAACTTTTGGTCGACATTTGTTGAGTTAATACTAGTTCATCCTCTAGCTCAGTCATTCTTTTTCCTAAAACTTGATCTAACACAGATAAATCTTCTCGAACCTTATCTATGGATGTATATTTATCTGATAAAATATTTAGCACTTGAGTAATATCAGTTTTAAACTTATCTTGTTCAGTTTTTATAAATTGGACTTCTGTTTGTAAAACAGCAAGGTTATGACTAGTATTTAAAATAACACTTTTCATTTGATTTAATATTTTAGGTAGTTGTTTAAGGATTTCGTTTGTTTCTTGTAATGTAATATCTGTATTGTTTTTAGCATGAGATGTTATATTTACTAAATTTAAAATTTGATCTTCCAATTTTTATCACCTCATTATAATATATGATTTAGCATATATTAGGTACATAGAAAATAGATAAATGCTCAAAAGTATTTTAAATAGGTTTAATCAGTTGGTTTATTATGATTGATATTTTATGACTTTAAATAATATAATATATATAATTATATTTTAGTATGATTTATATAGGATATCAAAAATTCTATAATTTTAAATAAGATTTATATAAAAAATTACAATTATGGAGGAATTAATTTGGAAACTAATGTTAATGTAATAGAAAAAGAACTTGTAGATATAAAAGTACCTAAAAGGTTTAGAGTTATAATGCATAATGATGATTTTACAACTATGGAGTTTGTTGTTGCTATTTTAAGTGATATATTTAATAAAAGTATAGAGGAAGCTAACAAAATAATGATAGAAGTTCATAAAAATGGTAAGGGAACAGCGGGAATATATCCATATGATATAGCTATATCTAAAGCAAGTAAAGCTATGGCTATTGCAAAGGAAGAAGAATTTCCCTTTAAGCTTACAGTAGAGGAGGATTAAAATGGATATTAGTAAAGTTGTTAAGGATATTTTACTTAGAGCATATAAAATGGCAAAAGAAAATAAAGATGAATATGTAACACCGGAACATTTATTGCTAAGTGCATTAGAAGAAGAAAATTTTAAAGAAATACTTAGTAAATTAAATTGTAACATAGAAGAGCTAAAAAATGACTTAATAAGCTATATAAATGAGTATGTAGAAAAATCACAGGATAAAGATCCAGAAGAAAGCTATGGAATAGGAAATATATTTATATTAGCAACACAACAAGCTGCATTTAGTGAGAGAAATATAGTTGAACTAGAACATATAATAGCAGCAATTTATGCTCTTAAAGACAGTTATGCAGCATATTTTTTACAGAAGCAAGATATAAATAGATCAGATTTGCTATTTCAACTTTCTCATAACAAATCTAGAGAAGATAATGCAACTAGAAACTCTATAAATATGATGGGGATTAATAATAGAAATAGCTCCAAAAAGAGTATATTAAGTAGTTATTGTATTAATTTAACAGAGACTCTATCTAACGAGGAAAATGATCCTTTAGTAGGAAGAAAGGATATAATAGATAGAACTATCCAAATTCTTTGTAGAAGAACTAAAAATAATCCAGTTCATGTAGGAGAGCCGGGTGTTGGAAAAACAGCAATAACTTTAGGGCTTGCAAAGCTTATAAAAGAAGGAAATGTACCAGATAAGCTTAAAAACTCACAAATATTTTCCTTAGATATTGGATCAATACTTGCAGGTACAAAATATAGAGGAGACTTTGAAGAAAGAATAAAACAAATATTAGATGAAATAAAAAGCTATGAAAATCCTATAGTTTATATAGATGAGATCCATAATATAGTAGGAGCAGGTGCCTTAAATGGAGGCTCATTAGATGGTGGTAGTTTAATAAAAGGATATTTATTAGAGGGTAAAATAAGGTTTATAGGAGCAACTACATTTGATGAGTATAAGAAATATTTTGAAAAAGATAAGGCTTTAATAAGAAGATTTCAAATTGTTGAGGTTAAAGAAACTAGTATAGAAGAAAGCATAAAAATATTAGAAGGAATTAAAGAAAATTTTGAAAATTATCATAATGTAAGATACACAAAAGAAGCACTAGAACTGGCTGTAAATTTAAGTTCAAAGTATATAAGTGATAGGTTTTTACCAGATAAGGCAATAGATATTATAGATGAGTCAGGAGCTTATGTTGATATAAATAGAGAATATTATAAAGATGGAATTGTAGATGAAAATATAATTGAAGAAATAATATCAAAGATTTGTCTTATACCAAAACAAACTATTGAAAATACAGAGATAAATTCTCTTAAAGCCTTAGAAGGTGAACTTAAGAAAAATATTTTTGGGCAAAATACTGCTATAGAAGAAGTAACAAGATGCATAAAGATGTCTAGAGCAGGGCTTAATGATGATAATAAGACAATTGCATCAATGCTTTTTGTTGGGCCAACTGGAGTAGGAAAGACAGAAATAGCAAAAATACTAGCAAAGACACTAGGAATCGATTTGGTTAGATTTGATATGAGTGAGTATGGAGAGAAACATGCTGCTTCAAAGCTTATAGGGTCTCCACCAGGTTATGTAGGTTATGAAGAAGGCGGATTATTAACAGACACTATAAGAAAAAAACCAAACTGTGTTCTACTATTAGATGAAATAGAAAAGGCGCATGTAGATATCTTAAGTGTATTATTACAAGTGATGGACTATGCAACACTTACAGATAATAGAGGAAGAAAGGTTGATTTTAGAAACGTAATAATAATTATGACTTCTAATGCTGGTGCAAGAGATATAGGTAAAAATCTTGTTGGTTTTGGAAGAGACTCTATAAAAATGGAAGCTATAAATGATGAAGTTAAGAAAATATTTACTCCAGAATTTAGAAATAGGTTAGATAAAATAGTTGTGTTTAACCAAATAAACAAAGAAATAGCTACGGAAATAGCAGAAAAAGAACTAAAGAAATTTAGTGAAAAACTTCTTAGTAAAAACGTAAATTTAGAATTTAGTAGTGAATGTATTAAGTTTATAAGTGAAAGGGGATTATCTAAAGAGTTTGGAGCGAGAGAAATATTAAGAGTAATAAATTCTGAGGTAAAGCCATTATTGGTGGATGAATTGCTATTTGGAGGGCTTTCAAAAGGAGGGAAGTGTAAAGTATTTATAGAAAATAATGAGTTCAAAATAGAGAGAAGTTAAATAAATTATTAAAAGACAAGTAGATGATATAGCTAAAAATTATATCATCTATTTTATTATGTTAAAAATCTTAATATGTACACAAATTAAAAAAACATATATAATTGTATATGTTTTTTAATTGAAGTTAAGAGGTGACTAGTATGGATAAGGATATAAGTAAAATACAAGAAGAAATAATAAAAAAAGATATTAGAAAAGTAGAAAAGCTTTGGAAAGATGTAGAAGATAATGAATCTTTAGAATATCATTTAGATAGAATGACTAAAGAAGAATTAGTGAAAGTAGGAAGTAAATATTCAGTTAAAGGAATTACATCATTAAAAAAATCAGATGCTCTATTAAAAGTTAAAGATGGAATTATAAATAATATTGATTATATATTAAACTTATTAGATTTTGATGCATTTTCATACTTAAGTGAAATAATAAATTTAAATGGTAAAAAACAATATTTTGGTTCAGAGCTGATAAATGCTAACTATTTTAGAAATAGAGGAATAATGTTTACTGGAGTTGAAAAAGCAAAACTATTTGTGGTAACGCCTAAAGAATTATGTGATATAATAAAAGATAAGTTAAATCAAGAATTAAGATTAAATTCTATTTTAAACTCAGAAGTTATAAAGCTTTCAGCTGGAATAATTTATTTTTATGGTGCTCTTACAATAAAGGATATTTGTAAGATTATTAGAGAAGATTACAATTATGAGTTTGAAGAAGAAAGAATTAGAAGTTTACTTTTAGATGGACAAGAACTAGGCTTTGATTATCAATTAGATGAAGATATTATTTATCATATAGATGTAGAGGAACCTAGATTAATAATAGAAGAAACTAATAAAAATACAGATATAAGTTTTGCAAAGTTTGATAAAAAGACATTATTTAAAGCTGCAAAACCTGATTATATTGAAGAAAACAAACAAACTAATAGGCTTGAAAAGGTTCTAAATGAACTTTTTGTTATAGATAAAAAGATACTAAAAGAGGAAATAGATAGCTTTTCTATAGCTATAAAAAATGAAGCTTCATTGGAAGAGGCTATAGAGGTATTTTTAGAGGCATATGAAATAGAAAGTGAAGAAGAAAATAATATACTTAAAGAAGAGCTAAAAAAGCTATCTATGACTGTAAGAAGATGGACTTTAAAAGGAAATTCAGAAGGTGAAATTGAAAAGAATAAAAAGACTATAGTAAATAGTGACAAGATAGGAAGAAATGATCCATGTCCTTGTGGAAGTAATAAAAAATATAAAAAGTGTTGTGGTAAATAATAAAGGGGAGTTAAGTATGGTTTTTAAATATATATTATTAATATGGGGATTTATTGAGCTTATACTTGGAATAACTGTATTATTAAAAAAGAAACTTTTACTTTTAAAAGTTATAGTAGAAAGTTTTTCTATGATAAATAATAATTTTAATCTTTCAGAAATTAAAGATATAAAGCTATTTTCTAAATGGATTGGAGAAGTTGTTTTATTAGAGGGATCATTATATATTTTCTTAGCATCTGCATCAATATACTTTAATATGAATATATTTATTGTTATAGTATTTATAATTCTAATAGAAATATTTTTCTTTAACATAATAAGTAAAGGAATAAGAAACTTTACAGATTAGATAAATAAAATTAAAATGAGGTCATAAAATGAAAGATAATAGATATCTTTTTGAAAATTATATTAATATAGCAAGAGGCTTTATAACTGAAAAAGAATATGCAAAAGCACTAAAGTTTTACAGAAAGGCATATAGATTTGAAGAGGGTAGAAAAGATATAGAGCTTATACTAGATATGGCACTTTTATATGATAAATTAGGGTATAAGGACTTATCAGAAGAAAAATATAGAGAGGCTATATTAGTAGAGGAAAAAGATGCAAGGGCTTATTATGGCTTAGGGGTTTTATATGATGAAGATGAATTTTTAGAAGAGGCTATAGAATATTATAAAACTGCTATTAAGTTAGATAATAACTATGATAGAGCATATTTTTATCTAGCAAATGCATATGATGAAATAAGTGATAAGCAAAATGCAATAAAATATTATAATAAGACTTTAGATTTAGTTCCAGAGGATTTATGGGCAAATGCAAATTTAGGATGTATTTATGAAGAACTTGGAGAGTTTCAGAAAGCACTTAAATATATGGAAAAGGCATTAGAAATAGATTCAAACAATTTTAGAATTCTATTTAATATGGGAGTTTTGCTTAAAAATCTAAATAAAGCCAATGAGGCAGAGAAATATTATAAAAAATCTATAGAAAAAAATCCATATTATCCATATAGTTATTTAAATTTAGCGGTTTTATATAGAGAGAAAAATTATTTTTATAAAGCTATAGAAGTTATTACGGAAGGAATAGAAAATAATAGCGATTCAGGCTTTTTATATTATAATAGAAGTTGTTTTTACTCTAATATAGATGAATTACATAAATCTTTTAAGGATTTAGTAAAGAGTATAGAATTAAATGATTTATTTTTAGATTATATGATGAAGGACAAAGAATTAGATAAATTAAGAAATTTAAAGGAATATAATGACTATTTAAAAAGTAAGCTGTAATAGCTTGCTTTTTTCATTTGAAAGGAATAGTTAAAAAAATAACTAAAAAACAAATTTTAAAAAAAATCTTTTTTATGATTTTAATGGAGATTCTTGAGTTTATAATGTTTTGTATAAAAATTTTTAAATTTTTATTAAAAACTTTGTTAAAAATATTACAAAAGTTGTGAGAATACTCTATTTATGGTACTATATCATTGTAACCGTTAAAATATACGGATAATGTGGTATATTTTAACGGTAAATACTTGCATAAAAGTAGGAGGTTTTTTATAGTGTTAAGTAGTCTTTTTAATAGTGTAAATGTTTTGAACAAATTATTTACACTTAGTGATGCTAGCATATTAGAATTATCAGTTGATAATTCTAAAGAATTAAATGCTAAGGAAATCGAAGAAAGCTTGATTTTACCTTATGAAAATAATAGAGGTAAAAAAGTTATAATTAAAGCTTTTAGTTTTCAACCTAATTTAAATGGATATGGAACAATAGTAAAAGAAAGAAAAGAAGATTTAAAAAAAGGACTAGAAAAAATTAAGTCAATTTCAGAAATGAAATTTGTAGTAGATGGAAAAGATAAAAGTCTACAAGAAGCATTGAAAGAATATGGAGAAGTTATAAAAGTATCACCTATAACAGATTTATATTCTAATAAATTAATTTCTAAAGCTTATGGAAATGTTCAAGAGGCTATTATTTATGATTTAGTAGAAGTAGTACAATTGGGACAAACTTTAGGAGGAAAAAGAGTAGAGATATTATCTACTGTTTATGGAAGTGCTATAGATGGTAGAAAAGTTGTTGCGTTAAAAAAAGGAACAACATATAAAGAAGTCTTTGAAGCTTTAAATGGTAAAGCTGATGAACTTAAGAAGGTTATTGATGGTGGAAGTATAAATGGAACACCTATATATAATTTAGATTCAGTAGTATCAGACAATTCTAAAGGAATACTATTTTTAACAGAAAAAGATTCACTATCTGAGGAAAGCTATAGCTGTATAAGATGCGGAAAATGTTTAAGAATTTGTCCAGAAGGATTAAATCCAATAAAATTAGTCGAACTTCATAAAATGGGAGAAAAAGAAGAATTTATTAAATTTGGTGGAGAAAAATGTATTGATTGTGGTTTATGTAGCTTTGTATGTCCTTCTAATATAGAAATCGCACAAACTATAAAAACTGCAAAAACATTCAAATAAGTAATATAAAATCTGAATAGGAGTGAAGAGTGTGGAAAATAGAAATCTTAAAATATCACCAGCACCTTATATTAAAAAGGGGCTTGGGATTAATAAGATAATGATCGATTTTATTATAGCATTAATTCCGGCAATATTTGCAGGAGTATATTTTTATAAAATTGATGCTGTTAAAGTAATAGTTGCAACAGTTTTAACTAGTATTATAGCAGAAGGTATTTGGAATAAGTTTGTAAAGAAAAGGGCTTTTTTAAGTGATTTAAGTCCAATAGTATTAGGTATTATCTTAGCACTTATTATGCCAACCTATGTTCCATTATGGATACCAATTATAGGATCAATATTTGCAACAATTGTTGTAAAACAATTTTTTGGTGGCCTTGGACAGAACTTTATGAATCCAGCAGCTGCAACTAAGGCGTTTTTAATTGCATCATGGGCTGGAGTAATGGCAAAACCAGTAGCAGATGCAACATCATCAGCATCTGAAACTTCAGAAGTAGTAGTACCTTTAATAGACAAAATAATAGGACAAGCAAATGGAAGCATAGGAGAAGTTTCTATTTTAGCTCTATGTATAGGTGGATTATATTTAGTGTTAAGAGGAAGAATTAGTTTAAGAGCTCCGCTTACATTTATAATATCATCAATGCTAATGTATAATTATTTTGGAAAAGACTTATTACTTCCAGGAGCATTTTTTATAGCAGGAATATTTATGACCACAGATTATGGAACAACACCAATGACAAAAGTTGGGCAGTACATATTTGGATTAATAGCAGGGGTTTGTGCATCAATTATAGCAGTAAAAGGTTTTAATCCAGAAGGGCCTTATTATGCAATAATAATAACTAATTTATTTACTCCTCTTATAGAATATTTTACAACTAAAAAAATAAAAGTTAAGAAGGAGGCTTAATAGAGTATGAAAGAGAATTTTAAGCTAGGAGGAATCCTTCTAATTATAACTATGATAGCAGGACTATTACTTGGTTTTGCTAATGATTTAACTAAAGAAGCAATTATAGAAAATTCTAAAATTAGTAAAGAGGATTTAAGTTATATATTACCACAAGCTGAAGGTATTAAAGATATGGATATAAATTTAGATTCAGAAGGCAATGTAAAGGAAATATACGAAGCAGTAAGTGGGAGTGACGTTGTTGGATATGTATTAAAGATCAACAGTAAAGGCTTCCATGGACCAATAGATTTTGTTGTAGGTATATCAAAAGATGATAAAGTTGCAGGAGTTAAAGTTCTATCACATAGTGAGACACCAGGTCTTGGAGCTAAAATTTCAGAAGATAAATTTACTTCAAGATTTAAAGGTAAACCTGCAAATGGATATTTAGAAGTAGTTAAAACAACTCCTAATAAAGATAATGAATTAGAAGCTATATCAGGAGCTACAATTTCAAGTAAGGCATCTGTGACTGCAGTAAATGAAGCAATTTCTTTTTATTTAGAAAATATAAAAGGTGAGGAATTAGCACCACAAGAAGGTACTGACGCAGATACAGGAGCAAGTGCAAACTAATAATAAATTAGGAGGAGAAAAATGAATAAATTAATTGAAAGATTAAAAAATGGAATAATTACCGAAAATCCGATTTTTGTTCAAGTTTTAGCTATGTGTCCTACTTTAGCAGTTACAACAAATGCTAAAAATGCATTAGGTATGGGACTAGCTTCAACTATAGTTTTAATATTTTCTAATATGATGATTTCAGCAATAAGAAAATTAATTCCAGATAAGATTAGAATACCAGCATATATAGTAGTTATTGCATCATTCGTTACAATAGTAGATATGTTAATGCAAGGATATGTTCCAAGTCTTTATTCATCTTTAGGAATTTTTATACCATTAATAGTTGTTAACTGTATAATCTTAGGTAGAGCAGAAGCATATGCTTCAAAAAATCCAGTTTTACCATCTATTTTTGATGCTATTGGAATGGGAATTGGCTTTACAATTGCATTATTCCTAATAGGAACTTTTAGAGAAATTTTAGGAGCTGGACAAATTCTAGGAATTCAAATATTACCAGAAAGCATTAAACCAGCTTCTATAATGATATTAGCACCAGGAGCATTCTTTACTTTAGGTGGACTTATGGTAATTTTAAATGCCTACAATATAAGAAAAGCAGCTAGAACTGGAGAAGCAGTTAAATCTTTAGAACATAGTTGCGGAAGTTGTTCAGGATGTGGAACTGGTTCTTGTGGAAGCAATAACGGAATAGAAATAAAAGAAATAGAAATAAAAGAGAAAAAGAAGGACTAAGAGGGGTGTAACAAATGGAATTATTTATGATTTTCATAGCAGCAATGCTTGTAAATAACTTTGTTCTTTCAAAATTCCTAGGAATATGTTCATTCCTTGGAGTTTCAAAGAAAAAGGATTCAGCTATAGGTATGGGACTTGCAGTAACCTTCGTTATGACATTAGCTTCTATAATGTCATGGATTGTATATAATGGAATGCTAGTTCCATTAGAATTAGAATACTTAAAGACAATAGCTAATGTACTAGTTATTGCAGCATTAGTTCAATTTGTTGAAATGGCGATGAAAAAATTATCTCCAGCTCTTCATAAAGCACTTGGGATATATTTACCTCTTATAACAACAAATTGTGCAGTTTTAGGTGTGGCAACTTTAAATATACAAGAAGGATATAGCTTTATAGAGTCTATAGTAAATGGTTTAGGAGCTGCATTAGGTTATATGTTATCTATAGTGCTACTAGCTTTTATAAGAGAAAGAATAGATAATAATGAAAATATACCAGTAGTTCTAAGAGGATTACCAATTACATTATTTACAGCAGCTTTAATGTCAATTGCCTTTTTAGGATTCCAGGGATTAATTCACTAGGAGGAGATTTAAAATGAATATTTTATTTGCAGCTTTAAGTTTGGGAATTCTAGGGTTGATTTTTGGAGTACTACTAGGTTTTGCAGCAAAAGCTTTTGAAGTAAAGGTTGATCCTAAAATACCAATGTTAAGAGAATGTTTACCGGGTGCTAACTGTGGGGGATGCGGTTTTGCTGGATGTGATGCATATGCTGAAGCAGTTGTAACAGTAGGAGCAAAGCCTAATTTATGCTCTGTAGGGGGAGCAAAAACAGCAGAAGATATTGGTGGGATTTTAGGTATTAAGGTAGATGCCGCTGAAAAGATGACTGCCTTTGTAAAATGTAATGGAAATTGTGATTCAGCTAAATCAAGATATGAGTTAGAAGGGGTAAGTGATTGTCTAACAGCTTCACTTATGATTGATGGAGGTTCAAAGTCATGTTCATATGGATGTTTGGGCCTTGGAAGTTGTGTAAATGTTTGTGAGTTTGATGCATTAGAAATAATAAATGGAATTGCTAAAGTAAATTTAGATAAATGTACAAATTGTGGAGCTTGTATAAATATATGTCCTAAAGGACTTATTGAATCTGTTCCAGTTTCAAAGAAAGTAAGAGTTGAGTGTAACAATATTGAAATAGGAAGGCACGTAAAGGAAAATTGTTCAGCAGCCTGTATAGGATGTAAGCTTTGTGAAAGAAACTGTCCTAAAGATGCTGTTCACGTGGTTAATAATCTAGCTAAGGTTGATTATGATAAGTGTGTAAATTGTCAATTATGTACTAAGAAATGTCCAACAGGAGCAATAAAAAATATATTTTCTAATTAGTAGTAACTATATTTAATTAAGAAGAGATGTTAGCCTTAAAATCAATTTAAGGCTAACATTTTTTATTTATTAAATATATTTAGGAGCTTTAGAGTCTTTACTTTATCTAGAATTTGATTTTTATTTGTTGTATATAAATTTAATTCTTTCATTCTTTCAAAGTACTCTCCACCAGAAAATGTATGTCTAATGCTTTTGCCATTTTCCATGTCTATAGTTTCATTTGCAAAAGCTATTATATCTCCAATTGCTAAGCTTCTAGGAAGTATTAATGGTTCTTCCTTTGAGATATATTTAAAAGCGTTGTATCCAGCTAGTGCACCTGTAACCATTGCTTCTGTATGGCCAACAAAAAATCCGGATTTTTCACCAGCACAAAACATATTATCTATGCCAAGTATTCTCATAGTATTATCTCTAGGACTAGAGGCTAGATATCTAATAGAATTAGAGTTGCCACCAGATAGAGGATCTATATATCTTGCATTTTCAAGTCCAGGTATTTTTCTAAGCTTTTCTAAAGGATAATATGAAGTCATAAGTTTAATGTGACCAGTATCTAATAAAATAATATTTTCTGCAAAATCCTTTAAAGCATATTGTTGGCAAACTTTTTGACTTAATTTATCTAAATTAATATCCTCTTTAGGAATTGGTAGTGAAACAACTCCATACTTATCTAGTTTATCTAATATATCCTTAGATAAAGATTCACGTGGTAATTCACAGGATCCACTCATGGCTCCTGGTACACCGTTATTTCTTTCTCCAATAATGTCTTTTATACCTGCTTTAGAACTTAAGCTTTCTCTACCTCCAAAGCTTGGACATCTTAAAATGCACATTGAGCATCCATTTCCATAACGTGAGCAGTTAGTCATAGATCCGGTAGAACCTGTAGTTTCAATAAAGACATCACCATCCATAAAGGACCCATCAGATAATTTTATTTTAGTTATAGTATTATTTTCTAGGTGTACATTAATGGCTCTATTTTTAAAATGTATATTAATACCTAAAGATAATATATATCTTCTGATTTCTGGTTCTGCTTTACCTATATCCGTTAAGTTTGCATGTTTATGACCAGAAAAATCTATATTTTTATGGATAGCTAAAGAATCCATTATGTCTATTAATTCTGGAGCTCCTAATAATGATAGTTCTTCGGAAGCAGTGTACCTACCATTATTTCTCATTATACCTCCTACATTTCCAACTCCTAAAAGCATATCAGTTCTTTCTAAGATATGAACTTCAGCACCCATTTTCCTTGATTGTATAGCAGCTTGGCAGCCTGCAAATCCACCACCAATTATAACAACTTTCATTATTTTGTACCTCATATATTAATGTTTATAATAAATTATTCTAATTATATAAAAATGCTACTTATAAATAAAATTTATAACATAAAGATAATGGTGACTATAATTAAGCCACCACAAATATCTTTATTATTTAATTTATTACTGGAAATATGTTATAAACTGGTTCTTCATATGGATGAAGGTTTTTTATAACATTAATAACCTCAAAGGCTAAATCTTTATCACATCTAAATTCTATCTTAGCCTCTTTTTCAATAGATAAGTCTCCTTCTTTTCCAATATGAGGATTTGATCCTTTTAAAGGTCTAAAATATCCAGAGACTTCACTTATAGACATACAGTTATCATAATCTCCTATAGTTAAAGCGCCTGTTCTATTTATAGCTTCTCTTAATTTGTCTGAATAATCAGAAGGAATATATATTTCAAACTTAACTTTTGTATAATTCATATAAACAAGATACCTCCTATTAATAGCTATAATTAAATAATAGCCTAATAACGTAAATTAGTAAACGAAATAAATGTCTATTATTTACAAAAGTTAAATTTAAAAAAGTTTATAAAATGCCTAAAAAACTAATAAATTATTATTAATAGTATAGATTGTGAAAGAAAATAGTAGATAATTAAAGAATTTATTAGAAAAATATGAAAAATAGCATATTAGATATCTTTTAAAAAGATATAGCATACTATATTAGTGAAGAAGATAATAAAATAATACATTAAATGGGGGATTTCCATGGGAGTTTTATTTGCAATTATTGGGTTGATTTTAACTATATTTACTTTCTTTTATTTAGAGAAAAACATTATATTAAATAAAAAATCTATTATAAAAAAAGCTAAAGTAATAGGCTTTGAAAGTTACACTTATCTAATGCCTGGAACTGAATATAATACAGTATATAATGCAAATTTATATCCTATATTAGAGGTTGAAGATGATGATAAAAAAGTAAGAATAGCGATTTCATATTTAAGTAATAAGATTAATTTAGAACGAGGAGATGAAATTGAAGTAATATATCCAAAAGGGAAGATAGAAAAATTAAAACTATATGATAATGAAAGTAAGTATAGGTTTTACTATCTAATTATAGCTATAGGAATAATAGTAACTTTATTAGCGATCACAATGCTTTAAATAAAGGGAGCTAAAAATTAGCTCCCTTAATAATATTGTTTCAATTTATTTTTATAAGTTTATATATTCATAAGGCTTTACTAAATATATAGGCTGATGGCAAATTTATATAAATTAAATACTATAATATTATAAACTCTTAAGGGAGGAAAACATGCCATTAAGTATTAGGGAAATAATAATAAGGTTGATATTTTCAGTTTTTGTTGGTGGTATTATAGGATATGAAAGGGAAAGAAAACGCAGAGCAGCAGGACTTAGGACACATATATTAGTTTGTGTAGGAGCTACAATAATATCTTTGCTACAAATTGATATAGGAAATAAGGCTATAGCAATTATTGAAGCTAACAAGGATCTAAGTGAAATTATAAAAATAGATTATGGAAGATTAGGCGCTCAAGTAATAACTGGAGTTGGGTTTATTGGAGCTGGAGCTATAGTGCATACTAAAGGTAATATAAAGGGGTTAACAACAGCAGCAACATTATGGGTGGTAGCATGTTTAGGATTATCTATAGGTATGGGCGAGTATTATGTAAGTATATTTGGAGCTATAATAATTGTAATAACTCTAGTATTTTTAAAAAGCATAGAAAACAGGTTCATATCTAAAAATGTAATTAAAAAAATTGAAATTAAGTATAATAATTTAGAGGATACTAAGTTAGAAATAGAAAAGTATTTAGAAGGTAAAAATTTAATTATTAAAGTTATAGAGTATTTATTAGAAGAAGATAGTTCAAAAGAAGAAGTTCATGCAATTTATACTATATTAAAGCCTCAATATATTAGCTTTGAAACTATATTAAATGATCTAAAAAATAATAAAAATATAGTATATTTAAATGTAATAAAATGATATTAATATAATAAAGGTAAAACAACTTTGATAATCAAAATATTTTATATAAAAATATTCATTATGTAATTGAATTTTAGTTTATATTAGATTATTATTTAATTGAGGAACTATAGAAAAAGGATGGGATAAAATTATTATGGAAAGAAGTGAAAATGTAGTTAATGAGTTATTAGTAAAGATATTTAACGAAATACTACAGATTGAAGAAAAAACATTAAGAAATGGACATTTTTCAGATTTATCAGTTAGAGAAATGCATACTATTGAAGCAATAGGAAGAAAACAAAGAATGATGAGTGAGGTTGCACAAGACTTAGGGATTACTGTGGGTACCTTAACAACAGCAATAAATAGGCTAATTAAAAAGGGGTATGTAGATAGAAAAAGAATAGAAGAAGATAGAAGAGTAGTTCTTGTAGAGTTAACGAAGAAAGGAAAAGTTGCACATAGGCTACACGAAAGATTTCATAATGAAATGGTTAAATCTATGATGGGTGGACTTTTAGATAACGAAAGAGATGTCCTTGTAGAATCTTTAGAAAAACTGAATAATTATTTTAAGGAGAAATGTGAATCAATAGAATAATATTTGGAATAAACTTTCAGTTATTTACTTTCAACAGTTTAATTTTACTATATTCAGTAATATATTTGTGATATTATTAAGGGGTAAATAATTAGAGTGTGGGAGGATATTATGGGAAACACTAGTTTAGATGTTGCTAAATATTCAGTAAGAATGGCTATTTCATCAAGAGAAGAGGAAGAAGAATTAAAAACTGAATTCAAGAAAAAAGGTGTATTAGTTACTGCTGTTAATATAGGCGGAAATATAAATGACTCAACTTCTAAAATATTAGAAAGGGCTTTAGTAGCCTCTAAAAGAAATGGAGTAATAAGAGAAGAACACTTGCATGAAGGTGGAGTAATAGGAGCAACAAGAGATGCTTTAATGCAAGTTTGGAATAGAGCAAGTGGTCAAAATGTAGGAGGAAAAGTAGGCATTGCTAGAAAAGGTGAGCACTTAAGTGTATGTATTTTCCTTAGTGTTGGACTATTACATTTAGATGAGGTTGTGATAGGAATAGGACATAGAGCTGTTCCGGAATAAATAGTAAAATTAAAGTTTAAGGGGCTGTTATTTTATAACAGCCCCTTAAACTTTAATTTATTTTTAGCTTTATAATATTTTTATTTACAAAAAAATAATGAAAATAAAGTTTTTTCTAAATTCTCTTTAGAAGTAAAAAAAAGGAGATTTCATAAGTATAATTGGATCTAATGGTGCTGGAAAATCAACGTTATTAAATATAGTATCTGGTAATATAGAGTGTGATAGTGGAATTATACTATTAGATGGAGAAGATGTTTCAAATAAGGATGAATATAAAAGGTCCAAAAATATAGGTAGAGTTTTTCAAAATCCATCTCTTGGTATATCACCGAACATGACTATATTAGAGAACTTATCGTTAGCTGATAACAAAGGAAAAATTTATGGATTGTCTTTCGCAATAAATAAAAAAAGAATTAACTATTATAAAAATATTCTTAAAGAATTAGATTTAGGATTAGAAGATAAATTATATACAAAAGTAAATTTATTATCTGGAGGACAAAGACAAGCTTTGACATTATTAATGGCTGTTATGACAAAGCTCAAATTATTATTATTGGATGAGCACACTGCAGCATTAGATCCTAAAACTTCTTTAAAGATAATGGATATAACGGAAAAAATGGTTAAAGAAACTGGAGTAACTACTATTATGGTGACTCATAATTTAAAACAAGCTATTAAAAGTGGAAATAGACTTATTATGATGCATAGTGAACAAATTATAATTGATGTAAAAGATAAGGAAAAAGAAGAGTTAACTCATTCCAAATTAATGAAATTATTTGAGGAAGCTAATGTAAATGAAGATTTAAGTGATAGAACTTTACTAGCATAGTATTATTGAATAAATAGAAGGTTTTATTTATATTACAACCTTCTATTTATTTTTTTATAACAACCTTTATATGATATGAATATTTAATATGATTTTTAGGAAAAGTAATAGTAATTAAGTTCTAATTGTATATTAAAATCTAGATGAGAGTATTTAAAAAGATGAAAAGTAAGAAATTAAAATATTATTGTTATATATATAACAATAATATTACTTAAAATGCCATATACATTTAAGAGATTAGTTACGATTAGATTATATCAATATTCAAAATAACACAAATAATCAGAAAATAACTTAATAATAAAAGTCGAATATTATATTATATGAACATAATAAGGGGAAAACGGTTTAAATATGTGCAAAATAACTTTATAATAATGTATTAAAATAGGACGAAAAAATAATTTTAAAAAATATGATAAATTTTTAACAAAAAAGATTGACAAAAATTAGACAATATACTAAAATAAACTTGTACTTAGTCGATAGACAAAAAAGAAAATTTAGAAAATAAAATTATTATATAGATATGTAGGAGGAATTAAAATGGCTGTAACAAATGCACAAGAATTAACTCAAAGAATTAAAGAATTAAGAGAAGCGCAAAAGGTATTTGCCACTTACACACAAGAACAAGTAGATGAAATATTCAGACAAGCAGCTATGGCAGCAAGTGACAATAGAATTAAACTTGCTAAAATGGCAGTTGAAGAAAGTGGAATGGGAATTGTAGAAGACAAGGTAATTAAAAATCACTTTGCTGCAGAATATATATATAATCAATATAAAGATATGAAAACTTGCGGAGTTATAGAAGAAGATCATACTTTTGGTATAACTAAAATAGCAGAGCCTATAGGAGTTGTAGCAGCTATAGTTCCAACTACAAATCCAACATCAACAGCAATATTTAAAACATTAATTGCATTAAAAACAAGAAATGCAATAATTATATCACCACATCCAAGAGCTAAAAAAGCTACAATTGAAGCAGCTAAAATAGTTTTAGATGCAGCTGTTAAAGCAGGTGCACCAGAAGGAATAATAGCTTGGATAGATGAACCATCAGTTGAATTATCACAAAATGTTATGAGAGAATCCGATATAATACTAGCTACAGGTGGTCCTGCAATGGTTAAATCAGCTTACTCATCAGGAAGACCAGCTTTAGGAGTTGGAGCAGGAAATACTCCAGCTATTATAGATGAAACAGCTCATATAAAAATGGCTGTAAACTCAATACTTCTTTCAAAAACTTTTGATAATGGAGTTATTTGTGCATCAGAACAAAGCATCTTAGTTATGGATGAAGTTTATGAAGAAGTTAAAAAGGAATTATCTGCAAGAGGAGCATACATATTAAAAGGTGAAGAAGTAGATAAGGTTAGAAAGATAATTTTAAATGAAAAAGGTGGCTTAAATGCTAATATGGTTGGCCAACCAGCATACAAGATAGCTGAAATGGCTGGGGTTAAAGTTCCAGTAGGAGCTAAAGTTTTAGTTGGGGAAGTTGAATCAGTAGAGTTAGAAGAACCATTTTCACATGAAAAATTATCACCAGTACTTGCTATGTACAGAGTTAAAACTTTTGATGAAGCTCTAACAAAAGCTTGTAGATTAATAGAATTAGGTGGCATGGGTCATACTTCTGTATTCTATACAGATCAAATAAAATCAACAGAGAGAATCGCTAGATTCGGAGCAGCTATGAAGACTGCAAGAACATTAATAAATATGCCAGCATCACAAGGAGCTATTGGAGATATATACAACTTTAGACTAGCGCCTTCATTAACACTAGGATGTGGATCATGGGGAGGAAACTCAGTTTCAGAAAACGTTGGTCCTAAGCATTTAATTAACGTAAAGAGTGTTGCTGAGAGGAGAGAAAATATGCTTTGGTTTAGAGTTCCAGAAAAGACTTACTTCAAATATGGATGTTTACCAATCGCTTTACAAGAATTACATGATATGGGTAAAAAGAAAGTATTTATAGTAACAGATAAAATTTTGGCTGAACTTGGATATACAGCTAGAATAACAGACGTTTTAGAAAGATATGGAATAGACTTTAGAATATTCTCAGAAGTTGAGCCAGATCCAACTCTAGCAGCAGCTAAAAAAGGTGCAGAAGCAATGCTTGCATTCAATCCAGATGTTATAATTTCATTAGGTGGAGGATCACCAATGGATGCAGCTAAAATTATGTGGGTAATGTATGAACATCCAGAAGTTAGATTCGAAGATTTAGCTATGAGATTTATGGATATAAGAAAGAGAGTTTATAAATTCCCAACTATGGGTGAAAAAGCAATGATGGTTGCTATTCCAACTTCTGCTGGTACAGGATCAGAAGTTACACCATTTGCAGTTATAACTGATGAAAAAACAGGTGTTAAATATCCACTTGCAGATTACGAACTAACTCCAGATATGGCTATAGTTGATGCTGAACTTATGATGAGTATGCCAAGAGGATTAACAGCTGCTTCAGGTATTGATGTTTTAGTTCATGCAATTGAGGCTTATGTTTCAGTATTAGCATCAGAATATACTAATGGATTAGCGTTAGAAGCAATAAGATTAGTATTTAAGTATTTACCAGTAGCATACAATGAAGGAAGTACAAATGTAAAAGCAAGAGAAAAAATGGCTCACGCTGCATCAATAGCAGGTTTAGCATTTGCTAATGCTTTCCTTGGAATTTGCCACTCAATGGCTCATAAGCTAGGTTCATTCCATCACTTACCACACGGTATGGCTAATGCATTATTAATAAATGAATCAATTAAATTTAATGCAGCAGATGCACCAACTAAGCAAACAGCCTTTGCTCAATACAAATATCCAAATGCAGCTTGGAGATATGCTAGAATAGCAGATTACCTACAACTAGGTGGAAATACAGAAGCTGAAAAAGTTGAATTATTAACAAAGGCTATAGACGAATTAAAAGATAAAGTTGGAATGCCAAAATCAATAGCAGATGCAGGAGTATTAAAAGAAAGCTTCTATGCAACAATTGATGAAATGGTTGAGCAAGCATTTGATGATCAATGTACAGGAGCTAACCCAAGATATCCATTAATGAGCGAAATTAAACAAATGTATATAAATGCTTATGAAGGACTAAAAGTAAAAGAAGTTAAAAAAGAAACTAAGAAAAAATAATATATAAGAGAAAAAATAGAGGATTTTAAAAGTATCCTCTATTTTTTATTGCCTAACTATACATATATACAAAAAAAATATGATATTATTTATAAATACAACTTATTTAAGGGCTTATAAGATTAACATTAAAAGTGGAGGAAGTTTATGAAAAAAAGAATTTTAGTAGTTACTTTTTTAATATTTATACAAATACTTATGTTTGGATGTTCTCAGGGTATAAGTAAAGGAAAAGAAAAAGACATAAAAGAAACAATAGATCTAGTTTTATCTTATAAAAATGGATATGATGATACTATGAAAAAGCATATAAGTGAAAAAAACTTTTATGTTTGCAATTATGTAGAATTTTATTCCTTATATATAGGTGAACTAAATCTTGAAAAATATGAAAGCTCAGTTAAAAGTATTAAAGAAGAAAATGGTAAGTATAAGGTTTGTATGATTTTAAATATAAAAGCAAAGGCAGTAGAGATTCATGGTGATGAAAAAGCAAGTGATGAAGCAACAGGAGAAAATATTCCTGTTGAAGTTGTTGTAAAAGAAAAAGATGGGCTATATTTTATAGAAGGGCTTACTGAGTATGAAAACATTGAAAAAGCAGCAGAATTAAATGAAGGATTTAAATAAAGTTAAAGTATTTAAGAAAGTGTGGATATGATATGAAACCATTAGCAGAAATAATGAGACCTAAAAGATTAGAGGATTTTGTAGGTCAAAAAAATATATTGGCTAAAGGAAAACCTTTATATAATTTAATTATAAACAAGATGATTCCTAACTGTATATTATATGGGCCACCAGGAACGGGGAAAACAACTTTAGCTAATATAATGGCTAACTATGTGGATAAAAAATTCTATAAGTTAAATGCAACTACAGCTTCTGTTAAAGATATTCAAGAAATAACTGAAAGCTTAGATAGTTTACTTAATTATAATGGAGTAGTTATTTATATAGATGAGCTTCAGCATTTTAGTAAAAAGCAACAACAAGCTTTGTTAGAGTTTATTGAAAATGGTAGAGTTACATTAATAGCTAGCACTACAGAAAATCCATATTTTGCAATTCATAAGGCTATATTAAGTAGATGCAACATATTTAAATTTGAAGCCTTAAATATAGAAGAAATAACTGAGGGGCTAGAAAAGGCAATAAAGAAGTTAATTAATGAAGATATAGAGGTGGAATATTCATTAGAAGCATTAAAATATATCAGTGAAATTTCTCAAGGAGATTATAGAAAGGCTTACAATATATTAGAACTTGCTATAAATTCTCAACTTAAAAAAGTGAAAAATATTTCTGTAGAATATATAGAAAGCTTAAATCAATCTCATATGAGAGCAGATGCAAGTGGAGATGAGTATTATAATTTGTTAAGTGCTCTTCAGAAAAGTATAAGAGGTAGTGATGCAGATGCAGCTATACACTATTTAGCTAGGCTTATTAAATCAGGAAACTTAACGGCAATAATAAGAAGAATTTCTGTAATAGTAGCTGAGGATGTAGGGCTTGCTCATCCCAATGCATTGACTGTTGTTAATTCAGGTATAGAACTGGCTTTAAAGGTAGGGCTTCCAGAAGCTTCTTTAATATTATCAGAGCTTGTTATATACTTAGCAACATTACCAAAATCAAATAGTACATATTTAGCTATTTCTAATGCAATAAAGGATTTAGAAAATAAAAATATAGGAGATGTACCAAATCACCTAAAGGATTCCCATTATAGTGGAGCAGAGAATCTAGGTGTTGGAGGTTATAAATATCCCCATGATTATGAAAATCATTATATAAAACAACAATATATGCCTGATAACTTAGATAATACAAAATACTATTTTCCTCAAAAAAATAAATATGAAGAAAGTATAAATAAGTACTGGACCAGCATAAAATAGGCTTTATGAGAAGAGTTGGAATTATTGACAATAGTAGAGTGGTTTGATAAGATATAAAAGTAAAGGCTACTAAAATAGTCAACATTAAAAAGGGGGAAGTATAATGAAGCTTTCTACTAAAGGTAGATACGGGGTCAAGGCTATGGTAGACCTTGCAATGCACTACGGAGATGCCCCCGTTTCAATAAAAACAATATCACAAAGACAAAGTATATCAGAATATTATTTGGAGCAATTATTTTCACCACTTAGAAAAGCTAAACTTATAAAGAGCATAAGAGGAGCTCAAGGTGGTTATGTATTAAATAGAACCCCAAAGGATATAACAGTAGCAGATGTAATGGATGTTCTTGAAGGTCCTGTTGAAATTGCAGAATGTATTGAAGGAACAGAGTGTGATAATATTGATTTTTGTGCTACTAGATTGTTATGGGAAAAAATTAAAAATAGTATTGATGAAGTAATGAAAAATATAACACTTCAAGATATAGTTGATGACTATACGAGAATGAAGGATGAAAATCAATCCATTAAGATTGTAAAGAGGAGCGAATAAATATGAGAAATGTTTATATGGATTATGCAGCAACTACATATGTTAAACCAGAAGTTCTAGAAGAAATGATGCCGTATTTCACAGAGAAATATGGAAATCCATCATCTTTTTATGGTATTTCTAGAGAAACTAAAATGGCTATTGATAAAGCTAGAAGTAGAGTTGCAAAAGCTTTGACTTGTGATCCAAATGAAGTTTATTTTACAGGGGGTGGATCAGAAGCAGACAACTGGGCTATTAAGGGAATAGCATCAGCCCATAGAAAAAAAGGAAATCATATTATAACTACTAAGGTTGAGCATCATGCAGTACTTCACACTTGTGAGTATTTAGAAAAAAATGGATTTGAAGTAACATATTTAAATGTTGATGAAGAGGGATTTATAAATTTACAAGAATTAGAAAATGCTATAACTGATAAAACTATATTAGTTTCAATTATGTTTGCAAATAATGAAATTGGAACAATTCAACCTGTTAAAGAAATAGGTGAAATTTGTAGAGGAAGAAAAGTATTATTCCATACAGATGCAGTTCAAGCAATTGGAAATATTCCTGTAGATGTTAAAGAAATGAATATAGATTTATTATCATTAGCAGGACATAAGATTTATGGACCTAAGGGAACGGGTGCACTTTATATAAGAAAAGGTGTAAGAATAGATAATTTAATTCATGGCGGTGGCCAAGAAAGAGCTAGAAGGGCAGGTACTGAAAATACATCTTCAATAGTTGGTCTTGGAAAGGCTATAGAACTTGCAACAGAGAGTTTAGAAGAACATAATAGGAAATTAACTGCACTTAGAGATAAATTAATAGAGGGATTATTAAAGGTGCCTCATACAAGATTAAATGGACCTAAAGGTGATAAAAGATTGCCAGGTAATGCTAATATAACTTTTGAATTTATAGAAGGTGAATCAATACTTCTATCTTTAGATTTTGAAGGGGTATGTGCATCAAGTGGTAGTGCATGTACTTCAGGATCACTTGATCCATCTCACGTGTTATTAGCAATAGGTTTACCTCATGAGTTAGCTCATGGATCTTTAAGATTAACATTAGGTGATGCTTCAACAGAGGAAGATGTAGATTATGTATTAGAAGTTGTTCCACCTATTATAGAAAGACTTAGAAATATGTCTCCATTATGGGAAGACTTTTTAAAGAAGGGAGAAAAATATTATGATGTACAGCGATAAGGTAATGGATCATTTTAGAAATCCAAGAAATGTAGGGGAAATTGAAGATGCAAATGGAGTAGGGGAAGTTGGAAACGCTAAATGTGGAGATATAATGAAGGTTTATTTAAAAATTGAAGAAAATATAGTTAAAGATGTTAAGTTCAAAACATTTGGGTGTGGATCAGCTATTGCTTCATCATCAATGGCAACAGAATTAATTAAAGGAAGGACTGTAGAAGAAGCTTGGGAATTATCCAATAAAGCAGTTGCAGAAGCTTTAGATGGACTTCCACCTGTAAAAATGCATTGCTCAGTATTAGCAGAAGAAGCAATTCATAAGGCAATTAATGATTATAGAAAAAATTCAGGTTTAGAGCTTTGGGATTTTGAAGAGCATGATGATATACATGATCATGTTCACGGTCATGAATAGGTAACAGAGTATGAAAAAGAAAGTTGTTGTAGGTATGAGTGGTGGAGTAGATAGCTCTGTTGCTGCATACCTTTTAAAAGAACAAGGTTACGATGTAATAGGCGTGACAATGAAACATTTTGATGATGAATCTGAAGATTATATTGAAAGAGAAGGTGGATGTTGTTCACTTTCATCAGTAGAAGATGCTAGAAGAGTTGCTGACAAATTAGGAATCCCTTTTTATGTTCTAAATTTTAAGGATTCCTTTAAAGAAAAAGTTATAGATTATTTTGTTCAAGAATACATGGAAGGAAAGACACCAAATCCGTGCATAGCTTGTAATAAACATATAAAGTTTGATGAATTTTTAAGAAGATCTAAAGGTATTGGAGCTGATTATGTAGCTACAGGACATTATGCTAAAATAGAAAAAAATGAATATGGTAGATATTTTTTAATAAAGGCTGATGATGATAAAAAGGATCAAACATATGCTTTATATAACTTTACTCAAGAACAATTAAGTCAAACATTAATGCCTTGTGGAGATTATACTAAAGATAAAATAAGGGAAATAGCTAAAGAAATTGGTCTTGCTGTTCACAATAAAAAAGATAGTGAAGAAATATGTTTTATACCTGATAATAATCATGGTAAGTATATTACACTAGTTAGACCTAATGAAATACAACAAGGGAATTTTGTTGATAAAAATGGTAATGTACTTGGTAAGCATAAGGGGATAGTTTATTATACAATAGGCCAAAGGAAAGGGTTAGGTTTATCTTTAGGTACTCCTGTTTTTGTTACAGATATAAATCCAAGAACTAATGAAGTTGTTATAGGGCCAGAAGAAGATGTGTTTAAGACAGACTTAGTTGCTAAGGATGTTAACTTTATTCCATTTGATACTTTAAATGAAGAAATAAAGGTTTCTTCTAAGGTAAGATATCAAGCAAAACCAGCAGAAGCTACAATTTCACCACTTCCTAATGGTAGAGTTAAAGTTTCTTTTAAAGATAAACAAAGAGCAATTACTAAAGGTCAATCAGTTGTATTTTATGATGGAAATATAGTTGTTGGTGGTGGAATAATAGAAAAAATTCTATAAATAAAATAAAAATTCTCATAGATGATCAATGAGAATTTTTTTTTGTTCTTTGGGGGATAATATAGTTATTGTTTTATAGAAAGGAGATTAACTATGTTAAAGACCAAGGATTTCTATTTGTTAAAGGTTTATAATATAAGGGGGAAGTACTTAGGGATAGTAGATGATATTTATATCGATTTTTACAATGGTGAAATAAAAGGTTTTTTTATATCTAACTACTTTTTATTTAGCAAAAAGAATTTTGTAAAGGTTGATGATATAATTTCTTTAGAAGAAGTTATGATTGTAAAAGAGTTAAGTGAAAAAGAGGGATTATCATTTAAATCAATAAAAGATATTGATATAAAAGATAAAAATAATGTTATGAGAGGGATTTTAGAGGATTTAATTATAGAAAAAAATGATTTTTCTATAAAAGGATTAATAATGAGTTCTGGAATATTTGATAGGATAATAAAGGGTAAGGAAATATTGCTTTTAAAAAATTGTGTATTAGGGGAAGATTTTATTTTATATTATGGTAGTGATGAGGTTAGGCTTCAAAGCTTGCCTCGTAAGAGAAAAACATGCTGAGTTATAAAAAATATAAAAAAGTGATAAATCCAATTTTAATAATCTTATCTTTTATAATAATCCTAATTTTATATATAAAAATAAATACAATAAATAGTATAGTAAATATTGTTTTTATTAGCTTTATTTTAGCTTATGCTCTAAAACCTATGAGAGATAGTATAAGTGAGAAATTTAATATAAGCAAAAAAATATCATCAATTTCAATTATATTAATAATATTATTAAGCTTATGTTTAATTTCATATATAGTAATACCTTCATTAATAAGAGAAAGTTATAATATTGGATACATATTAGATAATATTGATGAATATATTGAAAATTTAGCTTATAAGATGCATTTAAATGATATATCATTTTTTCAAACACTATATTTTAAAATAAGTGAGGAAGTAAATATATTTTTTAGCAATCTCGCTGGCAATTTCCTTGAGAAGTTATTTATGTGTTTTGAAAGTTTAATCTCTCTCGCCATTATACCTATAGTTACATATTATTTTTTAGTAGATGGAGATTTGATTTATAATAAACTTTTATTAATATTACCTACAGAAAAAAGAATAATAACTAAAAAGCTTATTAGTCATATAGATAAAGTTCTAGCGAGATACATAATAAGTCAGTTGTTGTTATCGGGAATAATTGGAGTTTTAACCTTTGCAGTTCTCATGATTATAGGAGTGAAATTTGCCTTAATACTTGGAATCTTTAATGGTGTACTAAATATAATACCTTATTTTGGTCCAATAATTGGTGGAGTTCCAGCTATATTTGTAGCTTTAATTGAATCACCTAATAAGGCTCTGTGGACACTTATTGCTGTGTTTATAATTCAACAAATAGAAGGAAATATATTGTCTCCTAAAATAACTGGAGATAGTACTAATATGCATCCTATAATTATAATGATACTTCTTTTAGTAGGGCAGAAGTTAGGTGGTTTTGTAGGTATGATAGTTGCAGTTCCAATAGGAGTTATAATAAAGGTTATATATGATGATATTAATAATTATTTGTTTTAAATAAAATAATTGACATATTTTAATAAATAAACTATAATTTCATTGAAATATAAGAAAATTTAATATTTAGCGTTGAAAAGAATGAGTAAATATAGTTTATGTATGCAGAGAGGAAGTGGATGCTGAAAACTTCTTACATTATATATTGAAGCTATCTTGGAGCTATATTATCTAAGTGATGTATTTTTTTAATACATAATTAGGGTGGCACCGCGGAATTTATGTTTTCGTCCCTTTTTTAGGGATGGAAACTTTTTTTATTATATAAAGCAAATTTGGAGGTAATAGCTATGAAATTCATGGGAACAAACGAATTAAGAGAAGCTTATTTAAGCTTTTTTGAATCAAAAGATCATTTAAGATTAGAGAGTTTCCCTCTAGTCCCTAAAAATGATAAATCATTATTATTGATAAATGCAGGTATGGCACCACTTAAGCCATATTTTACTGGATTACAAGAGCCACCAAGGAAAAGAATAACAACTTGTCAAAAGTGTATAAGAACAGGTGATATAGAAAACGTAGGTAAAACATCAAGACATGGAACATTTTTCGAAATGCTTGGGAACTTCTCTTTTGGAGATTATTTTAAAGAGGAGATTATTCCTTGGGCTTGGGAGTTTATAACTGAAACTCTTCAAATTCCAAAGGATAAATTATATGTAACTATATATTTAGAAGATGATGAAGCTTTTCATATATGGTGCAAGAAAACAGATGTAGATCCAAAGAGAATATTTAGACTTGGAAAAGATGATAACTTCTGGGAAATAGGAGTAGGACCATGTGGACCTTGTACAGAAATTCACTATGATAGAGGTGAAGGAGTAATTACAAATGCAGATGAATTTGTAAGAGCTAGTGACGAAGATAGAGTAGTTGAGTTTTGGAATCTTGTATTTACTCAATTCGATAGGGATGAAGAAGGAAGTTATAATAAACTTGCAAATCCTAATATAGATACAGGAATGGGGCTTGAAAGAATAGCAACAATAATGCAAGGTGTAGATAATATATTTGAAATAGATACAGTTAAAAATATACTACAAAAAGTATCAGAGCTTTCAAGTGTAAAATATGGAGAAGATAAGCTTAAGGATATTTCTTTAAGAATAATTACAGATCATGTTAAATCTGTAACTATGCTTATTTCTGATGGGGTTCAACCAAGTAATGAAGGTAGAGGATATGTATTGAGAAGACTTTTAAGAAGAGCTGCAAGACATGGAAGACTGCTTGGAATAAAGGATTTATTCTTAACTGAAATAGTTGAATCAGTAGTTGAAAATTATAGCTGTGCTTATCCAATTCTTTTAGAAAATAAAGAATATATAGAAAGAATAGTTTCTTTAGAAGAGGAAAGATTTAATGAAACTATAGATTCTGGAATGAATATTTTAAATAATTATATAGAAGAAATGGAGTCTTCTAACGAAAAAATATTAAAAGGCGAAAAGGCATTTAAGTTATATGATACTTATGGATTCCCTATAGAATTAACAGAAGAAATATTAGAAGAAAAGGGGATGAATGTTGACCACGAAGCATTCAGAAAAGAAATGGATGAGCAAAGACAAAGGGCTAGAAGTGCAAGGGGAGAGTCATCATATATGGGAAATGATGAGAATCCAATAAATAAAATTGATGCTTCTATAAATACAGAGTTTATAGGCTATAGTAATATTGATGAAAAATCAAGCATATTAGTTTTAGCTGATGATAATAATTTTGTAGAAGAATTATCTAATGGAGAAAAAGGGTATATAGTTACTGAAAAAACTCCTTTCTATGCTGAAATGGGTGGTCAAGTAGGAGACAAAGGAACTATAAAGACAGCGTCTGGAGAAGCATATGTTTATGATACAAAGAAAAATGTTGGTGGAAAAACTATTCATTACGTTAAGGTTGTAGATGGTACAATAAAAATTAATGAAGAAGCAAATCTTAAAATAGATATCTTAAGAAGAAATAATATAGCAAAGAACCATACCGCTACACATATGTTACATGAAGCTTTAAAACAAGTTGTAGGAAAGCATGTTAATCAAGCTGGTTCTTATGTGGATGATGAAAGATTAAGATTTGACTTTGCACATTTCCAAGGGTTAACAGAAGAAGAAATAGAAAAAGTTGAAGAATTAGTTAATAAAAAGATAATGGAAGTATTTGCAGTAGATACAAATCTTATGACTTTAGATGAAGCAAGAGAATCAGATGCAATGGCTTTATTTGATGATAAATATGGTGATAAAGTTAGAGTTGTAAGTGTTGGAGAATTCTCAAAAGAACTTTGTGGAGGTACTCACGTTCATAACTCAGGAGAAATTGGATTATTTAAAATAATAGCTGAAATTGGTGTTGCAGCAGGAATAAGAAGAATAGAAGCTGTAACTGGATTAAATGCTATAAAGCATATGGAAGAAAAGCAAAGACTTTTAAAAGAAGCATGTAGTGCATTGAAATGCAATGAAAAAGATGTACTCAAAAAGATAGTTTCACAAGGTGCAGAAATTAAAGAAAAGGAAAAAGAAATTTTAGAACTTAAGAGTAAATTAACATCAGGAATTGAGGATGATATTTTAGCTTCAGTTAAAGATGTAAAGGGAGTTAAGGTTGTAGCTTATGGACTAGAAGGAATAGATGGAAATGCCTTAAGAGACCTAGGGGATAAAATGAGAAGCAAGCTTTCAAGTGGAGTGGTTGTTTTATTAAGTAATGTAAGTGGAAAGGTTAATGTAATATCTATGGCTACAAAGGATGTATTAGAAAAAGGAATCCATTGTGGAAAGATAATTAAAGAAGTTGCAGCAGTTGTTGGCGGAGGCGGTGGAGGAAGACCAGATATGGCTCAAGCTGGTGGTAAGAATCCTGAAAATATTAAATCTGCAATAGAAAAAACATATTCAGTAATAGAATCTTTAGTAAAATAGTGTACTTTTATAATTATATGGAGTATAATTAAATTAAGTAAAATCAGTGAATAGAATTTTAAAAATGTGAAATACTATTACTAGGGATACTATTAACTAAATATAAGTAAGGGGGTGAGCTGCAATTAGCAGCAGTTATATGAATAATAACTTAGATCAAACAATGCAATTTAACTTAAACATCAACAAAGAAGATTTAACAAAATCAATACTAACAGATGTTTACAATGCGTTACAGGAGAAAGGTTATAATCCGATAAACCAGTTGGTTGGATATCTTATTTCAGGGGACCCTTCTTACATTACAAGCTACAACGGAGCAAGAGCTTTACTAAGAAAACTTGAAAGAGATGAAATTCTTGAGGAAGTTATAAAATCTTATTTAGAAATAAAATAAAGAGTGCCCGTTTAATCGGGCACTCTTTAGTGTTTAAGGAGATAAATATGAGGATACTTGGTTTAGATGTTGGATCTAAAACTATAGGTGTTGCTATAAGTGATCCATTAGGATGGACTGCCCAAGGAATCACTACAATAAGAAGAACTAAAAAAGAGCAAGACATAGAAGAAATTAAAAAGTTATGTAAAGAATATTCAGTAGAAACTATAGTTATAGGTTTGCCTAAAAATATGAATGGCACCATAGGAGAATCTGGAGAAAGAGTATTAGAGCTTTCAGAAGTTATAAAAGAATCTACTGGAATAAAAGTTGAGATGTGGGATGAAAGATTAACTACAGTAGCTGCACATAAAGCTATGCTAGAGGCTGATTTATCAAGAGGGAAAAGGAAGAAAATAGTTGATAAAATAGCTGCTACGTACATATTGCAAGGGTACTTAGATAGACTTAGTATGAAATAATATTTGATTCCCAATTGAAAATTATTATTGACAACCTATAATCTAAAAATTACAATTATAAAAAGGAGAGAAATTTAATGGATAAAGATTTAAAACAATTGGAATTATATGATGAGGATGGAAATTTAGTAAAGTTAAATGTTGTTGCATTTTTTGATATGGTAAACCCTGATACAGAAGAAAAGAGTGAATATGTCATAGTATATGATAATGATTATACTGAGGATGATATATTTGCATTAAGGGTAGGAGTAGATGAAGATGGAGATGATCTTTTAATACCTATAGATGATGAAGTTGAATTAGCGGCAGTTCAAGAAGCTTATGATACTATTTTTGCCGATGAAGAATAAAAGCTAACTAGAAATAAAGAAAGGGGTGTTGTCTGTGGAACAATCAAATAGTATAGATTTTAATGTTCTAAAAGAAGATTTAAAACAAAAAGGGTATAAGTTAACTCCTCAAAGAAGAGCTATAGTTGATACTATTATAGATAAAGAAGGAGAGCATTTAACTGCAGAAGAAATTTATGATGAAGTTAAAAGAAGTTGTCCGGAAATTGGTTTAGCTACTGTATATAGAACGATTATTTTATTAGAAGAATTAGGGGTTATATGCAAACTAGACTTAAATGATGGTTGTAGCAGATATGAATTGGTTCGCAAGGATGAAGGTCATAGACATCATCACTTAGTTTGTAATGAATGCAAGGGTGTTATAGAAGTTCAAGATGATCTTTTAGATGAGCTTGAAGAAGAAGTTGAGAGATCATATGGATTCAAAATTTTAGATCATAGTGTTAAATTCTTTGGTGTTTGTAGAAAATGCCAAAAAGAGATGAATTATAAGCAGGATAAATAAAGGAGCTCCTCTCTAAGGAGATGACAACCTTTGTAATACATATTTTAAGAAGAAGGAGGGGACATATTGAAAAACGAAAAGGCAAAAGTTAAGATTATTCCTTTAGGTGGGATAAATGAAATAGGTAAAAATATAACTGTAATTGAGTATAAAAATGATATAGTAGTTATAGATTGTGGCCTAAAATTCCCAGAAGAAGATATGTTCGGTATTGATTTAGTAATACCAGATGTTAATTATTTATTAAAAAACAAAGATAAAGTAAGAGGAATATTTTTAACTCACGGACATGAGGACCATATAGGAGCATTACCATATGTTTTAAAACAATTAAATGTACCTGTATATGGAACAAAGTTAACACTTGGAATTGTTGAAACAAAGCTTAAGGAGCATGGATTGTTAAGTTCAACAGAACTAATAAGAGTAAAGCCAAGAGATGTAATTAAATTAAACTCCGTATCAGTGGAGTTTATAAAAACTAATCACTCCATTGCAGATTCAGTAGCAATAGCAATACACACTCCACTTGGAGTAGTTCTACACACAGGAGATTTCAAAATAGACTACACCCCAATAGATGGAGAACCAATGGATTTTGCAAGATTTGCTGAGATTGGTAGAAAAGGAGTTTTAGCTATGATGGCTGATTCAACTAATGTTGAAAAGCCGGGCTACACTATGTCTGAAAAAGTAGTAGGTGAAAGTTTTGCAAGACTATTTTCAAAGGCAAAGGGGAGAGTAATAGTTGCTACTTTTGCATCTAATGTTCATAGAATACAGCAAATAATTGATGCTGCGAGTATGTATGGAAGAAAAGTTGCAGTTTCAGGAAGAAGTATGGAAAATATAGTTGCAGTAGCAGCAGAGCTTGGATATTTGGAGTTTGAAAAAGATGTTCTAGTAAGCATAGATCAAATTAATAAATATAATAATAATCAAGTTGTTATTATTACTACAGGAAGTCAAGGGGAACCAATGTCAGCCCTGACAAGAATGGCAAATTCAGAGCATAGAAAAGTAAATATAGTTGAAGGAGATACTGTAATAATTTCAGCAACACCTATACCTGGAAATGAAAAGTTAGTTTCAAAGGTTATAAATCAATTATTCCAAAAAGGTGCTGAAGTTATATATAAATCTTTAGCAGAAATTCATGTATCTGGGCATGCATGTCAAGAAGAACTAAAGTTAATGCAATCTTTAGTAAGACCTAAATTTTTCATACCTATTCATGGTGAATATAGACATTTAAAACAACATGGAGAATTAGCTATATCATTAGGTATGCCAGAAAACAATGTCCTTATACCAGAAAATGGTGGAGTTATAGAAGTAAACAGAAGTAGTATAAGAAAAAATGGTTCAGTTATTTCAGGGCAAATTTTTGTTGATGGATTAGGTGTTGGAGATGTTGGAAACATAGTTCTAAGAGATAGAAAACACTTATCTCAAGATGGAATATTAACTGTTGTAGTAACTTTATCAAGAGAAAATAATTCAGTTATTGCAGGTCCAGATATAATATCTAGGGGATTTGTTTATGTTAGGGAATCAGAAGGATTAATGGACGAGGCTAAAGAAATAGTTAAGAATGCACTAAGGGAATGTGAGGAAAATAACATAACTGATTGGGCAAGCTTAAAGTCTAAAGTAAGAGATGAGCTTAGAAGTTACCTTTATGAAAAAACAAAAAGAAAGCCTATGATATTACCAATAATCATGGAAATATAATCTGTGATATTGACATTTTAGAATAATAATCTTAGAATATATTATAGTCTAAAATAAATTTTTATTTAAAATTGGATACCAGTGTATCCAATTTTATTTTGGGAAAAATAAGTTATAGGTTTACATTATAAAAATATATACTGGAGGAAATCAAATGAAATTAATAAGTAGAGATGATATAAGAAATATAGCTATAATAGCTCACGTTGACCATGGTAAAACTACATTGGTGGATGCATTATTAAAAGAAAGCCATGTTTTTAGAAGCAACGAAAAAGTAGAAGAAAGAGTTATGGATTCAAATGACTTAGAAAAGGAAAGAGGAATTACAATTCTTTCAAAAAACACAGCTATTATGTATAATGGAGTAAAAATAAATGTAGTAGATACTCCAGGACATGCTGATTTTGGTGGCGAAGTTGAACGTGTACTTAAAATGGTTGATTCTGTTTTATTAGTAGTTGACTCTTATGAAGGACCAATGCCGCAAACTAAATTCGTTTTAAAGAAGGCATTAGAACTAGGGTTACAACCTATAGTTGTTATAAATAAAATAGACAAACCAAATGCAAGACCAGAAGAAGTAATTGATGAAGTATTCGAATTATTCTTAGAACTTGGTGCAGATGATGAACAATTGGATTTCCAAATAATATATGCATCAGCAAGAGAGGGATTTGCAAGATATAATGTTGAAGATACAAATACTGATATGGTTCCATTATTTGAAACTATATTAGAAAACGTAGAAGCACCAAAGGGATATATAGACGGCCCATTCCAAATGTTAGTTACTACTTTAGATACAAACGAATATGTAGGTAGAATAGCAATTGGTAAAATACATAGAGGAATTGTTAAAAAGAATCAACAAGTTGCATTAGTAAGAAAAGATGGAACTACATCAAATTATAAAGTTTCAAGTATATTTACTTATAACGGATTAAATAGAGAAGATGCTCAAGAAGCTTCACTTGGAGATATAATAGCATTAAGTGGTATTCCAGATTGTAATATAGGTGAAACTATTGCAGATGCTCAAGAACCTGAAGCATTACCATTCGTTGAAATAGATGAGCCTACATTAAGTATGAACTTTATGGTTAATGATTCTCCTTTTGCCGGTAGAGAAGGTGAATTCGTAACTTCAAGACATTTAAGAGATAGATTATTAAAAGAATTAGAAACAAATGTAAGTTTAAGAGTTAATGAAATATCTTCAGATTGCTTCGAAGTTTCAGGAAGAGGGGAACTACACTTATCAATTCTTATTGAAACAATGAGAAGAGAAGGTTATGAGTTCCAAGTTTCGAAAGCAAATGTTATCTTCAAAGAAGAAAATGGTAAAAAACTAGAACCAATGGAATATTTAACTGTAGATGTACCAGAAGAATTTATGGGACCAGTTATGGAAAAGCTTGGACCAAGAAAGGCTGAAATGGTTAATATGACTTCAGCTGTTAATGGTTATACAAGACTTGAATTCATAGTACCTGCAAGAGGATTAATTGGATTTAGAAATGAATTTATGACAGATACAAAAGGTAATGGAATAATGAACCATGTATTCCATGGTTATGATAGCTATAAAGGAGAACTTCCAGGAAGAAGTAGAGGTTCAATATGTTCATTTGAAGATGGAGATGCAATATCATATGGATTATTCAATGCTCAAGAAAGAGGTATATTATTTATAAATGCTGGAATACCAGTATATCAAGGTATGATAGTTGGAGAATGTTCTAGAGCTGAAGATATAGATATTAATATATGTAAAGGAAAGAAATTAACTAATACTAGAGCATCAGGATCAGATGATGCAGTTAAATTAATACCTCCAAGACAAATGACATTAGAGCAATGTCTTGAGTTTATAAATTCAGATGAATTAGTTGAAGTTACACCAGAAAGCATAAGAATGAGAAAAAGAGTTTTAGATTCAGCAGAAAGAAGAAGAATAACAAGTAGAAATAGAAAATAATAAATGAAATAAAATGTCTTTATAAGTTGAAAAAAAAGTATTATAATAAAGTGAATAGCCTATAATGGCTATTTACTTTATATATAGGGGGTTTTTATGAGAAGCTTTAAGTCAAAAATGATTCCCATAATAATCATTTTAATATTAACAATAAGTTCTTTTGTTTTATTTAAAAGAATAATAAACAAACCTTTTAATACATCTGAAGATATAGTTATAAATGTGCAAGAAGGGGATAGTTTTTATAGTATAATAGATTCATTATCTAAGGAAAATCAAATTAAAGGTGTACCGATTATTAAATTATATGTTAAACTTTCAGGTAAAAACATAGATGTTAAGCCAGGTGAATATGTTTTACGTAATGATTTAAGTGTTAATGAATTAATAAATACATTAACTAGTGATTCTACACTAGATGTAGTTAAATTTACAGTACCTGAAGGATACACAATTGATGATATAGCTGAAAAGCTAGAAAAAGAAGGAATTTGTAGCAAAGATGATTTCATTAGAGCTGTAAAAGAGTATGAACCACCATCATTTGTGAAGATAAATAGTGAAAAGAGATATAATTTAGAAGGATATTTATTTCCAGATACATATTTAATAAAAGTTGGAGAAACACCTAGAGAAATAATTAGTAAAATGGTTTTTAGATTTAAGGAAGTCCTACAGGGAGCTCTTAAGGAAACAAATATGACAGTTAAAGATGAGGATATAGAAACTGTTGTAAATATAGCTTCTATGATAGAAAAAGAGGCAAGGATAGATAGTGAAAGACCTTTAATTTCATCAGTTATAATTAATAGATTAAATGATGATAAGATGCTTCAAATAGATGCTACAGTTATTTATGCTTTAGGAGAACATGTAAATACTGTTTTAGATAAACATTTAGAAATAGATTCTCCATATAATACATATAAAAACTATGGTTTACCTATAGGTCCTATATCTAATCCAGGTTTAGAATCAATTAAGGCCGCATTAAAACCAGAGAAGACTGATTATTTATTTTATGTACTTCAAGATGATAAAACTCATTATTTTACTAATAGTGATGTTGACTTTATGAATAAATTAAAGGAACTTGGATATTAATAACAAACTTACTATTCGGAGGAGTAACATGAGTGGAATAACCCATGATTATATGGAAGAATATATAAGAAGCTTAATACTAGAAAATGATGATAAGTATAAAGAGTTAGAAAATTTTGCGAAGGAAAATAAGGTTCCTATAGCACAAAAGGAAACTGCAAAGTTTTTAGAATTCATAGTTAGTATGAAGAAGCCTTTAAGAATTTTAGAACTTGGAACTGCAATTGGATATTCAGCGATTTTAATGTATGAAGCTTCAGGAACAAAACCAAGTATTACTACTATAGAACGTGACGAAATTATGATAAGATATTCTAGAGAAAATTTTAATAAGTACGGTCTTAGTGAAAAAATAGAAATTAAAGAGGGGGATTGTTTAGAGATTCTAGAAAATCTAAATGAACCTTATGATTTAATATTTATGGATGCAGGCAAAGGACACTACAATCATTTTTTACCGCATTGTTTAAGGCTGTTAAAAAGTGATGGAATTATAGTAGCAGATAATGTTTTATTTAGGGGTATGGTTGCATCAAATGAATTAGTAAAAAGAAGAAAAATAACAATAGTTAAAAGAATGAGAGAATACTTAGAATTAGTATCAAAAGATAGAAATTTAATTACTTCTGTAATACCAATGGGGGATGGAATTGCAGTGACTAAAAGGAGGTAAAATTATGATTAAACCAGAGATTTTAGCACCAGCAGGAAGTCTAGAAAAATTAAAAATAGCAATAGATTTTGGAGCAGATGCTGTATATATAGGTGGAGGAAGGTTAAACTTAAGAGCTTTCTCAGATAACTTCACCAATGATGAAATGGCTGAAGGAGTTAAATATTGCCATGATAGAGGTAAAAAATTATATGTTACTATGAATGTATTCCCAAGAAACCATGATTTAAAGGGTGTAGAAGAATATATTAAAGGTTTATATGATTTAGGCGTAGATGCAATTATAGTAGCAGATCCTTCAATAATAATGGCTGCTAAATCAGCAGCACCAGATTTAGAAATACATTTAAGTACTCAAGCTAATACAGTTAACTGGATGGCAACTAAGTTTTGGTATGAGCAAGGAGTTAAAAGAATAGTTTTAGCTAGAGAATTAACACTTAATGAAATAAATGTTATAAAAGAGAATATTTCAGAAGATTGTGAATTAGAAGTATTTATACATGGTTCAATGTGCATAGCTTATTCAGGAAGATGTCTTATTTCAAACTATATGTTAGGAAGAGATGCTAATAAAGGTATATGTTCAAATGCGTGTAGATATAAATATTACTTAGTAGAAGAAACAAGACCGGGTGAATATTATCCAGTTGTAGAAGATGATGATGGTACATATATAATGAATTCAAAAGATTTATGTATGATAAAGCATATTCCTGAACTTATGAAAAGTGGAGTACATTCTTTTAAAATAGAAGGTAGAATGAAGAGTGAATTCTATGTTGCTTCTGTTGTTAAGGCTTATAGAGAAGCTATAGATGCATATATGGCTAATCCAGAAACTTACGAGTTTAAGCAAGAATGGATGGATACATTATTAAAGATAAGTCATAGACAGTATCATACAGGTTTCTTCTTTGGTAAAACAGGTGAACAAAACTATGATGTATCATCTTATGTAAGAGATTATGATATAGTAGGTATTGTTCAAAGTTATGATTCAGAAACTAAAGAGGCGACTATTCTTCAAAAAAATAGAGTCTTTGAAGGAGATGAAGTTGAAGTTTTAAGAGCTCATACACCTAACTTTAATATAACTTTAAATGAGATGTTCGATGTGGAAAAGGATGTTAAAACTAATGTAGCTAATAGAGCTCATATGATGTTCAAAGCTAAGGTTGAAACTCCATTAAAAGAAAAAGACATGTTAATTAAAGGAAAGAAAGTTTTAGAGCTTTAGACAAAAGAAGGGGGAACTATAATGAAAAAGCCAATATTAATTGGGATAACAGGAGGAACTGGATCAGGCAAAAGTAGTATTGCAGATGCTATATACTCAAGTTTTTCCAATGAATGTATTGCAATGATACAACAGGATATGTATTATAAAGATCAAAGTCATTTAACTATGGATGAAAGAGTAAAAACTAACTATGACCATCCAAAAGCTTTTGATAATGACTTATTAATTAAGCATTTGTCTGATTTAATCAATGGAATTGGAATAGATAAGCCTATATATGACTTTGCTGAGCATAATAGAGCAAAAGAAATAGTAAGAGTTGAACCTAAGGATATAATAATAGTTGAGGGTATATTAGTACTTGAAGATGAAAGACTTAGAGAACTATTAGATATAAAGGTATATGTAGATACAGATGCTGATATAAGAATTCTTAGAAGATTAGTAAGAGATATTAATGAAAGAGAAAGAACTGTTGAATCAGTTATTAACCAATATTTGAGTGTAGTAAGACCTATGCACATGCAATTTACAGAGCCGACTAAAAGATATGCAGATATTATAGTTCCAGAAGGCGGACAAAATAAAGTTGCTATAGATATACTTGTTACAAAGATAAAAGATATATTAAAATAGTAAATAAATGTATAAAAGACACCTCTAAAGGCTAGAATTAAGCCTAGGGAGGTGTTTTTTTGTTAGAAGTAAAAAATAAAGTGAATTTTAAAAGAGTTGTAATTATAATGGGGGGCTATCTTTTAATTATTCTATTATTAATATTAAGATTATATTTCCTTCAAATACATCCATCATCATATGTTTCTGGTGAAATGAAAAATTATCAATCTGAAAATTTATCTCAAATGAAGTATAGAATATTTGATACTAATGGAAAAGACTTAATAGATTATACAAAAAAGTACATTGTTATAGTAGATACAAAGCCTTTTATGCTTAATAATTATGAAGAAACCTTAGAAGATTTAATGGCCTTAAATTTTATAATGAAATCTGAGAATCCTGACTTTAATTATTCAGACTTAATGAAAAATAGTGGAAAAAAAATATATTATACAGTGAGTGAGGAAACTTTTAATAAGGTAAATAAATTAAAAAATATAAAAGGAATATACACATATATATATGATGAAGTAGATACTAAAGAAGCTTGGAAAACGAATAATTTTTTAGCTAATATAAATGATGAAAATGTAGTAGAAGATTCTTTAGAGAATGACTTAAATTCTTATATAAAATACAATAATTACCCAGAAGCAAAGTTTTATTTAGATGAAAAAGCTATTTATGGAGACGGCTTATTAAATGAGGGAGAAAATAATAATATAAAACTAACTATAAATGAAGAGTGGGAAGAAAAGATTAGGGAGGTACTTAAAAAAGAGGATTATTCTTTTTTAAAGAACGTAGGCGTTGTAGTTTCTGAAGCAGAAAGCGGTAAAATAAGAGCTATGGTTCAAAAGGACGAAACTCAAGCTAACGTGAATTTAGGAATAGAGCAACTAGGATATGAGCCAGGTTCTATATTTAAAGTTATAACAGAAACTGTTGCATTAGATTTAGGATTAATAAGTCCTTATGATGTTTTTTCATGTACAGGAGAAATATGCAGTAAAAATGGCAAAGCCTACGGTCATGGAGATATCTCTGTAGAAGATGCGTTGAAAGTATCTTGTAATGATGTTTTTGCAAAGGTAGGAGCAAAAATTGGATATGATAAAATGGTGACATATATGGAGAAAATGGGGTTATTTAAGCCGGTATTTAACCTGAAGGGAGAAAATAGAAATGAAGCTTCAGGAGTTAAACCTACTGAAGAAAATAGCATGAACAATATATCTATAGGTCAAACTATTATGGTTACACCAGTACAAATGGCAGGATTATACAATACAATAGTAAATAATGGGATTTATATAAAGCCTACAATAGTAGGATCCATTATAGATAATAATGATAATGTTGTAAAAGAATTTAAAGAAAAATCTACTAGAATATTTAGTGAAACCGCAGCTAAAATATCTCAAGAAACAATGTCAAAGGTAATTTGGGAAGGATCAGGATTTGAGGCTAAGGTAGAAGGCGTAAACATAGGAGGAAAAACAGGAACTTCTACGGGAACTGGTGGTACTAACCATGGGTGGTTTGCAGGATATTTTGAAATGGAAGGAAAAAAATATACTATAGTTGTTATTGCTCCCAATATTGGAGAAAAGCACCCAGATGGAAGAGAACTAGGTGGGGGAAATACTGGAGCACCTATTTTTAGGGATATAATAAAAATACTTCTTAAATAAATGAAGCTGCTATAAGCTCAAATAAAGATTTGAGCTTATAGCAGTTTTTATTATGCTATAAGTTCATAAATAATATATTAAATAGTTTTTTTAATTTTAAACTAATTATTAAAGGATAAAATAATTTTATAAGTCTATATAAGAAAATATTCCAATTTTATTTTAAAAAACACAAGCAATATTTTTGGATTTCATCATATTATATAATAAGCACTACGAGGAGGAAGTTCTGTGTTTTTTTTATCTAATATTATAGAGCTGTTATGTAATTCTATATTTTTAACTGGTTATATTACAGGAAATAATACATTTCCAAAACCGCTTGAAGAAGAAGAAGAGGAGCATTATTTAAAACTTTTAAAAAATGGAGATAAGGAAGCAAAAAGTATATTGATAGAAAGAAATCTTAGGTTAGTAGCCCATATAGTAAAGAAGTATAATTTTCCAAATAAAGATATAGATGAATTAATATCTATAGGAACAGTTGGACTTATAAAGGCTATAGATTCTTTTGATTCATCAAAAGGAACTAGATTAGCGACTTATGCATCAAGATGTATAGAAAATGAGATATTAATGCTTTTTAGAAATAATAAGAAGCAAAAAAATGAAATTTATTTACAAGATCCAATTGGAGTGGACAAAGAAGGTAATGAAATATGTTTAATTGATGTATTAAGTAGTGACAAAGATTCAGTATTAGAAAAAGTTGAAAGTAATCTTCAAATTAAACAATTGTACAATAAAATTTGTGTTTCTCTAAGTGAAAGAGAAGGGGAAATTTTAAAAATGAGATATGGATTAATTGATGGAAGATGTAGAACGCAAAGGGAAATAGCAGCATTACTTGGAATATCGAGATCATATGTTTCTAGAATAGAAAAAAAAGCTCTTAGAAAATTGAGAAAAGAAATGTCTAGCAAATAAAAACATATATAAATATATCTTATGTTGAAATATTATGCAATATAAAGAAGGAATGTTGGAATTTTTATCGAATATGTAAAAGAAACATATTATATCAACATGGAGGATATAAAGCAATGTATGTGTTAAATGATTTATTAAATGAGACAATAGAAAAAGAAGCGTCGGATTTACACTTAACAGTTGGATTACCGCCAACAATAAGAGTTAATGGTAGTTTGATTAAATTAGGGACTGAGAAATTAAGTCCCAATGCATTAAGAGATTTTGCTAAGGAAATACTAGGAGATAATTTTGAATTATATGAAAAGATAGGTGAAATGGATACATCTTATTCTATTTCGGGAACAGGTAGATTTAGAGTAAATATATTTAAACAAAGAAATAGTGATGCTATTGCTGTAAGAGTAATTGCATTAAAAATACCGACTTTAGATGAGCTAAAACACCCAAAGGTAATAAAGAACATAATAAACAAACAGAGGGGATTAGTATTAGTTACTGGACCAACTGGAAGTGGTAAAAGTACAACATTAGCAGCTATGATAAATGAAATAAATAATACAAGAGAAGCGCATATTATAACATTAGAAGATCCAATAGAATATCTTCATAAGCATAATAAGTGCATAATTAATCAAAGAGAAATAGGAAAAGATAGTAAAAGTTATAAAACTGCACTTAAGGCTATTTTAAGAGAGGATCCAGATGTTATACTTGTAGGGGAGATGAGAGACCTCGAAACTATTTCTATTGCTATAACAGCAGCAGAAACTGGTCATTTAGTATTCTCCACTCTACATACAATAGGAGCTGCTAAAACTATAGATAGAATAATAGATGTTTTTCCGCCACACCAACAGCAACAAATAAGAGTTCAACTGGCTGCAGTACTACAGGGAGTTATATCGCAACAGCTAGTACCAACTGAAGATAATAAGGGGAGAGTTGCATCTTTAGAAGTGATGACTACAACACCAGGAATTCAAAATTTAATTAGAGAAGGTAAAACACACCAAATAGAATCAGCTATTCAAACTGGTGGAAAATATGGTATGAAAACAATGGATATGGCATTAGCAGAATTATATAAAAAAGGAATTATAGATGAAGAAACTGCACTAACATATTCAGTTGATAGAGAAACTATAAAAAGAATAATGGTTTTATAAAAAAACAGAGAACATCTCTGTTTTTTTTATTAAAATTTATAAAATAATAAAATTTAATAAAGGAAATTTAAAATCTTTGTTGAATATAAGATTTATAAATATTTTTAATATATTTTAATAATAGATAATGATGTATGTTTATAATACTATTTAAAAATTATTATAATATGAACTAAATAGTTGAGTTATTTAATTATAAATGATAAAATAATAATTGAATTTTATTAAATTTAATTATAAAAATAATGGTTATTTTTATAAAAGTGAATAGATTTTATATTAATTTCCATATTGTAAGAATAATCACAAAGAATTTAAGTAATAAAATGTAAATAAAAGTTCGAAAATATACATTTATTGTCTTTAAATAACAAAATCTTTCTTATTTAGTTTATTAAAGTATTGTTAAAAAGGTACAGTATGATGTAGAATTAATATATATTACTATATATTAGGATTGAATTGAGATTATTAAGAAGAGAAGAAACAAAGTAGAAAAATTACTAGTAGATATTTTCTAAAGGAGGAATTATTTTGTTAGATTTCGAAGTAGATATGCAAGAATTAACCAATATTAAGGTAATTGGTTGTGGAGGCGGCGGTGGAAATGCCGTTAATAGAATGATCGCTGAAGGGCTAAAAAACGTTGAGTTTATTGCCGTTAATACAGATAAACAAGCTTTAATGCTATCTCATGCTAATGTTAAAATTCAAATTGGAGAAAAGTTAACAAAGGGTCTTGGAGCTGGAGCTAATCCTGAAATAGGAAAAAAGGCTGCAGAGGAAAGTAGAGAAGAAATAGCAGAAGCTATAAAAGGCGCAAATATGGTATTTATAACAGCTGGTATGGGAGGTGGAACAGGAACTGGTGCAGCTCCTGTAGTTGCAGAAATAGCTAAATCTATGAACATATTAACTGTAGGAGTAGTTACAAAGCCATTTCCATTTGAGGGAAAAAGAAGAATGAGACATGCTGAAATGGGGATAGAGAACCTTATGAAGGCAGTTGATACTTTAGTTATAATTCCAAATGAAAGATTATTAAGCATGGCTGACAAAAAGACAACTCTTTTAGATTCATTTAGATTAGCTGATGATGTATTAAGACAAGGGGTACAAGCTATTTCAGACCTTATTACAATCCCAGGGGTAGTTAATGCGGACTTTGCTGACATAGAAACTGTTATGTTAAATAAAGGCCTTGCACATATGGGTGTTGGACATGGAACAGGGGATAATAAAGCGCAAGATGCTGTAAGACAAGCTATTTCATCTCCATTACTTGAAACATCTATAGATGGAGCAACAGGAGTTATTATAAACTTTACAGGTGGAGTTGATTTAGGTGCTATAGAAGTTTATGAAGCAGCAGATATAGTAAGAGAATCAGCAGACCCAGATGCAAACATAATATTTGGTGCAGTTATAGATGAAACTTTAACAGATGAAATAAGAATAACTGTTATAGCTACAGGTTTCGAAGAAGATAATAATAAAATATTAAATCACGAGCCTATATTTGAAAAGAGAATTGTTAAAGAGCAACCATTGAAAAGTGAAGTAGAGATATCAGAACCAACAAAAAGAGTAGATCCTCTTTTAGATATTGAAACTGATAGTGTAAATATTCCTAGTTTCTTAAGATCAAGAAAATAAGTAAATTATAAAAAAGACTAAGAAAGTGATGCTTTCTTAGTCTTTTTTTATTTCTATCACATATTAATAATTATAGTATTTCCTTGTTATTTTTTATTAAAATAATCAAATAAGTGTAAATATATGTAGTAAATAAGGGATGAAAATATATTTTATAAAGAGTTTTTATGACAAAATTTTAAAAGCTAACAGTTTATAATTTAATTACAGAGGGGGAGATGCGTATGGTAGTTTACATAGATATACTTATAATAGAAAACTTTATTGTAAACTTATTTTTATTATTAATTACTATGAAAGTACTTAGATATAAATATAGCAAAACTATTTATATTGGGGCTATAGTAGGAGCTTTTTATACAATAGCTTTATTTTTAGAAAATAGTATTTTAACATCTTTACCATTTAAAATTGCTGTTGTTTTATTAATGATAGTAATAACTAATAAAAGTCTTAAAACAATAAATATAATAAAGGCTTCAGCAACTTTTTTGATAGTATCTTTTACATTATGCGGGATTTGCTTTGCCTTTTCAATGATGGACAATCAATATAGTGTTTTTAGAGTTTTTGAAATTAGAAATTATTCTATAAAATATTTAATAATCTCAATAATGATACTATACATAGTTATAGTTAGAGTAGTAGATTACTTAAGAGAAAGAGCCTTAATAAAAAACTTTATATACGAAATAGAGATTTCACATGAGAAGAATACTTTATTTTTAAAAGGTTTATTAGATACTGGAAATGCCCTAAGGGAACCTGTAACAAATTTGCCTTGTATAATAATAGAAAATAATTTTTTGAATGGATTTAATTTACCAAGTGATGAAGAATTTTATATTCCATATAGCACTATAGGAGAAGAAGGAAATTTAAAGGGATTCAAAAGTGAAAGAGTTAGAATTCGAGGAGAAGATAAAGAATGGAAAACAGTAGAAGTTATAATTTGTAGTTGTAAAAATAAATTAAGTAAAGAAAATGAATTTAATGCATTACTATCAAGAGGGGTAATATAGGTGATATTATGATAAGTTTAAGAGTATTAATAAATAGGATTTTACAAAAGATTAAAATTTTTAGAAGAGAAGTTCATTATGTAGGTGGGAATGATGCACTTCCGCCACCATTAAAAAAAGAAGAAGAAGAAGAACTTGTAGAAAAGCTTATACATGGAGATGAATCTATAAGAGATATATTAATAGAGAGAAATTTAAGGCTAGTTGTTTATATAGCTAGAAAATTTGAAAATACAGGAGTATGCGTAGAAGACTTAATATCTGTAGGAACGATAGGATTAATTAAAGCTGTTAATACATTTAATCCTGAGAAAAAAATAAAGTTAGCTACATATGCTTCAAGATGTATTGAAAATGAAATTTTGATGTATTTAAGGAGAAATAGTAAGGTAAAAGCAGAAATATCATTTTATGAGCCTTTAAATATAGATTGGGATGGTAATGAACTTTTACTATCTGATATTTTAGGAACAGAAAATGATACAGTTTATAACTTAATAGAGGATGAAGTTGATAGAGAATTATTATTTTTAGCATTAAAACATTTAAATGATAGAGAAAAAGAAATTGTAAAACTAAGATTTGGTTTAAATGGTACTAGAGAAAAGACACAAAAAGAAGTAGCTGACATGCTTGGAATATCTCAATCTTATATTTCTAGATTAGAAAAGAAAATAATAAATAGATTAAAAAAAGAAATCAATAAAATGATTTAGGTTGTCTTTAGTATAAAAGCTATAACTCTCGGGGATACTTTTTAATGCAGTATGTTATTACTTCCGAAGGGGTTGATGAGCTTGATTATTAATAAAGTAGAGATATGTGGTGTAAATACCTCCAAACTACCTATATTAAAAGAGAAAGAAAAAAGAGAACTACTTTTAAGTATGAGAGATGGAAATAAAGATGCTAGAGAAACTTTTATTAAGGGAAACTTAAGGTTAGTTTTAAGTGTGATACAGAGATTCAATAATAGAGGGGAAAATGTTGATGACTTATTTCAAGTTGGATGTATAGGATTAATGAAAGCCATAGATAACTTTGATTTAGGTCAAAATGTTAAGTTTTCAACTTATGCAGTACCCATGATAATAGGTGAAATAAGAAGGTATTTAAGAGATAATAATTCAATAAGAGTAAGTAGATCATTAAGGGATATTGCTTACAAGGCATTATTAGTTAGAGATAAACTTATAAAAGATAATAATAAGGAACCTAATATCTCACAAATAGCTAAAGAACTTAATTTACCAAGAGAAGAGGTAGTATTTGCATTAGATGCTATTCAAGATCCAGTGTCTCTATTTGAACCTATATATCATGATGGTGGAGATGCTATATATGTAATGGACCAAATAAGTGATTCTAAAAATACTGATGAAAACTGGCTTGAAAATATATCTATTAAAGAGGCTATGAAAAAATTAAATGATAGAGAAAAATTAATACTAACATTAAGATTTTTTAATGGAAGAACTCAAATGGAGGTAGCGGATGAGATAGGCATATCTCAAGCTCAAGTATCTAGATTAGAAAAAACTGCATTAAAGCATATGAGAAAATATGTATAGAGCTCTTAAAGAGCTCTTTTAAACTAATAAAATATGTACATGCCATTATTTAAAGGGGGATAAGTTTATGGGGTTATTTGATAACACAAAAGTAGAAGCTGATATGTATTCAGAGACTGAGGAAGAACTTTTATTACATTCTTTAAATGCTCTTAGAACAATGGAGGTAATAGATATAAAAACAGGATCTAAAATGGGTTTTATAAAAGATTTTGTTATTGATGTTGAAGAAAGCAAAGTAATATCAATTATATTACCAGGAACTAACAAGAGTTGGTTTAGTAAGGAAGAGGACTTGGAAATACCATGGAGTAAAGTAACAAAAGCAGGTATAGAGGTTATATTAGTTAATGGTTCTGATATAGATGATTTTAATTTATCAAATAATATCTAGCAATAGATTAAAAAAGCTTGTATAATTTATATATACTTAAGATAATACTTAGGAAAGGCGTGGATAGAAATGAGATGTCCCTTTTGCTTATTTGAAGAGAGTAAAGTTGTAGATTCTAGATCTACAGACGATAACACTACTATTAGAAGAAGAAGAGAATGTTTAAGTTGTAATAAAAGATATACTACTTATGAAAAAGTTGAAGACATTCCTATATTAGTTGTTAAGAGAGATTTGACAAGAGAAAATTTTAATAAGGAAAAGATAATTAATGGACTTATAATAGCTTGTCAAAAGAGACCTATATCAAGAAAACAAATAGAAGAGCTGGCAGAAGATATAGAAAAATCTATTTCTAATAAGATGATAACAGAAGTAGAGTCTAAGATTATTGGAGAAATGGTTATGGAAAGACTTAAGAATTTAGATGAAATATCTTATGTTAGATTTGCTTCAGTTTATAGACAATTTAAAGACATAAATACATTTTTGGAAGAAATTAAAAATCTAGTTTCTAAGGAATAATTAGTTAACTTAAAATAGAAAGATCTATTTTAAGTTAACTTTTTTGGTTAAAAATAGGTTAAAATATACTTAAATAATTAAAAAAATAGAAAATATGATCAATAAATGGTAAAATATATTAAAATAAATTAAAAGAGGTGGCGTTATGATAATCTTAACACCAAATAATTTTGATAAAAAAAGAGATTTTTTAATTTACAAAGTTGGTAGTACAAATGTAGTATTTTCTACAGCAGAAGAAGATAGAAGTTTTAATAGGCATACAGAGTATGGAGTAGAAAATTTAAATAGTATAAAGGAAGATTTTAAGTTAAAAGATGTTATTTATTTAAATCAAGTCCACAGTGACAAGGTTTATATTTATAACAAAGATTATAAAAACATAAAAGAAGAAGAAGGAGATGGAATAATAACTTCTGAGAAAGATATTGCAATAGGGGTATTTACAGCCGATTGTGTTCCTATAATTATAGTTAATGAAAAATCTAAGGCTATTGCTACTATTCACAGTGGATGGAAAGGAACATTTAATTCAATAGTACTGAAAACATTAATAAAGATGAAGGAAGAGTTTAAGATAGATATAAAAGAAACTAAGATTTTCATAGGTCCACATATAAAACAATGCTGCTATGAAGTTTCTAATGAATTGAAACAAAACTTTTTAGATAAAACAGGTATAGATGAGGAAAAACTATTTAATGGAAGAAATTTAAGCTTAAAAGAATGCATTGTAAAGGACCTAAAAGATTTAGGTATTATGGATAATAATATATATTTACTTGATTTATGTACTTATTGTGAAAATGATATAGAACTTTATTCTTATAGAAAATCAGAGGGTACTTATGGTCGATTATTTTCATTTGCATTTATAGAGTAAGGAGGAGTTACTTATGTCAGAAGAAAAGATATTAGTAGTAGATGATGAAGATCATATAGTTGAATTAATAAGTTATAATTTAACAAGCTCAGGTTATAAAGTTATAACAGCTAATAATGGGTTAGATGCTGTAAGACTTGCCAAAGAAGAAAATCCAAAACTTATGTTATTAGATTTAATGATTCCTGGATTAGATGGATTTGATGTTTGTAAAGCTATTAGAAATGATAGTGAAACTAAAGATATTTCTGTAATAATGCTTACAGCAAAGGGGGAAGAATTAGATAAGATATTAGGATTAGAGCTTGGCGCAGATGATTATATGACAAAACCTTTTTCTATAAGAGAATTATTAGCAAGAATAAAAGCAGTTTTAAGAAGAACAAAATCCTTAGATAGAAGTGAAGAAATCTTTAAGGCTAATGGTATATTTATAAACTTTGATAGAAGAGAAGTAATTATACAAGATAAAAAAATAGATTTAACATTAAAAGAATTTGAATTATTAGAAATATTGGTTAAAAATAGAGGTAAAATATTAACTAGGGAAACTCTTTTAGATAAAATATGGGGATATGAATATGTAGGTGAAACTAGAACTGTAGATGTACATATAAGATATTTAAGAAAGAAAATTGAAGTAGATGATAAAAATCCAAGATTTATAGAGACTATAAGAGGAGTAGGATATAGGTTTAATCCTAATAATTAAGCTATGAAAAAAAGAATATTATTATCATCATTAATAACTGTAATATTTGCATTACTAATAGTTACATGTTCTTTTATTGCCTTAGTAAACCTTAAAGAAATAGATAAAACTAAGGAAGTTTTATCTATTTATAACAATTTAGTAATAAAATTAAATAGATTTAATAATGAGGACTTACAAGATTTTAAAATAAATAATACTAAAGTTAGATTTACACTTATAGATAAAGATGGAAATGTGTTAAGTGATACAGATAATGAAAATTTAGAAAATCATTTAAATAGAGAAGAAGTAATTGCAGCATTTAAAAATGACGAGGCGTCTTCAACTAGATATAGTAGTACTCAAGGGACTAATGTAGTTTACTATGCAACAAAGATAAATGATAACATGATAATAAGAGCTTCATTACCTTTATATACAATAAGGGTCTTTTCAGAAGATTATATTAAATACTATATTATTGTAATAATATTTGTAGTTCTTTTATCCTTAGGGCTATCATTAAAGCTAATAAGAGCTATTATTTATCCTGTTAAAGAACTAGAAATTGCGACAAACAAAATAGCTAATGGAGATTATAGTAGAAGGGTGAATATATATACAAATGATGAAATAGGTTCATTAGCAAATACATTCAATAATATGGCAGATCAGTTACAATCTAAAATAAATGATTCTTTAGACAAGAGGAATAAATTAGAGGCCATTTTAGAAAGTATGGAAAGTGGAGTAATTGCTATAGACAATAAGCAAAAAGTAATGTTGATAAATCCATATGCTAAAAATTTGTTTGGAATAACAAAGGATATTATAGGTGAAAATATATCAGAGTATATAATAGATTATGATATAATAAGTTTCATGAGAAATATACCAGCAATAGAAACGAAAGAAATAAAACTTATTCATCCTATACCAAAAGAACTTAGAATAAAAAAATCTCCTATAATAAATGATAAAAAGATACCTATAGGAGTTGTTGTAACTGTACAAGATATAACAGATATAAAAAGGCTTGAAAATATTAGAAGCCAATTTGTTGCAAATGTTTCCCACGAGTTAAAAACACCATTAACATCTATAAAAGGTTTTGCAGAAACACTTAAGTTTGTTGAGGATATAAATACTAGAAATAAATTTTTAGATATAATTGATAAAGAAGCAGAAAGGCTTACAAATTTAATAAATGATATTTTAATTCTTTCTAATATTGAAAATAATCATAAAATGAAAAAAGATAAATTTAATCCAAATAAAGTTATAGAAGATGTAATAAATATGGTGACTCCTCAAATGGGCAAAAAAGAAATAACTATTGAATTTATAAATGAAGGAACTAATGAATTAATTGGAGATAGTGATAAGTTCTTTCAAATGATATTAAATTTAGTAGAAAATGCAATTAAGTATTCAAGCAATAGATCTAATATAAAGATAATAACTTATGATATTAAAGAATATGTTTATATAGAAGTAGAAGATAATGGAGTCGGCATTCCAAAAGAAGATTTACCAAGAATATTTGAAAGGTTTTATAGAGTTGATAAATCAAGAGCTAAGGGTGGAACAGGATTAGGGCTGGCAATAGTAAAACATATAGTAAAGATGTTTAATGGAGAAATTTTTGTTAAGTCTAAATTAAATATAGGTACTAAATTCACTATAAAATTAAGAAAAAGTATAAAATTTAATGACTCTATCTATTAAAAGGAAAGGATTTTATTAGTCTTTTCCTTTTTTGCATATAAAAAGCTGTTATTGTTAAAAATTTTTAACATTTATATAACTTTTTTTAACTTTTAACTAATATTTATTTAACTTTTAGGGACTAATATTAGTATGTAAAGAAAATTAATAATAGAAATGAATAGATTTAAATTTTTAAATTTAAATTATTAATTTGGAGGAGAATTTTATGAAAAGAAAGAGCTTAAAACTTATATGCACTGCCTTATTAGTTTCAATAGTAGGAGGAGCTTTTGTAGGTTGTTCAAGCGATAAAGAAGGCGACAAAAAAAGCAAGAAAGAGTCAACAACTATATCAATTTCAGGATCAACATCAGTTGGACCATTAATGGAGAAACTTGCTGAAAAGTATGAAAGTGACAATAAGAATATTTCAATAGAGATAAATCAAGTAGGATCATCAGCAGGAATTAAAGATACTATAAATGGAGTATCAGAACTTGGAATGTCTTCAAGAGAATTGAAACCTGAAGAGGCAAAAGAAGTTAAGGGAACAGTTATAGCATATGATGGTATAGCAATTATAACTAATAAAAACAATCCTATTAAGAATATTACACTAGATGAAATAAAGGGTATATATACTGGTAAAATAACTAATTGGAAGGAAATTGAAGGCGGAAAAGATGCACCAATAGTTGTTGCTTCAAGAGAAGAAGGATCAGGAACAAGAGATGCATTCCAAGAAATAGTTAAATATAAATCAGAAGAACTAAGATCTGATGCAATGATTTCTAATGGTAATGGTGGATTAAAAGAAATGGTAGCTGGAAATGAAAATGCAATAGGGTTTGTATCCTTTGAATATTTAGATGATAAAGTTAATATAGTTAATGTTGAAGGAATTGAGCCTAATGCTGATTTAGTGAAATCAGGTCAATATAAGATTTCAAGACCATTCTTAGTATTATCAAAAGAGGGAGACTTAACAGAAGATGGTCAAAAGCTAATAGACTTTATATTAAGCGATGCAGGGCAAACAATAGTTAAAGAAAATAAGTTAATTCCAGTTAAATAACTTTAGGTTATCAAGAATGCTCCTTTAAGGGCATTCTTACTTTCATAGGAGAGGGTTAAGCATGTTGAATGTTAAAAAGAATAATAGTAAGTATATAGTAGAGAATGTATCAAAAGGAGTATTTTTAGTAAGTGCTCTTATTGCAGTAATAAGTTTGTTATTAATTATAAGTTTTGTATTTTATAAGGGATTAACACCTTTTATTAGTAAAGGATATTCATTTAAAGAATTTTTATTTGGGACAAAATGGATACCTACATCAGAAAAGTTCGGTATTTTGCCAATGGTTTTAGCTTCTATATTTGGAACACTGGGTTCTCTTATAATAGGGGTACCAGTTGGGATTTTAACAGCTATATTTATAGCTGAGATTGCCCCAAAAAGGGTCGGCAAAATAATATCGGCATCAGTAGAATTATTAGCTGGTATTCCTTCTGTTCTATATGGTGTCTTTGGGCTGGCAGTGATAGTACCATGGATTATGAATACTTTCAATCTTCCAAAGGGACAAAGCCTTTTAGCAGTTATAATAGTTTTATCTGTTATGATGCTACCAACAATAGTAACAGTTTCAGAAACTGCCATAAGAGCAGTTCCTAAACATTATAAGGAGGGCTCTTTAGCTCTTGGAGCTTCACATATAGAAACTACATTTAAAGTAGTTGTACCAGCTGCAAAGTCTGGTATTTTAGCAGCTATAGTGCTAGGGATAGGTAGAGCAATAGGAGAAACTATGGCAATAATATTAGTAGCAGGAAACTCACCTATTATTCCTAAATTATTAACAGATCCTGTTAGACCATTAACTACTAATATAGCATTAGAAATGGGTTATGCATTTGGAACTCATCAGGAAATGTTATTTGCAACAGGGGTTATATTATTCTTGTTTATTTTATTATTAAATTTAGTATTAAGTAAACTTTCTAATAAGGAAGGTAATTAAAGATGAGAAAATTAAAAGAAAATATTTTAAAAGGGCTATTATGGATTTCTGCTGGACTTACAGTTGGAATATTAATATGCATTTTAGGCTTTATATTTATTAAAGGATATAAGCACATAAGTATAGATTTTTTAACTAAAAATTATTCAGCATCGGGTAATGGTGGAATTTTACCTATGATAGTAGCTACTTTATATACAGTTTTTATATCTATAATAGTAGCAACCCCTATAGGAGTACTTGCAGCAATTCATTTAACAGAGTATGCAAAACAAGGGAAAATGGTAAAGTTAATAAGATTTGCAACAGAAAGCTTATCTGGAATACCATCTATTGTATATGGATTATTTGGATCAATATTTTTTGTTGTTACTTTAAAATTTGGATATTCTTTATTAGCAGGATCTTTAACAGTTTCAATTATAATATTACCAGTTATAATTAGAACAACAGAAGAAGCCTTAAAAGCAGTTCCTTCTTCATATAAGGAAGCTTCACTAGGACTTGGAGCTACAAGGTTCCAAACCCTTTATAAAGTTGTAGTTCCAAGTGCTATACCAGGTATATTAGTTGGAGTTATACTTTCAGTAGGACGTGTAGTTGGAGAGTCAGCAGCAATACTTTTAACAGCAGGTACTGTTGCAAAAATGCCTAAAGGTATAATGTCTAGTGCGAGAACATTAACTGTTCAATCTTATTTAGTTACTCAGGAAGCAGGTGATATAGAACAGGCTGCTGCTGTTGGAATAGTTTTAATTGTTATAATACTAGTGTTAAATATCTCAGCAAAATTAATAACTAAGAAGTTTAGTAAGGCAAATTACTAATTAAGAATAAAAAACTAAGAGGTGTAAGGATGTCAAAGGAAGTAATGCCTAAAATAAAAGTAAGAAATTTAAACTTATATTATGGTGAAAATCAAGCATTAAAAAATATAAATATAGATTTAGAGGAAAATAAAGTTACTGCATTTATTGGACCTTCTGGTTGTGGTAAATCAACATTTTTAAGAACTTTAAATAGAATGAATGACTTAATAGATAACGTTAAAATAGATGGAGAAATATTAGTTGATGGAGACGATATTTATAAAAGTAAAGATGTAATTGCATTGAGAACGAAAGTAGGAATGGTTTTTCAAAAACCAAATCCATTTCCGATGTCAATTTATGATAATATAGCATATGGTCCTAGGCTTCATGGAATAAAAGATAAAAAAACTCTAGATCAAATAGTAGAGAAAAGCTTAAAAGGTGCAGCACTTTGGGATGAAGTAAAAGATAGATTGAAAAAAAGTGCTTTAGGTTTATCAGGAGGTCAACAACAAAGGTTATGTATAGCTAGAACCATAGCAGTTTCACCTGAAGTTATATTAATGGATGAACCAACATCTGCATTAGATCCTATTTCAACTAATAAAATGGAAGAGTTAATGGAAGAATTAAAAAAGAAGTATACAGTTATAATAGTAACGCATAATATGCAACAAGCAGGAAGAATTGCAGATAAAACAGCATTTTTCTTAAATGGTGAAATAATAGAATATGGAGATACCGAAGATATATTCTATAAACCTAAGGATAAGAGAACAGAGGATTATATTACTGGAAGATTCGGTTAAAAATATATAAGAGGTGATTTAAAATGATGAGAGAAGTAATGAGCAATAAGATAAAATTGCTAAACTCAGAACTTATTGAGATGGCTAGCTTAGTAGAAAAACAAATATATGATAGTATGATTGCACTTAAAGATCAAAATTCAGATCTAGCTAAAGAGGTTATAAAAAACGATGATAAAGTAGATAACCTTCAAAGGGAAATAGAAGAAAAGTGTATTAAATTTATGGCTACTGAATCACCAGTTGCAAGAGATTTAAGAAGTATATATACTACATCTAAAATAGTAACTGATCTTGAAAGAATGGCAGATTATGCAGTAGATATTTGCAAAATAGTTCCAAGAGTTAAAGGTGTTAACTTTTCAAATGAAATAGCTCCAGTTTGGCAAATAGTTGATATAATTACAAGTATGATAAAGCTGGCAATTGAGGCTTATGTAAATGGAGATGAAAAAGCTGCATATGAAATTTGTGATATGGATGATAGAGTAGATGAAATTTATCGAGGGATGTTTGCAATTGTATTAAAGAAAATGGGAACAGATGAATCAATGATAAATCAAGGAACACAAATACTATTTGCATCAAAGTACTTAGAAAGAATTGGAGACCATGTAACAAACATATGCGAATGGATAATATTCTCTAAGAAGGGTAACTATGTTGACTTAAACGAATAGATAAAATGAAACATCCCCTATAATGGGGATGTTTTTTACTCTTTAGGAAGTTATGTTTTTATATTTATTGTAGACAACTATTTTGAGATATTTAGTTATTAAAGGTATATCCTAAAGAGTAAAAATGCGAATTTAGTGCGTATGCAAGATTTTCCTCAGGCAAGCTTCGGAAATGCACATGCGCTAAAAAGTCCACGGCTCGACAAGTTCGCCTTGGCGACTTTTTTATTGACTAGATATTATTATTAATGTAATATAACATCAAGTGATTATTATACTTGGGTGAAGTTTGCTCAATAGGAATATAAGCCTTTATTTTAAGTATAAAATGGCTTATTCATGAGAATTTTAGATATTTTCTTTTATAAATGGAGAAAATTATTATATAGAATGACATGATTAAAGAGAATATGTTTAAGACATTGAGGTGAAAAAATATGAAAAATTTAATTAAAAAAGTAGACCTTGGAAGTATTGCAGAAGAGGTTGGGATAGAAGTTGATGATGTATTATTATCAATTAATGGTACGCCTATAGATGATATTATAGATTATAAATTTTTAGCAGTAGACGAAGAAATTCTTCTAGAAATTGAAAAGCCTAATGGTGAGGTATGGGAATACGAAATTGAAAAGGAATATGGAGAAAATTTAGGCCTTGAATTTGAAGGTGGGATAATGGATAAAGCAAAAAGTTGCTCAAATAAATGTATGTTTTGCTTTATAGATCAGCTTCCTAAAGGTATGAGAAATACTTTATATTTTAAAGATGATGATTCAAGATTATCATTTTTACAAGGTAACTTTGTTACCTTAACTAATATGAAAGATGAAGACATAGATAGAATAATAAGATATAAGATAAGTCCTATAAATATTTCAGTACATACAACTAATCCAGATCTAAGAGTAATGATGTTGAAAAATAGATTTGCTGGAGCTATAATGGAAAGGCTTAAAAAGCTAAGAGATGCAGAAATTGAAATGCATGCGCAAATAGTATGTATCCCTAATGTAAATAATGGAGAAGAATTAAGAAAAACTGTAACTGATTTATACGAATTACATCCATATGTAAAAAATGTTGCAGTTGTACCTATAGGAATTACTAAGTTTAGAGAAAACTTACCTCATGTAGATACATTTACAAAAGAAACATCAAAGAATGAAATTACGATGATTCAAGATCTACAAAAGAAATTTATAGAAGAAACAGGAGCTCCATTTGTTAGATTATCAGATGAGTTTTATATAGTAGCTGGCTTAGATGTTCCCAATGAAGAATTTTACTCAGAATATGATCAGTTAGAAGATGGAGTAGGTATGATTAGATACTTTAGAGAGGTTGTTCAAAGATCGGTAGAGTTTCTAGATAAAACTTCCAAGGGAAGTTTTTCAATGGTAACTGGTGAATTAGCTTACGATGAGATAAAAAGATCCGCAGATCTTATAATGAAGAATAATGCTAATATTGAAATAGATGTATATAAGGTTACTAATAATTTCTTTGGAAATACTATAACAGTAGCAGGACTTTTAACTGGAACTGATATAATAGATCAATTGAAAGGAAAGATAAAAACAGATTATTTAATTATGCCAAATAATATGTTTAGAAAAGGTTATGAGCTTGGGCCGGCAGATATGATTATGCTGGATGATTTAAGAATTGAAGATTTAGAAAAAGCGTTAGGCGTTAAGGTGATAGTTTGTGATTATACAGGAGATGACCTTATTGACATAATAAATGCAAATTGTGAGGAGGAAAAATAATGGGTAAACCGATAGTTGCTATAGTTGGAAGACCAAATGTAGGTAAATCTACTTTATTTAATAGGTTAGCAGGGCAAAGGATATCTATAGTTCAAGACACTCCAGGTGTAACTAGAGATAGAGTATATGCTCAAGCTGAATGGCTTAACTATAATTTTACAATGATAGATACTGGTGGTATAGAACCAGAAAGAGAAGATATAATTGTTAAACAAATGAGAAGGCAAGCTAATATAGCTATTGAAACAGCAGATGTTATAGTGTTTGTTGTTGATGGTAAAGAAGGATTAACACCCGCTGACCATGAAGTAGCAAGTATGCTTAGAAAAAGCAAAAAAGAAGTTGTTTTAGTTGTTAATAAAGTAGATTCTTTAAAAGAGGAAGATAATGCTTGGGAGTTCTATAACTTAGGTATAGGAGATCCAGTAACAATATCAGCATCACAAGGATTAGGCCTTGGAGATATGCTAGATAGAGTAGTTGAAAACTTTGATAAATATAATGAAGATGATGAAGATGATGAATTTATAAGAATAGCCATGATAGGTAAGCCAAATGTAGGAAAATCTTCTTTAATAAATAAATTACTTGGAGAAGATAGATTAATAGTTTCAGATATACCTGGAACAACAAGAGATTCTATAGATAGCAATTTAGAAACAGAGCATGGAAAATTTATTCTAGTTGATACAGCAGGACTTAGAAGAAAAAGCAAAGTAAAAGAGGAAATAGAAAGATATTCAGTAATTAGAACATATGCTGCAATAGAAAGAGCAGATGTATGTATTTTGATGATTGATGCAACAGAAGGCGTAACTGAGCAAGATGAAAAAATAATAGGATATGCTCATGAAATGAATAAGGCTATAATGGTTATAGTTAACAAATGGGATTTAATTGAAAAAGATGATAAAACAATGCAAAGATATAAAGAAGATTTACAAATGAGCCTTAAGTTCTTAAAATATGCAAAATATTTATTTATATCTGCTAAGACAGGACAAAGAACACATAAAGTATTAGAAATTGCAAAGGAATGTTATGATAACTATTCAAAGAGAATTCCTACTGGGATATTAAATGAAGTTATAAACAAAGCAGTTCTTATGAAAGAACCTCCAATAGTAGGTCTAAAGAGAATGAAGATATACTATGCAACTCAAGTTGCTTCAAAGCCTCCAAAGTTTATTTTCTTTGTTAATGATTCAAGTGCAACACATTTTTCTTACGAAAGATATTTAGAAAATCAATTAAGAGAAAGTTTTGATTTTAGTGGAACAGGTATTCAAGTAGAATATAGGGAGAGGAAGGAATAATTATGAGGAATGTGACTTTTTTAGGAGGAGGTAGCTTTGGTACTGCTCTAGGAATATTATTAGCTAACAAGGGAAATAAAGTTAGTATATATGATAGAGATAAACATGTAGTTGATGATATTAATATAAATAAAAAAAATGATAGATATATTAAAAATTTACATATACCTGAAAATGTCACTGCTTATATTAATCTAGATGATGCTATAAGAGATGCAGATTTTATAGTTTTATCAGTTCCATCTCATGTAATAAGAGTTGTAGCGAAATCATTAAAAGGAAAAATAAACGATGATGCTATTATTATAAGTATAGCAAAAGGAATCGAAGAGAAGAGTAATTTAAGATTGTCTCAAGTTATAGAAGAGGAATTACCTAATAATAAAGCTGTAATATTATCTGGGCCTAGTCATGCAGAAGAAGTAGCTTTTAATATACCAACAACAGTTGTTGTATCTTCGCGTGATATGGAGGCTGCAAAAAAAGTTCAAGATCTATTTATAGATAGAAACTTTAGAGTTTATACAAATGATGATTTAGTAGGTGTTGAAATTGGTGGTGCAGTTAAAAATATAATAGCATTAGCAGCTGGGGTTTGTGATGGAATTGGGTATGGCGATAATTCAAAAGCAGCTCTTATGACTAGAGGTATGGCTGAAATAGTTAGAATAGGAATGAAACTAGGTGGAAAAGCTGAGACATTTCTTGGCCTAACTGGAATGGGAGACCTTATAGTAACATGTACTAGTCTTCATTCTAGAAATAGAAAAGCAGGATTTTTAATTGGTGAAGGAAAAACAACTGATCAAGCTATAAATGAAGTTGGAATGGTAGTAGAAGGAATTAAAGCTTGCAAGGCTTTCTATGAATTAAAAGAAGACTTAAATATAGAGATGCCTATAACAGATATTCTATATAAAATATTGTTTCAAAATAAAAATCCTAAAGAGGCTGTTGTAGATTTAATGGAAAGAGAAAGAAAAAACGAAATATATTAACAATAAAGGAGAAGTAAATTTTACTTCTCCTTTATTGTTAAGTAATATTATCTAATTTAAAATAATATATTATTATATATAAAATTCAGGGAAGAATTAAAATTTTAAAAAGTTGTATATTTTTTTATATCCTTGAATATATATATAGTGTTAAAAATAAATGGGAGGGTACACCGTGGACAGTTTTAATATATACAAGGATATAGCTGAAAGAACACAGGGAGACATATACGTAGGTGTTGTTGGTCCTGTTAGAACAGGTAAGTCAACATTTATTAAAAAATTCATGGACCTTATGGTAATACCAAAGATTGATAATAACTATAAGAAAGAAAGAGCAAAGGATGAATTACCTCAAAGTGGATCAGGAAAGAGTATTCATACAACGGAACCTAAATTCATTCCGAATGAGGCAGTAGAAATAACTATTGATGAGGACATAAAATTTAAAGTTAGAATGGTTGATTGTGTCGGATACATTGTAAAAGGTGCAGTAGGATATATGGATGGTGAAGAAGCTAAAATGGTAAATACTCCATGGTATGAATACGAAATACCTTTTGAAGATGCAGCAGAAATAGGAACTAGAAAAGTTATAACAGATCATTCAACCATAGGCCTTGTAGTAACAACTGATGGTAGTATTACAGGCATAGAAAGAGGTGAGTACTTAGAAGCAGAAGAAAGAGTAATAGAAGAGTTAAAGGCTATGAATAAGCCTTTTATAGTTGTACTTAACACTAAATATGTCAATGCTCCAGAAACAAGAGCAATGAAAAAAGATTTAGAAGAAAAATATGATGTTACAGTTCAAGCTATGGATGTAGCAAACATGAACGAAAATGATGTAGAAGATATATTTAAGCATGTACTTAAGGAGTTCCCTGTAAAGGAAATAAATATTAATATGCCAAGTTGGGTTGAGAAACTAGAGCCTGAGCATTGGCTTAAGAAAAATTTCTTTAATATAGTAAAAGAAATGTGTGAAAACATAAGCAAGGTTAGAGATATTAGGTCTACATTAAATTTATTAAAAGAAGAAGAGAATTTAGCTCCAACAGAGATGAGTTCAGTTAATTTGGGAGAGGGTACAGCTACAATTACAATGAAACCTAAAGATGGAATATTCTATAACATATTAAGTGAAATTTGCGATTTAAATGTTCAATCAGAAAGTGATTTATTATCATTAATAAAAGAACTTAATTTTGCTAAGAAAGAATATGATAAAGTAAAGGATGCGTTAATTGATGTAAGAGAGACCGGATATGGTCTTGTAGCACCACAACTAGCAGAAATGAAATTTGAAGAGCCAGAAATGGTTAAACAAGGAACTAAGTTTGGAGTTAAATTAAAAGCATCAGCTCCGTCATTACATTTTATAAAAGCCAATATTAAAACTGAAATAAGCCCTATAATGGGATCAGAAAAAGAAAGTGAAGAATTGGTAAAATCATTAATGGAGCAATTTGAAAAGGATCCTGCATCATTATGGCAAAGTAATATGTTTGGAAAGCCTTTAGAGGTATTAATTAAAGAAGGCCTACAAAATAAATTATATAAAATGCCAGATGATGTCCAAATAAAAATTCAAAAAACCCTTCAAAAGATAATAAATGAAGGTAGCGGTGGTTTAATCTGCATAATACTATAATATAAAGAGGTTAGTCATAAATTTGACTAGCCTCTTTTTTTGTCTATTAAAATATTAGTAAATTTATGTATCATCAATGAATAATATATTATATAGAATGTTTAAAAATTAAAGCTAATATACACTATACAGAATTGAGGGATATTTATGGAAGAAAAATTTTGTGCCTATAAGAGAGTAGGATATTTTAAAGAAAAAATGGCAGAAAACTTAGGGGTAAAATTTACAGGTACCATCTATGCATCCCCAGGAGTAATAAAGCATATTAAAAAGAGACATGGTAAACACTTAAGTAAAAAAATATCTGGAAATTTAATAGAGTTCATGAGAGAAATAATTGAAGATCCAGATTATATAGGGGTATATAAGCTAACTGAAAAGGGAACTCACATTGAATTAATAAAAAAAGTAGATACCAATATACTAATAGGTATAGATATAGATAATAAAAGAGATTATATATATGTTTCTACAATGTATCCTATAAGCGATGTAAAAATAAATAACAAACTATATAGTGGAAAGCTTATAAGATGGAAATAATAAATAAAAGTTGAAACATTTTAATCCCAAAGCTATAATATTTATATTGGCTTAAAATAAATATGATTATTGAGGTGAGAAATGGCTCCTCACACGCTGAAATATCAGTAATAAGAGATGTAGGATAAGTCGACCTACCAATAATCTATTTTTAAACTTTTGGACTATCCAAGAGTTTTTATTTTACTCCATAGGAAATTATATTTTTAAAATCTGTGAATAAATTATTTATAGCGTATAAGTTATTAAAGTTAGCCCTATAGAGTAAAAAAATAGAATAAAGTGCGCGTGCAAGATTTTCCTCAGGCAAGCTTCGGAAATGCACATGCGTGAAAAAAGTCGACGACTCGGCAAGCTCGTCTTGGCGACTTTTTTATATATAATTATATTAAATTAAAGAACTTATAATGTAATAGCTGCAGATATTACATTTAAATAAGGTAAAATATTTAATTATTAACTTTAGGAGGGGAAGTATGAAAAAGGTAGCAGTAGTTTTTAATGGTGGAACAATATCTATGAAAGTTGATGAAAGAATAAAGGCAGCAGTCCCTAGTTTAACTGGTGAAGAAATAATGTCTATGGTAACTGGGATAGAAGAATTTGCAGAGGTAGAGTCGTATAGTTTTTCTAGTAAACCTTCTCCACATATGACAATTCAAAATATGTTAGAGCTTAGCAAATTTATAAAAGGATTAGTAGATAGAGAAGATATTGAGGGAGTTGTATTAACCCATGGAACAGATACTTTAGAAGAGACTGCATATTTTCTAGATTTAACAATAAATACAGAAAAAGTTATAGTAGTAACTGGTGCAATGAGAAGCAGTTCAGAACTTGGATATGATGGACCTTTTAACCTAGCAACATCAATATGTACTGCTATTTCTGAAGATGCAAAAGGGAGAGGAGTTTTAGTTTGTTTTAATGGTGAATTAAATTCAGCAGCAGAGGTAACTAAGGCAAATTCTATGGCGCTTAATGCATTTAGAACTCCTAACTTTGGACCTATAGGAATAGTAGACAACAATAAGGTTTTATTTTATAGAAACACAAAGAAATATAAAGCTTATAATGTTGATAGCATAGAGGGAAATGTTGCTTTAATTAAATGCGTAGCTGGAATGGATTCTGATTACATAGATTATTTTATAGATAAAGGATATAAAGGAATCGTTATTGAAGCAATGGGAAGAGGAAATGTTCCACCAACTATGGTTGATGGAATAAAAAGGACGTTGAATAGAAATATTCCTGTAGTTGTAGTTTCTAGATGTTTTGAAGGAAGAGTATATGAATCATATGGATATGAAGGTGGAGGTAAGATGCTTAAGGATTTAGGGGTGCTTTTTGAAGAGAGTATGCCTGGACAAAAAGCGAGGATAAAGCTTCTAGTAGCTATTTCAAGTAAAAAAGAAATTGATATAAAAGACTTTTTTCAACAATAAATACGAATTTTAGATTAACATAATAAGAATTTATACGTTTCGGTTGACAGGTTTACAAAATTTAGGGTATAATAATATTCGTAAGAGATACCTCATATAATAGTGACAATAAGGGTCATTAGTTTCTACCAGGATACCGTAAAAATCTTGACTATGAGTAAAAGTGTGAATTATATAGTTTTATAGTTATATAATTTATATTTGGTGAAAAGTCGCTATGAGTTATCTATTTAGATAATTTATAGCGACTTTTTATATATATAAAATATTAGGGGGATTGTAATGGAAAACTCATCAAAAAAGCAAGGCTTATTGCCTATACTATCAAATGAAAATGTAAATTTTAAAAGGGAAATTGTAGCAGGTGTTACAACTTTTTTAACTATGGCTTATATAATAGCTGTAAATCCTAATATACTATCTCAAACTGGAATGCCTGCTGGGGCATTAGTTACAGCTACATGTTTAACAGCAGCTATGGCTTGTATTTTAATGGGGTTATTTGCTAATTTACCTTTTGCTTTAGCATCAGGAATGGGACTAAACGCTTTCTTTGCTTTTTCAGTTGTAATAGGAATGGGAATTTCTTGGCAAACAGCTTTAACAGCAGTTTTTATTGAAGGTATTATATTTATATTGTTATCTCTATTTAAAGTAAGAGAAGCTGTTGTAAATGCGATTCCAATGACTATGAAGCATGCTGTAACGGCAGGGATAGGTGTTTTTATAGCCTTTATAGGAATGGTAGGATCAGGTTTGGTTGTAAAAAATGATGCAACATTAGTTAGCATGGGGGAGTTTACTCCAACAGTTGTAATAGCATTAGTAGGAGTTGTAATAATAGCTGTTTTAGACAAGAAAAATGTTAAAGGAGCTATCTTATTTGGTATAGTTACAAGTACTTTACTAGCTTGGGGATACGCTTTAATAAATCCAGAAGCAGCATCTAGTATTGGAATATATTTACCTAAGGGTATATTTAAGTTTGAGAGTATTGCACCAATAGCAGGGCAGTTAGATTTCTCTCATATAGCGAACCTAGAAAATATAGGTAAATTTATTGTTATCGTTTGCACTTTCTTGTTTGTAGATTTTTTTGATACAGTAGGTACTTTAGTTGGAGTAGCATCAAGGGCAAATATGCTTGATGAAGATGGTAATCTTCCTAATGCTGGACGTGCTTTATTAGTTGATGCTATAGCAACAACATTTGGAGCAGTTATGGGGGTTTCAACTGTTACAACATATGTTGAGAGCTCAACAGGAGTAGCAGCAGGGGGTAGAACGGGATATACAGCTATAACTACAGGAATATTATTCTTATTATCAATGTTCTTTTCACCAATTTTTATAGCAATACCATCTTGTGCAACTGCACCTGCATTAATTTATGTTGGATATTTAATGCTTGGAGCTGTAAAGGAAATAGATTTTACAAATATAACAGAAGGTGTTCCAGCCTTTTTAACAATAACAGCTATGGCTTTAACTTATAGTATTGGTGATGGTTTAACTATAGGAATATTATCATATGTAATTATAAATTTAGTTCATAATATATTCTGTAAAAATAAAGAAAGCAAAACAAAGGTTTCAGTAGTTATGATAATTCTTGCTATAATTTTTATATTTAAGCTAACTGTTTTATAAGACGTAATTAAATATAAAATATATTTAAAATGTTCAATTTTATAAATTAAAAAAGTATTTTATATTAATAAGCCTAAAAAGAAGTAGAATATTAACTTTTCTACTTCTTTTTAGTTATTGAAAAATAAAATGTTAACAATTTGTGAACATTATATTGACAGTTAAATTATATATGAACTAATATATATATGTTCTAAAGAAGTTTGTTAATTAATATAAGGATTTTATAGTTCTAATTTATATAAGTTAATAAGAATTTATAGGAACAATATATATAAAGAATAAAAGATAAACTTTGGAGGCATATATGGTTAAAAGTATGACTAGCTTTGGCAGAGCTAGCAGTGAAGAAGGAAATAAATATTTATTTTCAGTAGAAATGAAGAGTGTAAATAGTAGGTACTTAGATATAAATATCAGATTACCTAAAAGTATAATTTCTTTAGAAGAGGAAATTAGAAAATTGATTAATATGAAGCTTTTTAGGGGAAAAGTAGATATATTTATTAATCAAAAAAGTTATTCAACTGGTGAAGGGGTAGCAAGGCTAAACTTAAAGCTTGCAGAGAGTTATTATAATTGTTTAAAAGAAATAGAGGGAAATTTAGGTGTAAAAAATGATATAACAGCAACTCAAATTGCTAGGTTTTCAGATGTTATAACAATTGTAGAAGAAGAAAGTTCTATAGAAGAGATTTGGCAAGTAATAAAACCTCTTATAGCTTCAGCTCTTATTATGATGGATAATATGAGAATTAATGAAGGTGAAAAACTTAAAGAAGATATTTTAAGCAAGCTAAATGAAATAGAATCATTAGTTTATAAAATAGAAGAAATAGCAGATACAGTACCAAATACATATAAGAAGAAGCTTGAAAATAAGCTTAAAGATTTACTTGATGGAATAGAAATAGATGAAGCTAGAATAGCACAAGAAATAGCTATAATAGCAGATAAATCAGCTGTAGATGAAGAAATAACTAGGCTTAAGAGTCACCTAAATCAGATGAGAGAAACATTTAATGAAGAGGGCCAAATAGGAAGAAAATTAGACTTTATAATCCAAGAAATGAATAGAGAAGCTAATACAATAGCTTCAAAATCAAGCGATATGAATATGACAAACTATGTCATTAACATAAAAAATCTAATAGAAAAAATTAGAGAACAATCACAAAATATAGAATAATTAGGAGGAAAGTAATGGGTATAAAATTAATTAATATTGGATTTGGTAATATAGTTTCAGCTAATCGACTTGTTGCGATTGTAAGTCCAGAGTCAGCACCTATTAAAAGAATAATACAAGAGGCTAGAGATAGAGGAATGTTAATAGATGCCACTTATGGTAGAAGAACAAGAGCTGTTATAATAACAGATAGTGATCACGTTATACTATCAGCAGTTCAGCCAGAAACTGTAGCACATAGACTTGTAGTTAAAGATGAGGCAGTAGATGAGGTTGATGAATAATGCAGAGCAATAGAGGGGTTTTAATAGTTATTTCAGGTCCTTCGGGAGCAGGAAAAGGTACTATTTGTAAAGCCTTATTAGAGAAAGATAAAAATATTTATCTTTCAGTTTCAGCTACCACAAGAGCTCCAAGAGTAGGAGAAGTAGAGGGAGTAAACTATTACTTTTTTACAAAAGAAGTTTTTGAATCAAAAGTAAAAGAAAATGGATTTTTAGAATATGCTAATGTCCATGGAAATTTTTATGGTACTCCGAAAGTTAATGTTGAAAAAATGCTTGAAGAAGGAAAAGATGTTATATTAGAAATAGATATACAAGGAGCATTACAAGTAAAAGAGAATTTTAAAGAAGGTGTATTTATATTTATACTTCCACCTTCAATGGAAGAATTAAAACAAAGAATAATAAAAAGAGGTAGTGAAACAGAGGAATCTTTAATGACAAGATTTAAAAATGCATATAAAGAAATAAACTATGTTTCAAAATATAATTATGCTGTAGTAAATGATACTTTGGATATAGCGGTATCAAAAGTTGAGTCAATTATAGCTGCAGAAAAATGCAGAGTTGATAGAATAAAAGAAAATACAATTTTAGATTCTAAGGAGGGTTTAATTCATGAACAACTCTATGATTAATCCATCAATAATGGATTTACTTAAAAAGGTAGATGATAGATATTCATTAGTAATAGTTACTTCAAAAAGGGCAAGACAAATAATAAATGGAAGTGAGCCATTAGTTGCAACAAAATCAAAGAAGCCTCTAACTATTGCTATAAATGAAGTTAATGAAGGTGAAGTTGGATATGAAGCTACATCTACAAAAGAAGGTTTAAAATAAAAATGAATAATAAAAAGTGTGTATGTATAGGTATAAGTGGAGGAATTGCAGTTTATAAGGCTTTAGATATTATAAGTGCTTTAAGGAAAAAGGATATTGATGTAAGAGTTATTATGACTGATTCTGCAACTAAGTTTGTAACTCCATTGTCATTTCAATCATTAAGTCAAAATATGGTGGTAACAGATATGTTTGCTGAACCAAAGGCTTTTGAAATACAGCATATATCACTAGCAAAAAGAGCAGATGTTTTTTTAGTAGCACCAGCTACTGCAAATATAATTGGTAAAGTTGCAAATGGAATATCTGATGATATGTTATCTACAACTATTATGGCAACCAGAGCAAAAGTTATTTTTGCACCTGCTATGAATACTAATATGTATGAAAATCCAATAGTTCAAGATAATATAGAAAAGTTAAAAAAATATGGATATGAATTTATAGAACCAGCTTCGGGAAGGCTTGCTTGTGGGGACTTAGGAAAAGGAAAGTTGGCAGATGTAAATACAATTGTAGAAAGAGTATTAGAGGCTCTAAATGAAAAAGAACAGTCTAAAGATTTAATAGGTAAAAATGTTTTAATTAGTGCAGGGCCTACTTATTCTAAAATAGATCCAGTTAGATTTATTACAAATAGATCAACAGGAAAGATGGGGTATTATATAGCAGAAGAAGCTAATCGTAGAGGTGCTAATGTTACATTAGTATCGGGGCCTACTAATATAAATCCACCTGCTGGAATAAAAGTAATAAATATAACAACAAATGAAGAAATGAAAAATGCAATTTTAGACAATTTTGAAGAAAGTCATATTGTTATTAAATCTGCAGCAGTTGCAGACTATAAAATAAAAAATTATAGTAATGAGAAAATAAAAAAAGGAGAAGGGGATTTAACCTTAACCTTTGTAAGAGATAATGATATATTAAAAATTCTTGGTGAAAAGAAAAATAATCAAATTCTTGTAGGTTTTGCAGCAGAAAGTAATAATGTAGTAGAAAATGCAAAAAAGAAATTAGAAAGAAAGAATTTAGATTATATAGTAGCAAATGATATTACAAGTGCTGACACTGGATTTGGAAGTGATGATAATAAAGTTATTATCATTTCAAAAGGTGGAGAAGAAATATATTTAGATAAGATGAGTAAAAAAGAAGTTGCATCAAAGATCTTTGAAACTATATTAGGAAAGCGCTAAAATGCGCTTTCTTCTTATTATAAGGGAAAAATACTACCTAATAAAAGGGTGATAAATTTGAAAATATATGCAGAAGTTGTGATAAATAGTGATGCTTTAGATATAGATAAACCATTTACTTATGAAGTAACAGAGGAAATCAAGAAGGATATAAAAATTGGTCAGTGGGTAAAGGTGCCTTTTGGAATTAAAAATTCTATTGCAGATGGATTTGTAGTGTCTATAATAGAAGAAAAAATAGAAGGTATAAAAATAAAAAAGATAAAAAATATAGAATCTATAGAACCGCTTTTAAGTATAGATGATTTAAAGCTTATAAACTTTATAAGAGAAAATTATTTGTGTAAATATATAGATGCTATTAGATTGCTTATTCCTCAAGGAATATTAAAAGGTGCTAAAAATAAATCTAAAATGGTTATAGCAGTTGAGAATACTAATTATAGTGAAGAAATTGAGAAGAAGTATGGAGATATATTAAATTTTGTAAGGTGTAACAATGGAAAATATAATAAAAGTGAGCTTACAAACATTTATTCACTTTCTCTATATAAAATTAATAAATTAATAAAAGATGGTTATTTAAAGGTAGAAGAAGAAATAGTATATAGGTATAACTGCAAAGAATATAAATATTATAAAGAGCCAAGGCTTAATGATGATCAATATAATGCTATAGACATAATAAAAAAATCTTCTAATAATGTATTTTTATTAAAAGGTGTAACTGGTTCTGGGAAAACTGAGGTTTATATGAGCCTTGTAAATGAAGCCATTTCTAAAGGGCAATCTTCAATAGTATTAGTTCCTGAAATTTCTTTAACGCCTCAAATGATTGAAAGGTTTAAAGGAAGATTTGGACGGGAAGTAGCAGTATTCCATAGTAGATTATCAGATGGTGAAAGATATGATGAATGGTATAGAGTTAAAGCTGGAAAGGCTAAGCTTGTTATAGGAGCAAGAAGTGCTTTATTTTTACCTGTTTCAAATTTAGGTTTAATCATAATAGATGAAGAGCATGAAAATACTTATAAGTCAGAACAAAATCCGAAGTATCAAGCCAGAGAAGTTGCAGAATTTATCAGTAAGATAAGGGGATGTAAAGTCATATTAGGATCTGCAACCCCTTCTATAGAAACTTACTATAGAGCTATTATAGGAGAAATAGAACTAATAGAGTTAAATAATAGAATAGATAATAAGCCCATGCCTATAATGGATGTAGTTGATATGAGAGAAGAATTAAATAGTGGGAATATATCTATGTTTAGTAAAAAACTTTTCTTAGAAATTAAAGAAACTTTAAATAGAAAAGAACAAGTTATTCTATTTTTAAATAGAAGAGGCTTTTCAACTTTTGTATCATGTAGAAGTTGTGGATATGTATTTAAATGTCATAAATGTGACATATCTATGACGTATCATAGAAATGGATACCTAGTATGTCATTATTGTGGCTTTGCGCAAAAACAGCAAAAAGTTTGTCCAAAATGCAATAGTAAATATGTAAAGCATTTTGGTGCAGGAACAGAAAGAGTTGAACAAGAAGTTAAAAAGTACTTCAAAGATGCAAGAGTTTTAAGAATGGATGTAGATACAACAAGAAATAAAAATTCTCATGAAGATATTTATAACTCTTTTAAAAGTGGAGAAGGAGATATACTTATAGGAACACAAATGATATCAAAGGGATTAGACTTTAAAAATGTTACTTTAGTAGGTGTTTTAGCTGCTGATATGTCAATAAACATACCAGACTATAGATCAGCAGAAAAAACTTTTCAAATAATAACACAAGTTGCAGGAAGAGCTGGAAGGGGAAGCAAAGAAGGTAAAGTTATAGTTCAAACATATAATCCACAACATTATAGTTTAATCTATGCAAAAAATTATGATTATGAAGGGTTTTATAATGAAGAATTTACAGCTAGGGGTTTGATGTATTACCCTCCTTTTGGTAGAATACTATTATTAAATGGGTCTTCAAAAAATGAAAAATCATTAAAAGAGTTTATGAATATATTAAAAAATGATTTAGAAAAAATTAAAGAAGATTATCTAAATGTAGAAATGTTAGGACCAGTTCCATGTATTATATCTAAAATAAAAGATAATTACAGATGGCAAATATTATTTAAAGGTGATTTATCTTTAGATTTTTGCAAAAAAATAAAAGATAAACTTTATCAATTAAACAAGAATGTATATAATGAAGTAAAAGTAACTATTGATATTAATCCAAATAACTTGACTTAGGAGGTAATAAAATGGCAATTAGAAATATAAGAAAAAATGGCGATGAAGCATTAAGGAAAAAGTGTAAGGTTGTTACTGAAATAACACCGAGAACATTAAAGTTAATTAATGATATGGCAGATACTATGTATGAAGCCGATGGAGTTGGTCTTGCAGCACCTCAAGTTGGAATACTTCAAAGAATATTTGTTATAGATATATATGATGATTATGGTCTTAGAGTTTTTATAAATCCAGAAATACTAGAGGTTTCAGGAACTCAAATGGGAGAAGAAGGATGTTTAAGTGTACCAGGAGAATTTGCAGATGTTGAACGTCCTAACTATGTAAAGGTAAAAGCTTTAAATGAAAAAGGTAAAGAATTTATATTAGAAGCAACAGACTTTTTAGCAAGAGCTGTACTTCATGAGAATGATCACTTAAATGGGACTTTATTTGTAGATTATCTAAAATAGCAAAGGAGGATTAACATGAAAATAGTATTTATGGGAACTCCAGATTTTTCAGTACCATCTTTAAAAAAAATAATAGAGACGTATGGAGTCGAAAGTGTATTTACTCAACCTGATAAACCAAAAGGAAGAGGAAAAAAGATGGCTTACTCTCCAGTTAAGGAGGTAGCTTTAGAAAATAATATAACTGTTTTTCAGCCAGTTAAGCTAAAAGAAGACAAAGAGGCTTTAGATTATCTAAAACAATTAAAGCCAGATTTTATAATAGTAGTAGCTTTTGGGCAAATTTTAACTAAAGAAGTATTAGATATACCTAAATATGGATGTATAAATTTACATGCATCATTATTACCAATGTATAGAGGAGCAGCTCCTTTAAATTGGGCTATAATACAAGGTGAAAAGAAATCAGGTAATACTACTATGCTAATGGATGTAGGACTTGATACTGGAGATATGCTTCTTAAAGATGAGGTAGAAATAACTGATGATATGACAACAGGTGATTTACATGATATCTTAATGAATAGAGGAGCAGATCTTTTAATAAATACTATAGAGGGATTAGTACAAGGTAAAATTACTCCGGAAAAACAAAGTGAAGAAACATTTTATGCTAAAATGTTAAATAAGGAATTAGGAAAAATAAATTGGAATAATTCTGCTAAGGATATTCATAATTTAATTAGAGGCTTAAATCCATGGCCAATTGCACATACTACTTATGATGGAAAATCTATGAAGATATATGAAAGTAAAATTTTATCAGAAGCTAGTAATAAAGAGCCAGGAACTATAATTAGTGTATCCAAAGAAGGAATGAAAGTTTCAACTAGCTCAGGAGTATTATTAATTAAAAAAATTCAATTTCCAAATGGAAAGCCTTTAACTATAGAGCAGTATATAAATGGTAATGAAATAGAACTAAATAAGAAGGTTATTTAATCAACATAAGTATAGTTTAAAATTTATATAAAAGGAGAGGGTTTTATGTTTTACCCAGGATTTTTATTTGATCCAACATATATAATTTTAATACCAGCTATAATAATAGCTTTTTGGGCACAATTTAAGATAGATAGTGCTTACAAAAAGTATAGAACTGTTAGAACCTTAAGTGGTGTTACTGGAAGTGAAGTTGCAAGAAGTATATTAGATGGTGCAGGTCTTTTTGATGTAAGAATAGAAAGATATGGGAAACACCTTGGAGATCATTATGATCCATCAGCAAGAGTTATAAGACTTTCACCAGAAGTATATGATGGAGCAACTATAGCAGCTGCTGGTATAGCAGCTCATGAATGTGGGCATGCGATTCAACATCAAACTCATTATGCCCCTTTAGTTTTAAGAACTAGAATAGCGCCAGCTGTTAATATAGGAAGTAGCTTATCAATATGGTTATTCATGATAGGTATATTCTTAGGCAATCCTTTATTTGCAAAGGTTGGAATAATATTTTTTGGAGGAGCAGTAATTTATCAATTAATAACTCTTCCAGTGGAGTTTAATGCATCTACAAGAGCATTGAATATATTAAAAACAAGAACATTTTTATATGGAGATGAATTAAAAGGAGCACAAAAAGTTCTAGATGCAGCTGCAATGACATATGTAGCAGCAACGCTTATGGCTATTTCTCAGTTATTAAGATTAATAGCTATAAATAATAGATATAACGATAATTAAGAGGTGAAGAATGAACAGTAGAAAACTTGCAAGACAAATAATACAAAGAGTTTTAGAAGAAGGAGCATATTCTAATTTAGTTCTTTCAAATGAACTTAGTAGCAGAGAAATAGAAGATAAGGATAAAGGACTTATAACAGAAATTGTTTATGGAACTTTAAGAAGAAAAAGAACCTTAGATGTATTAATAGGAAATTTTGTTAAGGATATAAACCTAATTGATACTACTGTATTAAATATATTAAGAGTAGCAATTTATCAAATGTACTTTTTAGATAAGATACCAGAATATGCAGCTTGTAATGAAGCAGTTGAAGAGGCTAAAGAAGTTTCTTTAGAATCATCTAAGCTTGTAAATGGTATTTTAAGAAACTATATAAAAGATGAAAAGGAAATTTTAGTTCCAGGAAATAGAATAGATGAACTTGCATACAAATTTTCTTTTCAACCATGGATGATAAGACTTTTCATAAAACAATATGGTGAAGAAAGAACTATGAGATTAATGGCAGGCTTAAATGAAACACCAAAAGTTACTGTTAGAGTAAATGAATTTAAGTCTGACTACGATGATGTTTATAGAAGACTTGAAGATACTGGATATAATATAGAAGAAGGATATGCATGTCCAGAAGCTATAGCTATACAGGGTGGAAAAGGAATAGAAGATAATGAATTGTTTAAAGAAGGACTTATAACAGTTCAAGATGAAAGTGCGATGATTGTTGCACCATTACTAGATTTAAAAGAAGGAGATAAAGTTTTAGATCTTTGTGCAGCACCAGGTGGAAAAACTACTCATATTGCTGAGTTATTATGTAACACAGGAGAAGTATTAGCCTTTGATTTACATGAACACAAATTATCTCTTATAGAAGAAAATGCAAATAGATTAGGGTTAGGTAATATAGTGTGTAAAACTATGGATGCTACTAAGCTTGATTCTAACTATATAAGTTATGGAGATAAAGTCTTAATAGATGTACCTTGTTCAGGACTTGGAATAATAAGAAAGAAACCAGAAATAAAATGGAATAAAACAAGACAACAATTAAAAGATTTAGTTCCAATACAAAGGGAAATAATGGAAAATGCTTGGCAATACTTGAAACCAGGTGGAACTCTTGTTTATTCTACATGCACATTAAATAAAGAAGAAAATGAAGAAAATATACAATGGTTTTTATCAAAGCATAACGATGCAGCTATAGAAAAAATATATATAGGGAACAACAATAACTTTATATATAATGGAGATGGAAGTTTAACTATATTACCAAGTGATTCTATGGATGGTTTCTTTATGGGAAAAATAAAGAAGATAAAATAGGTGATATAATGAATAATATATTAAATTATAGTTTAGAAGAACTTTCCTTATGGATGAAGGAAAATGGAGAAAGTGCTTTTAGAGCAAAGCAAGTTTTTTCTTGGATATACAAAAATGTATGGGATTTTGAAGAAATGAAAAATTTACCACAGAAGTTAGTAGAAAAGCTTAAGGAGAATTTTCATATAGGAATTCCAGAAGTAATAGAAAGTTTTGAATCTACATTAGATGGTACACAAAAATTATTATTAGCTTTCAATGATGGAAACATCATTGAAAGTGTAATAATGAAATATAAGCATGGGAATTCTATATGTATTTCTACACAGATTGGATGTAGAATGGGATGTAAGTTTTGTGCTTCAACTTTAGAAGGTAGAGTTAGAAATTTAACTGCAGGTGAAATTTTATCAGAAGTTATAATAGCTCAAAAGATTATTGGAGAGAGAATTTCTAATATAGTATTAATGGGGAGTGGGGAGCCCCTTGATAATTACGAAAATGTTACTAAATTTTTAGATTTAGTAAATGCTGAATATGGACTAAATATAGGTCAAAGACATATAACTCTTTCAACATGTGGATTAGTTCCTAAGATTTATGAGCTAGCAGACAAGGGGTATAGTATAACATTAGCCATATCACTACATGCTTTTAGTGATGAAAAGAGAAGAGAAATAATGCCAATTGCAAATAAATATTCTATAAAAGAAATATTAGATGCTTGCGATTATTATATTGAGAAAACTGGAAGACGTATAACTTTTGAATATTCATTAGTATCAGGTATAAATGATGGAAAAGAAGATGCAAAATCTCTTTCAAAATTGTTAAAGGGTAGACTTTGTCACGTTAATCTTATACCTGTTAATGAAATAAAAGAAAACACACTAGAAAGGCCGTCAAAAAAGACAATAGAGGAATTTGAAAAGATATTAAGTGAGAATGGAATCGAAGTTACAGTAAGAAGAGAAATGGGTAGTGACATTAACGCGGCTTGTGGTCAGTTAAGGAGAAATTTCTTAAAGGCTAAAAAATAGGGGGAGTGGGTGTTTATGGTTGGTATAAAAAGTGACGTTGGTAACGTAAGAAACCTAAATGAGGATTATGCAGAATTTTATGAAGAAGATAACTTTAAAATTTATGTAGTAGCAGATGGAATGGGAGGGCATAATGCTGGTGAAATTGCTAGCAAGACTGCTTCTAAATCCTTAATAAAATACATAAAAGATAATTTTGAGAATGGAAGTAGTAAAGATATATTAAAGGATGCTATTAAGCATGCAAATTTGAAGGTATATAATTTATCTCATTGTAAGGAAACTTATAATGGCATGGGAACAACAATAGTTGCATGCTTAATAACTAAAAATAATATTCAAATAGCTAATGTTGGAGATAGTTGTTGCTTTGGGATAAAATCTAATAGTATTACAAAAATAACGAAAGATCACTCGTTAGTTCAGGAACTTTTAGATTGTGGTAGTATTTCAGAGGAACAAGCTATAAAGCATCCTCAAAAAAATGTTATAACGAGAGCAATAGGGACAGAGGAAGTTGTAGAAATAGATATATTTAACTTAAAACAAAATAAATTTGATTTTTTTGTTATGTGCACTGATGGGTTAACTAATGAAATAAACTTAGAAGAGGTTTTATCATTTGAAATAGAAGAAAAAGACTTACAGGATATTTGTGATAAACTTGTTGAACTAGCAAGAAGTAAAGGTGGAAGAGACAATATAACTGTAATGTTATTTGGAGGAGAGGTGTAATATGAATGGAATCATACTAGGTGGTAGATATGAGCTTCTTGAAAAAGTAGGGGAAGGTGGGATGTCTGAAGTCTATAAAGCAAAATGTAATAAGCTAAATAGATATGTTGCAGTAAAAATATTAAAAAAGCAATTTGCAGACAATGAAGAGATTTCCCAGAAGTTTAAAAGAGAAGCAACTGCCATTGCAAATTTATCAGATACTAATATAGTTAATGTTTTAGATGTAGGAACTCAAGATGAAATGGACTATATAGTAATGGAGTATATAAGTGGAAAAACATTAAAGGAACTTATTAATTATAGTGGGAAGCTTAGTTATAATACTGCTATAAAAATAGCACTTCAAATAGCAAAAGCTTTAGATTGCGCACATAAAAATAATATAATTCATAGAGATATAAAACCACAAAATATATTAGTTACTGAATCTGGAGAAGTAAAAGTTACCGATTTTGGAATAGCTAAATCTACGGATTCTCAAACTATAACGAATACTACAAGTATTATTGGATCAGCACATTATCTTTCACCTGAACAAGCAAAAGGAACTTATATAGATTTCAGATCTGATATATATTCTTTTGGTATAGTTTTATATGAAATGGTAACAGGAAGATTGCCTTTTGAAGGGGATTCTCCAGTTACAGTAGCACTAAAGCATTTGCAAGAACAACCTGTTTCACCTAAAAATATTAATTCTGCTATTCCAGATAGCTTAAATAAATTAATACTTAAAGCAATGGAAAAAGAGCCTATAAAAAGGTATCAAAATTCTAAGGAAATAATTCAGGACTTGCAAAAAATACAAGAAAATCCTGACGTAGTTATTGGTAATTCAGTAGTAGATAATAGTGATCACACTATTATTATGACACCAATAAACGCTCAAAATCAAAAGACATCCCATGTTTCTAAATTAGAAGATGATTACTATGATGATGACTTTGAAGAAGATTATGATGACGATGATTTTGAAGATGAGGATGATTTTTCAAATAAAAGGAAAAGTAAGAATAAAAATGGAATAAAAAAAGCTTTAATTGCAATTGGTATTATAATTGCAGTGATTATTCTAGGATCTGTAGGATTTTTCTTAGCTAGTGGAAAGGGAAGTAGTAAGGAAGTTGAAGTACCTAATATAGTTGGAAAAACTGTAGATGAAGCTAAATCAGAGATTTCTAAACTAGGCTTAAAACTAGAAGTAAAAGATACAAAGAAAAGTGATAAGCCAGAGAATACTATATTAGAAGTTGACCCTAAATCAGGGACAAAAGTAAAGAAGGATTCAACTATAAAAGTTGTTGTTTCAGCAGGAGAAGAGCAAGTAAATATGCCTGATTTTAGAAATTATGAAGTTACAGATATAAAGAAAACTTTAGATGTTAAGGGGCTTAAAAATTATAATATTAAAGAAGAATTTAGCGATTCTGTAGAAAAAGGATATTTAATTAGGCAAAGCCCAGCAGCTGAAACAAAAATAAATAAGAATACTTCGATAGAATTAGTTATAAGTAAAGGTCAAGAAGTTAAGCTTGTAGATGTACCTGAGGTAGTTGGCCAAAAAGAATCTGTAGGTAGAGATACACTAGAAAAGCTTAAGCTTACTGTAAATGTTGACTATGAAGTAACTCATGATAAATCTAAAGATGGTATAATATTAAAGCAATCTGATTCAGGTTCTAAACGTACTGAAGGAACTCCAATAACTTTAACAGTAGGAAAATTTGAGGAAAAAACTATAGATATTGCTTCATTAGGAATTGAAGTAGGAATGGAAGTAAATGAGGCAAAAACAATACTTGATCGAAATAATATAAGCTACAAGATAATTGGAAGTGGAGATATTGTTGAAAGCTTTACTACCCAAATAAAAGAAGGGCAAACTGTAGAAATTAAAGCAAAAAAGTCAGATAAGCCCCAAAAGCCAGACGTTAATAATAGTGGCAATAATGGAAATCAGTAATTAAAATAAAAATCAGCTAAAAAGCTGATTTTTATTTTATGTAAAAATTATTTGCATTTTTTGATGAAATCTGTTTATTATAAATATAAAGATTAAATTATTTGGAGGAAGCATGGAAGGAAAAATAATAAAGGGAATTGGTGGGTTTTACTATGTTAAAACTATAGAAGGTATTATAGAATGTAAGGCTAGAGGGAAATTTAGACATAAGGATATGAAGCCTATGGTTGGAGATAGTGTGGATATAAGTGTTTCTAATTCAAAGGGAGTAATTGAAGATATTTTTGATAGAACATCAGAGCTTATAAGGCCTACTGTAGCAAATGTTACACAAGCTTTTGTTGTGTTTGCAATAAAAAGTCCAGACATTAACTTTGATCTTTTAAATAGATTTCTAATTTTATGTGAATACAATAATATAAAGGCAATAGTTTGCTTAAATAAAGTAGATTTGGCAACAGAAGAGGAAAAAGAAGAAGTTAAGAAAAAAATTAATGATATAGGATATGACGTTTTATTTATAAATGCTAAAAAGGGAGAAGGTATAGAACTCCTTAAAGAAAGATTAAAAAATAATGAAACAGTTTTATGTGGACCATCAGGTGCTGGTAAGTCCACTCTTATAAATACACTTATTAATAGAATTCATATGGAGACTGGAGTTGTATCAGAAAAAATAGGTAGAGGAAAACATACTACAAGACATAGTGAGCTTATAGAAATAGAAGATGGATATTTAGTAGATAGCCCAGGATTCTCAAATATAGAAATAGGTTTTATGGAAAAAGAAGAACTTAGATATTGTTTTCCAGAATTTGAAGAATATAATCATAACTGTAAGTTTAGAGGGTGCCTTCATAATAAAGAGCCTGAATGTGCAGTAAAAAAGGCATTACAAGAAAGTAAAATTAACGAAACAAGATATAATTTTTATATAAGAATACTAGAAGAATTGTTAGAGGGGGAAAAATACAAATGGTAAAGATATCACCATCAATATTATCAGCAGACTTTTCAAAGTTAGGTGAAGAAATTATAAACTTAGATAAGGCAGGTGCTGATCTTATTCATATAGATGTTATGGATGGAAACTTTGTACCTAATATTAGTCTTGGATTACCAGTTATAAAATCAATAAGAAATAAAACTAATAAGGTATTTGATGTTCACTTGATGATAGAAAATCCATCAAGATATATAGATGATTTTATAGAAGCTGGAGCAGATATAATAACTATACATTATGAAGCTGAAAAGCATATAGATAGAGCTATAGAATACATTAAATCAAAAGGTGTAAAAGCTGGGGTTTCATTAAACCCAGGAACACCAACTTTTGTCTTAAAAGATATTATAAATAAATTAGATTTAGTTCTTATAATGTCAGTTAATCCTGGCTTTGGAGGTCAAAAATTTATACCTTACGCTTTAGACAAAATAAAAGAAGTTAAAGAAATGAGTTTATCGTCTAATAAAGGCTTACTAATAGAAGTAGATGGAGGAGTAGATAAAACAAATGCTAAAGTTATAGTAGATGCAGGAGCGAATGTTTTAGTTGCAGGTTCAGCTATTTTTGGCGATGGAAATTTAAAAGAAAATATAAAAGCTCTAAGAGGAGAATAAAATGAAAGCTGTAATAATATCGGGAGGAAAGTCACCATCTAAAGACATACTATTAGAAGCAGTTAAGGGTGCTGATATTATAATAGGTGCTGATAAGGGTTGTGAAATTCTGTATGAATATAGTATTTCTCCAGATTATATATTAGGTGATTTTGATTCGGCAAATATAGATGTAATAAACTCTATGGAAGCTTCAGGAGTAGAAAAAATAACATTTAAGAAAGAAAAAGATTTTACAGATACTGAAATTGCTTTTGAATTAGCTATTGAAAAAGGAGCAAAGAAAATATTACTTTTAGGTGTAACAGGAACAAGATATGATCACTCTTTAAGTAATATTGGTCTTATGCTTAAGGGGTTAAAAAAAGAAGTCTATGTTGAAATAGTTGATGATAATAATAAAATGTTTCTAACAGATAAAAATATTTTATTAAAAGGAAGTAAAGGAGATATAGTATCCTTTCATGCATATTCAGAAATTGTTAAAAGTCTTACTGTAAGTGGAGCTAAATATGAACTTTTCAATTATGATTTATCTTTAGGAGATGGATTGACAACCTCCAATGAATTTGTTGGTAAAGATATTAAGGTAACATTTGATAGTGGAATTTTAATGGTTCTTTATACAAGAGATTAAAATATAAAAAAATTAATCACTCATTTTATTTATTTGCATATAATGTAAATAAATAGGTGAGTGATTTTTTATTGGAGGGAGAACTTATGAAAATAATAGCTATAAAGTTACCAAAATTTATTTCAAATTTTATAAGATTTTTTAAAAGAAAAAAATAAGCTTACATAGGAAAAATAAAAAGCTTAATACGGAACAAATTCTTTATAAAATAAAAAATGCAATTGTTAATTCAATTGCATTTTTTATTTGAACTTATATTGCTCTTTGAACCTTACCAGATCTAAGGCATCTTGTACATACATGAACTGTTTTTGGTGTTCCGTTAACTAAAGCCTTTACTCTCTTTATGTTAGGAGCCCAAGTTCTCTTTGATTGACGATGTGAGTGGGAGTATTGAGTTCCAGATACAACCCCTTTATTACAAACTTCGCATCTTCTTGCCACTTGAAAACACCTCCTTATTTTTGAAGATAATTTCTCTTCAATAGGACAGATTAAATTTTAACATAGTAAGTGTGAGAAAAGCAAGAGAAAATGAGAAAAAAAAGAAAAAACTTTTTAATTATAGAAATATTTATATAATAATAGCTAACTCCATATAATAAGCGGTGTAATATTTACTTGAATAATAAATGTAACTAATATAAAATATAGTATAAGGATATTTATAAGGAGGATTCTATATGGTAGGATATTCAAACGAATTTGGAAATATACATTACTCTGAGGAGGTACTTGCTAAGATAGTTGGTCTTTCAACTATGGAATGTTATGGAGTAGTTGGTATGGTTTCTAAAAATGCCACTGAAGGCTTATGGGAATTAATGAGAATAGAAAATTTAAGTAAGGGTGTTAAACTAAAATTTAATGAAGATAAATTAGTTATAGAATTATATGTTATGGTTGAATATGGAACAAAGATTTCTGTAATTGCAAATAACATAATACAAAAGGTACGTTATAGTGTGGAAAACTTTACTGGATTAAAAGTTTCATCTGTTACAGTAAATGTTCAAGCAGTTAGAGTCTAGGAGGTAAAAAGATGAAATATCAGAAAATAAATGGCCATGATTTTTATAACATGGTTGTTAATGCTAGCAATAAATTGTTAGAAGAAAGCGAATACGTTAATGCTTTAAATGTGTTCCCAGTTCCAGATGGAGATACAGGAACAAATATGTCAGCAACATTTAAAGCTGCAGTTAAGGAAATAGAAGGATTAAATTCTGAATCAATAGGTGAAACTTCTAAAAAGCTAGCTAAAGGAGCTTTAATGGGAGCAAGAGGAAATTCAGGAGTAATTCTTTCTCAAATATTAAGAGGTATTTCTAAAGGCTTAGAAGGAAAGACAGAAGTAAATACTGTGGAACTTGCAATAGCTTTTAAGGAAGGTAGTAATGCGGCTTACAAAGCTGTTATGAGACCTACAGAAGGAACGATTCTTTCTGTTATTAGAGCAGCAGCTGATGCAGCTATTGATACAGATGTAAAAGATATAGTTAGCTTTATGGATGTAATTGTAACAGAATCTAAAGTAATGCTAGATAAAACTCCAGAATTATTACCAGCTTTAAAAAAAGCAAAGGTTGTAGATTCAGGCGGAATGGGGCTTTATATAATTCTTAAAGGTATGTATGATGCCTTGAAAAATGACATAAAGGCAGAAATAAAAGATATTAAACCAGCTGAAGCTAAAATGCAAGGTGCTCAAGGAACAGAAGACATAGATATTAAATTTGGATATTGTACTGAATTTATAATTTTAGCAGATGCAGATAAAGCAAATAATTTTAGAGCAGATATAGAAAAAATGGGTGATTCAACTATAGTAGTGGGATATGAGGATGTAATAAAGGTACATATTCATACAAATGATCCAGGTTCTGTTTTAGCAAAAGCTGTTCAATTAGGGGAATTATCTAAAATAAAAATAGATAATATGAGAGAAGAACATAGAGAAGTTCTTTTAACTAAAGAAGAATATAATCAAGGAGAAGCAGCTACAGAAGAAAGCGAAGAAGTAAAATATGCTTTTGTATCAGTAGCTATGGGAGAAGGTATAACTAATATATTTAAAGATTTAGGTGTTGAATATGTAATTGAAGGTGGTCAGACAATGAATCCTTCAACTCAAGATATAATGGAGTGTATTTCAAAGTTAAATGCAGAGCATATATTTATTTTACCAAATAACAAAAATATACTAATGTCAGCTAATCAAGCAGCTGAAATATCAGATAAGGATGTTAGGGTAATACCAACAACTACAATTCCACAGGGAATAACATGCATAACTATGTTTAATCCAGAAGCAGAAGTAGATGAAAATTTAGAAAATCTTAAAAATGCAATAGAAATGGTTAAGACAGGTTCTGTAACTTATGCAGTTAGAGACACAGAAATGGATGGCATAGAAATAAAAGAAGGTAATATGCTTGGACTAATTGAAGGGAAAATAAAGAAAGTTGGAACATCATATTGTGATGTTGCAGAAGAAATACTTTCAGATATGATAGATGAAGAAAGTGAGCTTATAACAATTTTCTATGGAGCAGATGTAACTGAAGAAGAAGCAGAAGAATTTGTAGAGAAAATTGAAGATAAATATGAAAATTTAGATGTTCAATGTTATAGAGGAGCACAACCGCTTTACTATTTCTTAATGTCAGTGGAATAATTATAAAAGCACAAGTTACTACTTTATTTACATAAGTAGAGACTTGTGCTTTAATATTTATGAATAAAATTTTGAGGTGAGCAAATGAATATATCAATGGAAATATCTGCTCTTAAAGGAGTAGGACCAAAGCTTACTGAAAAGCTTAATAAATGTGGGATTTTTACAATATATGATTTACTTTTATATTTTCCAAGGGATTATGAATTTATTAAAGGGGATATAGATTTTAACGAAATAGATGGTGAAGAAAAGCAAATTTTAACTTGTAGGGTAATAGGATATGATAGAGATGTTAAAACTAAAACTGGAAAGATAATAACTACAATAAAATTTGATTACAAAGGACATATAGTTATTGGAAAATGGTTTAATCAAAGGTATATAAAGAATTCTTATAAATTAAATGAACCTTACGATTTAGTAGGGAAATTTAAAAGAGTAGGTAATTCATTAGAAGTAATAAATCCAATGATTGGATGTAGTGATGCTAAAAAAAGTGAAATAATACCCAAATATCCATTGAAGAGTGATTTAACAGATAAAATAATAACAAAGCTAATAAATCAAATATTAGATAAGGTTTTGATAACTGATAATTTGCCTAAAGAAATATTATATAAATATAAAATGATAGAATTAGATAAAGCTATAAGAGAAATACATTTTCCAAAAGGTAAAGGAGAATTAGAAAAAGCAATAGTAAGATTAAAGTTTCAAGAACTATTTACTTATTCAATGAAACTTTTATTACTTAAAAGTAAGCTAAGAAGCAATGACGGTATTTCATTTTATTGGCATAATGAATTATCTACATTAAAAGAAATGCTTCCATTTAGTTTAACAGATGCTCAAACTAAGGTTGTTAGAGAAATTTTAAGAGATCAAAAAAGTAAATATTCAATGAATAGACTAGTTCAAGGAGATGTTGGAAGTGGTAAAACCATAGTAGCTATAATAGCAATGTTCAATGTAATTAAAAATGGTTATCAAGCTTCTCTTATGGTACCAACAGAAATTTTAGCAAATCAACATTATGCTGAAACATCAAAAATTTTAAAAGGTTTTAACGTAGAAATTGAATTGTTAACAGGAAGTACCAGTTTAAAAGAGAAACGAAGAATCAAAGAAAGAATAGCAACAGGAGAGCCGATTATAGTTATAGGAACACATGCCTTAATTCAAGAAGATGTGGACTTTACTAATTTAGGTCTGGTTGTTACAGATGAGCAGCATAGATTTGGAGTAGAACAAAGAAATAAACTTATAAATAAGGGGAGGAGACCTGATGTTTTAGTTATGACAGCAACTCCTATACCTAGAACATTAGCCTTATATATGTATTCAGACTTAGATGTTTCAATAATTGACCAGTTGCCACCAGGAAGAAAAAAGATAGATACAAGGTTTTATTCAGAAAATGATAGAATGTTAGCCTATAATTTAGCTTTAGATGAAATAAAAAAGGGAAGGCAAGTGTATATAGTATGTCCATTAATAGAAGATGATGAAAAGATGGAGCTAAATTCTGTAGAAAAACTTTATGAAGAGCTAAAAAATGGAGTATTTAAGAATATAGGTGTTGAAATATTACATGGTAAAATGAAGCCGAAGGAAAAAGATGAGAGAATAGGATTATTTAAAGAAAATAAGATAAATGTTATAATTTCCACAACTGTTATTGAGGTTGGGGTAAATGTTCCAAATGCTTCTATGATGATAATAGAAAACTCAGAGAGATTTGGATTAGCTCAGCTTCATCAATTAAGGGGAAGAGTAGGTAGAGGAGAATACGAGTCTTATTGTGTTCTTATAGGTAAGGCAAAAAATGAAAGAACAAAAAAGAGAATGGAAATAATGACAGAATCGACAGATGGTTTTTACATATCTGAGCAGGATTTAAAGCTTAGGGGAGCAGGAGAAATGTTTGGATTAAAACAAAGTGGGGATATAGGGTTAGTCCTTTCAGATATATATGAAGATATAGATATATTAAAGTGTGCAAGGTATGAAGCCAATATATTAGTTAGTTCAAAAGAAATGGAACATTTAAAATTATGTAATGAAATATCAAATTCTATTGAAAGATGGAGTCGATATATTTGTTTTAATTAAAAAAATTGTATATAAAGAAATATTATGATAAAATTGAAATGATAGTACCTAAGGAGGAAACTAAATGAGAATAATAGCAGGAAAAGCAAGAGGAAGAAATTTAATACCTCCTGCAACTATGGAAACGAGACCAACTTTAGATAGAGTAAAAGAAGCTATGTTTAGTATAATTCAAGGATACATACCAGAAGCAATTGCTGTAGATGTTTTTGCAGGGACAGGAAGCCTTGGTTTAGAAGCAGCAAGTAGAGGTGCGAAAGAAGTTTATCTAATAGATAAAAGTAGTTCAACATTTCCTTTATTAAAACAAAATATCGAAAATTTAAAATTTGAAAACTTTTGTACTCCATTAAATATGGATTCATACGAAGCTTTAAAAATGTTAAGTAAAAAGGGAATAAGTTTTGATATTATATTTATAGACCCGCCTTATTGCAAGGAGATGATTCCAGAAGCATTAAAAATAGTAAAAGAACATAATATGCTCAAAGATAATGGAATAATAGTAACAAAGATAGATTCTATAGAAGATATATATCATGGATATAAAGATATTAAATTATTACAAAGTAGAAAATATGGTAATACAACAGTATGTTTTTATAAATATGAGGAGTAAATAAAAAGGTGAAAAACATGAATATAGCAGTTTATCCTGGGAGCTTTGATCCTATTACAAATGGACATTTAGATATTATAACTAGAGGAGCCAAAATTTATGATAAGCTTATAGTTGCAGTTTTAGTCAATGTGGATAAAAAATGTTTATTTAATATTGAAGAAAGAGTTGAGTTAATTAAGAGGGTTACGAAGAATTTAAAAAATGTAGAAGTATTAAGTTTCGATGGATTATTAGTAGATTTTGCAAGAATGCATAATTCAAAAGTTATTTTAAAGGGGCTTAGAACGGTATCTGACTTTGAATATGAGTTTCAAATGGCACTTATGAATTCTAAGCTTGATCCAGATATTGAAACTGTATTTATGATGACTTCTTCAGCATATTCTTATGTAAGCTCATCTTCAGTAAAGCAAGTAGCGAAGTTTAGTGGAAACATTAAAGGGCTTGTACCTGAAGAATTAATTTTAGAAGTTAAGGATAAGTTTAGATAATTTTTACCAAGGGGGAAGAGGGATGGAGAAGATTGAAGTTAATATTATAGAACTTTTAGAGTATTTAGAAGAATTAATAGAAACAGCACCTAAAGTGCCTATAACAGGGAAAAGTGTAGTTGATAAAAAAGAATTTTTAGAAGTAATAGATCAAGTTATAAATTATCTACCAGATCAATTAAAAAAAGCACAATGGGTGATGACAGAAAAAGATAGAATACTTGGAGATGCTCAAAAGGAGTACGAAACTGTAAAAAGAGAAACAATGGAAATAATGAAGCAAAATATCGAAAATCATGATATAGTTAAGGAAGCTAAAATTCGAGCAAATGAAATAATTGCCCTAGCTCAAAGAGATGCCAAGGCAATTAGAATTGGATCAAGAGAGTATTCAACAGAAATTTTGGCTCAATTAGATAGGGAAATTGAAGAAAAAAGAAACCTATTAATTGAAAATATGCAAAAATCCTTCGAGTTAGTAGCAAAAGAAATTGATGAAGATCTAAGTAAAACTGGATCAAAAATTAAAGAAAATATTTCTGAGTTAAGAGGAATGTAATATACTAACATGTTTTAATAACATAGATATTAAAAGTGTTAGTAAAAGGAATATTATAAAAGGAATAAAAAGTTTATAAAATGAAAAAATATTATATATTTTATTATTAGTAATATTTGATGTAGTAGTAGAAAGTGGGATTATATTACTTGAAATAAAAGTTATTATAAAACTTATTATTCCTTGAATAAATTTATAAAAAATATATTTTTTCATGTTAGGATTATTTTTACTTACAATAGAACTTACTTGAGCAATTACTGATAAGCTTGAAAATGATAAAATAAAGCTCATCATACTTAGTTTTAAGCTCATGGAGATATTAGAAGTAGAAATTAATTTACAACCGTTTGTAAATTCAATACTACCTAAAAAAAGGTTATATAAGATTCCATTAGGTAATTTTATTAAGTTTTCTAAGTTTTCAAAAGCAGTACTTATATAAGTGTTGCTTTTTATTATGCTTATAAATACTGAAAATATTATAACAAAGGCTCCTACATTTATAGTGGTAGAAATTGCACTTTCAATTGCATTTTTTAAATTAGTTCCAAAAGGATTTTCTTTATAAGTGCTTTCCATTTTTTTTAGGTATGTTATATTTTTAGAGCTCTTTCTTGTTAAAAAACCTACAGCTACTATAGATAAGTAATTAGCTATTAATAGGATATAACCAAGTTTTACGTCATAAAGCATAGAAGCTGAGACAGATCCTAGTATAAATATAGGGCCAGCATTAGATGCTATATTTAATAGTCTTTCGTATTCACTTTTATGTATATATCCAAGATCATATATATCAGAAGAATATTTTGCTCCTAATGGATAACCACATATAAAACTTGCAGCTAAAGGGAAAGAACAACTTTTTGAAAGGCCTAGTGGCTTGCAAATTAAAGGTCCTAATATCTTCGAGTAAAGAGTTATTCCATCATAATAAATTAACAAATTACATATGACACTAAATGGAAATATGGTTGGGAGTATTGCAACAACCACTAACTTAGCTCCACTAATTGCTGCTGATATACTAACTTCTAAATTAATTACAAATATAATTATAAAGATGGTAATCGCAAAACATATAATATAATTTTTTTTTACATCTAATAGCTTTAATAATAATGCCACAAGAAAAAAAATAAAAAGCCATAAAATAAAAATACTAAACATAAAATTTACCTCCTATATAGTATTTATATGCCTATGACTTTTTAATATTAATCTTTTATTATGGGTAATTGCAAATAATCACTTAATGGATTAAGGGAGCTATTTAACAAAGAATAAGCCTTGGTAGCTTGAATATCTAATTTTAATAGGGGATTAGATATGTTCCTTGGTACCTTAGTTATTATTGGAATACTAGATTTCTTTTTCATTTCTTTTAATATGGATCTTCCAGTACTATTAAATCCTAATACTCTAGCATAAAGGTTATTTTCATCTATTAAATCATCATAGGAAAACTCATCTAAAGATAAAAATATTTGAGCCATTAATCTAGATATTTTAGTGTAAGTATATCTTTTACTTTTTATTTTAAGTATTAAATCTTCGTAAGAATTACTATAATAAATTTCTTTTAAAAATTTATTTTCTAATCCTTCTCTTATTTCAAAAAGATTGTTAAAATTTATACAATTAGCAAGGAGTTTATATTTAATGTACGGATACATATCTTTTTCGAAAACAAAAGGGTAGGAGTTTTCTTTTAGAGAAGATAATATATCTAATGATTTACTTGGTAAATAATTTTTTAGGTCCCCTAGAGATAAATTATTTTTAAAACTCTCTCTTATACTAGTTGCAGAAGCATATTTGTCAGTTAACTTTTTATCGTTATAATTTGAGCCTTCTCGTTTTAATGTAAGAGGAGAAATAGCACTATTTAATTTAAGTAAGGATTTTATATATTCTATTGCTAAAATATTATTAGAGCTTGACAAAACTTCTTCCATTGATTTATCATTTAAAATTTTTATAAGAGATATTTCTCTAGCTTTTGCATAAGTAATTCCAGTCTTTAAGTTTTCCTTTATTTCATCTTGTAGCTCTTTAGATTCAGAAACTAAAGTTTTTGCAATTTTAGTTAAAATATCTATATTACCACATTCGCTACCAAAAAATATGTTATTGATTACTCCAATTGAGTCAAGAATAGATATTGAGCCCTTTGCAAAAAATTCTGCAGAAGATAAAGCGTAAAATGTAGGCAATTCTAAAACTAAATCAACTCCATTTAAAATAGCCATTTCTGCTCGTTTCCATTTATCAATTAATGCTGGTTCACCTCTTTGAACAAAATTACCACTCATTATGCATACTATTCCATCAGCGTTTGTTTCTTTTATTGCAGAATTTAAGTGATAAAGATGACCGTTGTGGAAAGGGTTATATTCTGTTATTATTCCTGTTATATTCATAAATACACTCCTTAATGGGAAATATAAAAATATTATATCATAATAAGATTTTATAGAAAGATTAAAGTATAATATGTAGGTTATTTATATAATGAGAAAAATTCTGAATATTTATAATATAAAGAATTAAATCTTTCGGATATTTTTATGTTGAAAACTATAGTTATTTAGGAGTATATTAGTATATGAAGATGAGTTAGTATCTTTTTGAAAGGAGAAATAATTATGGAACTTATGAATAAATTATGGGATGCAGCTAAGGCTGACAGAAAAAAAATAGTTCTTCCAGAAGGGGATGAGGAAAGAACTTTAGTAGCAGCTCAAAGAATACAAGAGCTTGGTTTAGCATATCCAATTTTAGTTGGAGATAACAGTAAAATTAAAGAAAAAGCTAGTGAATTAGGGGTAAATTTAGAAGGGGTAGAGATAGTTGATCCTAACACTTCAGAAAGATTACAAGCTTATGTTAATGAGTTTTATGAATTAAGAAAAAATAAGGGAATGACTTTAGAAAAAGCTGATAAAATAGTAAGAGATCCATTATATTTTGGAACTATGATGGTTAAATTAAACGATGCAGAAGGAATGGTTTCAGGAGCAGTACATACAACCGGAGATTTACTAAGACCAGGATTACAAATAATAAAGACTGCACCAGGAGTATCAGTTGTATCAAGCTTCTTTATAATGATGGTACCTGGTTCAAAGTATGGAGAAGAAGGAATGCTTCTATTCTCAGACTGTGCAGTTAATCCAAATCCGACTTATGAACAATTAGCAGCAATAGCTATAGCAACAGCAGATACTGCTAAAAAACTTTGTAAAATAGAACCAAAAGTGGCTATGCTTTCATTCTCAACTATGGGAAGTGCAGATCATGAAATGGTAGATAAGGTTAGAAAAGCTACAGAGCTTGCAAAGGAATTAAGACCAGATTTATTAATAGATGGAGAATTACAATTAGATGCAGCTATAGTTGAAAAAGTAGCATCTCAAAAAGCTCCAAATAGCAGTGTTGCAGGAAAGGCTAATGTTCTTGTATTCCCAGATTTACAAAGTGGAAATATAGGATATAAATTAGTTCAAAGATTTGCTAATGCAGAAGCCATTGGACCTATGTGTCAAGGATTTGCAAAGCCAATAAATGATTTATCAAGAGGATGTAGCTCTGATGATATAGTTAATGTTGTTGCATTAACAGCAGTTCAAGCACAAGCTCAAAAATAATAATTATTAGGAAGGAGTAAGAGAAAATGAAAGTTTTAGTAATTAATTGCGGTAGCTCATCACTTAAATATCAATTAATAGATATGACTACTGAAGAATCATTAGCTCAAGGATTAGTAGAGAGAATAGGAATTGAAGGATCAGTTTTAACTCAAAAGGTTGAAGGCAGAGATAAATATATAGTTAAACAACCTATGGAAGATCATAAAGTTGCTATAAAGCTAGTTTTAGATGCTTTAGTAGATAGAGAAAACGGAGTTATTTCATCAATGGATGAAATAACAGCAGTTGGACATAGAGTTGTTCACGGAGGAGAAAAGTATAAGAGTTCAGTAGTTATAGATGCAGGAGTTAAAGATTACATAAGAGAATGCTTTAAATTAGCTCCACTTCACAATCCAGCACACGTAATTGGTATAGAAGCTTGCGAAGAATTAATGTCGAATATTCCGATGGTAGCAGTTTTTGACAATGCATTCCATTCAACTATGCCAGAAGAGGCATATTTATATGCACTACCATATGAATTATATAAAAAACACGGAATAAGAAAATATGGATTCCATGGTACTTCACATAGATATGTATCACAAAAAGTTGCAGAAGTTATGGGTAAAGACATAAAAGAATTAAAAATAGTTACATGTCACTTAGGAAATGGTGCAAGTTTATGTGCTATTAAGAATGGGGTTTCTATAGATACATCAATGGGCTTTACTCCACTTGAAGGTGTTGCAATGGGAACAAGAAGTGGGAATATAGATCCAGCTATAGTTACTTTCTTAATGAAAGAAGAAGGTTTATCTATTGATGAAGCTAATGATTTGCTAAATAAAAAATCAGGTGTTCTTGGAATATCAGGAATTAGTTCCGACTTTAGAGATATAGAAGATGCTGCATTTAAAGAAGGCGTTCATAGAGCAAAGTTAGCACTTTCTATATTTGAATATAAAGTAAGAGCTACAATTGGATCATATGCTGCTATTATGGGTGGTGTTGATGCTATAGTATTTACAGCTGGAGTTGGAGAAAATGGTCCAGAAACTAGAGAGGCAATTTTAAAGGGCCTAGAGTTCTTAGGTGTAGAAGTAGATACTGAAAGAAATAACGTTAGAGGAAAGGTAAGAGAAATATCAAAAGAAGGTTGTAAGGTAAAAGCTTTTGTTATACCAACTAACGAAGAATTAGTAATAGCAAGAGATACTGTTGAATTAATAAGCAAATAGATTTAAGGTGCATAATTATTAGTTGGGTAATTTACAATAAATTGCTTGACTTTTAATGGTGCACTTTATATAATAAATTGTGTTTATTCGGCAAATATTTATCTAAGGAGTGAAATGAAGCTTTGCTCAAGCTATACACATAATGTGTATAATGTATCCTAAAGGATATGAGGACATAGTCTAGAGCAAATACATATGATTATACAATTTTCAGACTTAATTTCATTAAATAAAAGAAAAAAAGAAATCAATATAACATATGAATTAGCTCCACTTTATTTTGATGGAGAAAAAATTGAAGCTGTAGAAGCTGTAAATGTAGTTGGAAATGTTACCTCTGTTGGAGATGTTTTAACTCTAAGAGCTTCCATAAAGACAAAATTGAAACTTAATTGTTCAAGATGCCTAGAGACCTTTATCTATCCAATAGATATTGATATAGAAGAAAGGTTTACAAATAATAAGGAACTTCAAGATAATGAAGAGATTATTTTTGTAGATAGCGATACATTAGATATTGCTGAAATAGTTGAAAGTATTAGTATTTCAACCTTACCTATTAAGAGACTTTGCACAGATGACTGTAATGGACTTTGCTACCAATGCGGTAAAAATCTTAATGAAGGTTCTTGTCAATGTGAGACAAATGATGTAGACTTAAGACTGGCAAAGTTACAAGAGTTGTTTGGAAATAAGGAGGTGTAGTAATGGGAAATCCTGCTAGAAAAACATATAGAGCAAAGAGAAATTCAAGAAGAGCTCAAACTTTTAAGGCGAGCTTACCTGGAATAGTTGAGTGTCCACAATGTCACGAAATGAAGCTAGCTCACAGAGTTTGCAAGAATTGTGGATTCTATAAAGGTAAAGAAGTAGTTGCTTCAGTAGAAGAATAAAGAAAGTCTAATGACTTTCTTTTCTTTATATATAAAGAAAAGGGGCGAAATGGTATTATGAAGATAGCTATAGATGGTATGGGTGGGGATAATGCACCTAAAGCCGTAGTAGAAGGCCTTATTCAAGCTTTAAAGGAATACGAAGGAATAGAATACTATATAACAGGTCCTAAAGAGCAAATAGAAGAAGAGCTTAAGAAATACCAATATGATGAAAAGCTAGTTAATATAGTTGATGCAAGAGAGGTTATTTCTCCAAATGAGCATCCTGTAATGGCTTTAAAGAAGAAAAAGGATTCAAGCATATGTAAAGCATTGAAGCTTGTTAAAGATAAAGAATGTGATGCTGTTATATCAGGTGGGAGTACAGGTGCATTCTTAGCTGGATGCACACTTATAGTTGGAAGAATAAAAGGTGTGGAAAGACCGGCTTTAGCTCCAATTATGCCAGGTAAAAATGGTAGCTTCATGATAGTTGATGCTGGAGCAAACGTTGATTGTAAGCCTAATTACTTAGTACAATTTGCTAAGATGGGAAAAGTATATTATCAAGGGGTAATAGGTAATGAGAATCCTTCTATAGGCCTAGTTAACATAGGAGCAGAAGAAGAAAAAGGTAATGAATTAACTAAAAGTGTTCATAAGCTATTAAAAGAAGAGAAGAATTTAAATTTTGTTGGAAATGTAGAACCAAGGGATACATCAAAAGGTGATGTAAATGTTTTAGTTTGTGACGGGTTTGTAGGAAATACATTGTTAAAAATGTATGAAGGAGTAGCATCCACATTGTTAAAAATGATAAAAGAAGAAATTTTATCATCAGGAATAATGAGTAAGATAGGTGCTGGTCTTTTAAAACCTGTATTTAAATCATTAAAAGTAAAGTTTGACTATAAAGAATATGGTGGAGCACCATTTTTAGGCGTTGAAGGTATTTGTATAAAAGCACATGGAAGCTCTGATGGAAAAGCTTTCAAAAATGCTATAAGGCAAACTAAAACTTTTTATGATAAGGGTGTATTAGAAAAAATAAAATCAGAACTTCAAAATAATATATAATTTATGCCAATATGCATATTGACTAGATAAATAATATATAATATTATCTAAATGATGTATGTAGGAGGTGAATTAAATGTTTGAAAAAGTTAGAGAAATAATTGCTGAAAAATTAAGCATTAACGAAGATGATATAACAATGGACTCTTCATTCGTTGACGATTTAAATGCAGATTCATTAGATTTAGTTGAACTTATGATGGCTTTAGAAGATGAGTTAGATACAGAAATTCCAGATGAAGAAGCAGAAAATTTTAAAACTGTTGGAGATGTAGTTAAGTATTTAAAGAGTCATGTTGAAGAGTAATGTAATCCCGCTTTAATGCGGGATTTTATATTTAATATTTACAGAGAATTTGGTTTATTCTTGAATTTGCTCTATTAAAAAGAATTTCTTGGAAAGCAAGTTGAAGAATAAACTTCAAGGAGTGTATAAAATGGCGAAGTTTAATATAAAAGAGGTTGAGGAGAGTATAGGTTTAACATTTAATGAGCCAAAGCTTTTAAAGACTGCATTGACTCATAGCTCCTATGCAAATCAACATAAGGATCAGGAGTATAATGAAAGATTTGAATTTTTAGGAGATTCTATTCTTCAATTATGTATTACTGAATATTTATTTTTAAATTATAAAAGCAAGAGTGAAGGTGAATTAACAAAAATAAGAAGTTTAATAGTTTGCGAAAATTCACTTTATGAAATTGGTAAAAAGTTAAATCTAGGATTTTTTATAAGAATAAGTAGAGGCGAGGAGTTAACAGGAGGAAGGGAAAGAGTATCTATAATAGCAGATGCTGTTGAAGCTTTATTAGCAGCAATTTATCTAGATAAGGGACTTGAGTTTGCTAAAGATTTTATAATAGGGTATTTTAAAGATATAATTGATAAAGCAATAAATAATGATATAGTTTTAGATTATAAAACTAAGCTTCAAGAAGAAATGCAAAAATCAGGTGAAGTTTCAATAGTTTATGAACTACTAAAGTATGAAGGACCTCCACATAGAAGAAAGTTTTTCACGTCAGTTATAATAGAGGATAAAGAATTTGGGAATGGAGAAGGTTATAGTAAAAAAGAATCAGAGCAAAATGCAGCAAAAGAAGCTTTAAGAGTTTTGGAGGAATTAAATGAGTAAAAAGCATTATATTATACCTATATTTATATCTCATCAAGGATGTCCTCATCAGTGTGTATTTTGTAATCAGGATAGAATAGCGAAGGTTGTTCAAGAAGAGGTTACTGATAAAGATGTAAAAGATACAGTTGATGATTATCTTAAAACTATAGATTATAAAAATGCAATTGTTGAAATTTCATTTTTTGGTGGTACATTTACAGCTATAGATGTAAATAAACAAAAAGAATTATTAGCAGTTGCAAAAGAATATAAAGAAAAAGGCTATATAGATAAAATAAGGATGTCAACAAGACCTGATGCAATAAATAGATATATATTAGACTACTTGAAGGATTATAAAGTAGATGTAATTGAACTTGGAGTTCAATCTTTAGATGATGAAGTATTAAGGTTATCAGGAAGAGGTCATAGTGCAGAAGATGTAGAAAAAGCATCTAATCTTATAAAAGAATATGGAATTACATTAGGTCATCAGATAATGCCAGGACTTCCAGGTGATACTTTTGAAAAAGATATTGAAACAGTGAAAAAATCTATAGAAATGGAACCAGATATATGTAGAATATATCCTTCACTAGTAATTAAAGATACACCTATGGCAGATATGTATGAGAGAGGTCAATATAAGCCTTATTCATTAGAAGAAGCTGTTGAAATATCTAAAGAGTTATATATGTTGTATAATAGTGCTAAGGTTAACATAATTAGAATTGGTCTTCAACCAACTGAAACCATAACTTGGGGAAAAGATATAATAGATGGACCTTTTCATCCAGCATTTAGGGAACTTGTAGAGGGAAGCTTAATTTGTGATAAAATAAAATCAGTTATAAATTGTGATGAAGATATAATAATTGAAATAAACTCAAAGGATCTAAGTAAGCTTTATGCGAATAAAAAACTTTATTTTAATAATTTAAAAGATAATAATAAAGGAAAAATACTAGTAACTACCAAGGATAAGATCAGCAGAGGAAGCGTTAATGTTATTGTACTAAAAAGAATAGAAAAAGTTAGTATATAAGGTAGGCAAGATTTTGCCTACCTTATTATTGATATTTCACTATCTTTACTATAAACTTAAATAAGAATAGGAGTGGTAATTATGAAGAAAAAAACAAGACAAAAAATGATATATGTAATTACTATAATTTTAGCTATCATGTTTTCAATGAGTCTATTAGTATCATTGATATAGGTAAGGAGTGTATCTATGTTTTTAAAATCCCTAGAGATAAGAGGTTTTAAATCTTTTGCGGATAAAACCCAATTAAAATTTAAAAAAGGAGTAACAGCAGTAGTAGGGCCAAATGGTAGTGGGAAAAGTAATATATCTGACTCAGTAAGATGGGTTCTTGGAGAGCAAAGTGTAAAAACCCTTAGAGGGGGAAAAATGGAAGATGTTATTTTTGCTGGGACCCAGTATAGGAAACCAGTTGGACTAGCCCAGGTTTCACTTACATTAGATAACTCAGATAGCTCATTAGATACTGATTATTCAGAAGTTACTATTACAAGAAGAATATTTAGATCAGGTGAAACAGAATATTTAATAAATAATCAAAAATGTAGATTAAAAGACATAAATAGTCTATTTATGGATACAGGTATAGGTAAAGAAGGGTATTCACTTATTGGACAAGGTAAAATAGAAGCCATACTAAGTGGTAAGGCAGAAGATAGAAGAGCATTATTAGAGGAAGCTGCTGGTATAGTTAAATTTAAATCCAGAAAAGAAGAAGCTGAAAAAAAATTATCTAATACTGAAAATAATTTAATTAGAATAAGAGATATAATTTCTACCTATGAAGAAAGAATTGAACCATTAAAAATTGAAAGAGAAAAAGCTCTAAAATATAAGACTTTAGCAGAAGAATTAAGAATAAAAGAAGTTTCTATATTAGTTAACAATATAAAAAAAATAGAAGATGAAATTAATGATGTAAGTAAAGATATAAATGAAAGAAAAAAGGATATAGAAACTAAAAGAAATAAATTACATAAGGATAAAGAAGAACTTTTAGTTTTAGAAAGTAAAATTGAAGAGTTAGAAAACAAGAATAACAAAGAAAAAAGTGAATATTACAGTAAAAAGGAAGAGTTAAACCAAAGTCTAAAGAATATAGAGATATTTAAAGAGAGAATTAAAAATTTAGAGGAAATAATAAATAAAGATTCTTTAGAAAAAGATTCTTTAGAAAATAGCTTGAAAATTTCTTTAGAAGAAAAAAATCAGTTGGGTAAGGAACTTGAAGAAAAAATAAAAGAACAAGTTCAAAAAGAAAATGATATTAAAAGATTAGAAAAAGAAGTTTATCACTTAAATAAAGAGATTCAAGATTTAGAAAAAGAAGTTGAAAACCTTAAGGAAGAGGAATTTGAGCTTTTGAGAAAGACTTCAGAAACAAACAATAATATAGTTTTACTGAATAAAGAAATAATAAATAAAGAAGAATTAGGCTTAAATGGAAAAAATGCTTTAAAAACAATAGAAGGAAATATAAGTATTAATTTAGCTACTATATTGGGATTAAAGAAAAGTATACAGGAATCTAAAAGAATAAGAGAAGAAGTAAAAAATACTATAGTAGAAAATAAGAAAAAGCTTTCTCTTTTAAGTAGTTCTTCTGCAAAAAAAGAGGGGCTTATAAGAGAAATATCTAAAAATATTAGTACTTTAGAAGGTAAATTTACTACCTTAAGAGACTTAGAAAAAAGTTATGAAGGATATCAGTTATCAGTAAAAAGACTTATGGAAAGAATAGATAATGGACAAATATCCTATGGAAAAGGTACTAAGGTTCTAGGTGAAATATTTACTGTTAATAAGGAATATGAAACTGCTATAGAAATAGCATTAGGTGGAGCTATTTCAAATATAATAACTAAAGACGAGAATGTAGCTAAATTATTAATAGATTATCTTAAGAAAAATTCTTTAGGTAGAGCTACCTTTTTACCTTTAAATATTATTAAGGGAAATAGATTAAATATTTCTAATGAAATTAGTAATCTTTCAGGTTTTTTAGGCTTAGCATCTGATTTAATTGATTTTGATGCTAAATTTAAAGAAATAATGGATTATTCTTTAGGAAAAACTATAATTGCAAGAGATATGGATTCTGCATTAAAAATTTCAAAACTTGGAAACTATAAACTTAAAATAGTAACTTTAGATGGAGAAGTTATTAGTCCAGGAGGAGCCCTTACAGGTGGAAGTATTTATAAAAAGAATAACTCTAGTATTTTAGGTAGAAGAAGAGAACTTCAAGAATTAGAAGAAAATATCTTAAAAAATAAAGAAAAATATTCATTAGAATATAATTCACTAAATAATATTAAAGAAGAAATAAAGACTATTGATGAGGACAATTTAAATAAAAGTGATGAGGTTCATGAAAAAACTATTGATATAACAAGATATGAAAGTGAAATAAAAGCTCTAGAAAATGAGGGGTTAAAGCTTAAAAATTCATTTGAAGTTTCTAAAAAGGAATTATATTTAAATAATGAAAATTTAAATAAGCTAAAAGAAGAAATAAAAAATAAAGAAGATTTATTAAACAAATTAAAAGAAGATAGCTTATTAAATAAAAATGAAATTTTGAGAATTCAAGCATTATTGATAGATAAGAAGGATAAGTTTGATAAAATAAAAGATGAAGCTATACAATTGAAAATAAATAAGGCAACACTAGATGAAGTAGTTTATGGAAAGCAGTCTGAAATAAAAAGAAAAGAGAAAGAGGAAAAAGAAAAAGAAGAAAAGATATTAAAGCTTAAAGAAGAAAATAATGAAAAAGAAAGTAATATAGACTATTTAAAAAATCAAATAGAAATAAAAGTAAACTTAATAGATGAAATAAATAAAAGATTAAATGAGCTTGAGGATATATTTAAGGTTGATGAAGTTAAGAGAATAACTTTAAAAGATAAGTTAAAAATAAGAGATGGAGAAGCAAAAGAATTAATAGAGATATTAAGGACACTAGAAGGTGAGCTAAATAAGAGAGAAATAGTATATGCTAAAATAGAAAGTGAAAAAGATAATTACTATAAACGATTAAATGAAGAATTAGATTTAACTTTAGCTGAGGCCATGGAAATTGCATTGGAAGTAGAAAATATTTCAAAAATTAAAGATGATATATTTAAATTAAAAACTCAAATAACAGCATTAGGAACAGTAAATTTAGCAGCAATAGCTGAATATGAAGAGGTTTGTGAAAAATATGAATTTATGTCAGCACAAGAAGAAGATTTAAATAAAGCAAAAGACGAGCTAATGACAGTTATTTATGAAATGACTACAAAAATGCAAGAACTATTTAGAGAAAACTTCAAAATACTAAATGAAAACTTTAATGAAACTTTTAAAGATTTATTTAAGGGTGGAAATGCAGAACTTATTTTAGGTGAAGGTGATGAGCTAACAGCTAATATAGAAATAAATGTTCAACCACCAGGTAAAAAGCTTCAAAATATAAACTTAATGTCTGGTGGAGAAAAGGTGCTTTCAGCTATAGCATTGCTATTTGCAATATTAAAGATGAAGCCTACACCTTTTTGTATATTAGATGAAATAGAAGCAGCTTTAGATGATGCAAATGTATATAGATATGCAGAGTTTTTAAAACAGTTTTCAGACAATATACAATTTATAGTTATTACACACAGAAAAGGGACTATGGAAGCAAGTGATGTTATGTATGGAATAACTATGGAAGAAAAAGGAGTATCAAAAGTAGTTTCAGTTGACTTAAGCAAAGATAATTAGGAGGTAAAAAATGTTTGGAAAACTTTTTGATAATTTAAAATCAGGACTTTCAAAAACTAAGGACGCGTTAACGGATAAAATTAACGAAACATTAAAATTAGCTATAACTATAGATGATGATTTATATGAGGAACTAGAAGAAATTTTAGTTATGTCAGATATAGGTATGGATACAACAATAGAAATTATAGATAGATTAAAAGCAAAAATTAGAAAAGAAAAAATAAATGATCCAAGTGAAGTTTATCCTGCTTTAAAAGCGGTGATAAAGGATATGCTACTTGATGGAGCCGAAGAAAAAGAAGAAACTGATAATAAGAAAGTATTATTAGTAATAGGTGTAAATGGAGCTGGAAAAACTACATCTATAGGAAAACTTGCGGCTAAGAATAAAAAAGAAGGCAAAAAGGTTTTACTTGCAGCAGCAGATACATTTAGAGCTGCGGCCATTGACCAACTAGAAGTATGGAGCCAAAGAGCTGGAGTTGATATAGTAAAACATATGGAAGGTTCTGACCCTGCAGCAGTAGTTTTTGATGCTGTAAGTGCAGCTAAATCAAGAAATATTGATTTATTAATTTGTGATACTGCTGGAAGGCTTCATAACAAAAAGAATCTTATGGATGAGTTATCTAAAATAGGTAGAATAATAGATAAAGAGTTTAGTAATGCAGCTAAAGAAACCTTATTAGTCTTGGATGCAACTACAGGACAAAATGCAGTAGTTCAAGCAAAGCAATTTATGGAGGCTTGTCCTATAGATGGTATAATTTTAACGAAGTTAGATGGAACAGCAAAAGGTGGAGTTGTAATTTCTATAAAAAATACTTTAAATATACCAGTTAAGTATATAGGAGTTGGAGAAAGTATAGAAGATTTACAAGAGTTTGATGCTGAAGGATTTGCAGAAGCATTATTTTAATTAACAATAAAAAAGTCCGAAATAAATAGGAATTAGTGAAGGAAAGGCTTTTTAATAGTTTTAATAATAAGGTGTTTTCTTAACTTTTTTCATGATTATTAAATTTTTTACAAGTGTTAAGTAAAAATACTTGACAGCCTGGGATGGTTTTGTTAAAATCTCTTTTGTGGGTAAGGTGATGAAATGGAAGATAGGGTTGAGATTTCATTATTAATGGATTTATATGGTCCATTACTAACAGAGAAACAGTATAAAATTATGGAGCTTTATTATAATGAGGATTTATCCTTAGCCGAAATTGCTGAATTGAATAACACGAGTCGTCAGGCTATCCATGATTTAATAAAGAGATGCTATAAACAATTTCTATCCTATGAAAGTAAACTTAATTTACTTGAGAAAAGTTTTAATCAAGAAAAAATAATTACAAATCTTCTTGAGGATTTAAAAAATAAATACTCAATTTCTGAAGAGGATTATAAAAAGTATAAAAGTATATTAAAAGATTTGTAAAATCATAGGAGGGTTTAAGGTGGCTTTTGAAGGTTTATCAGATAAATTGCAGGAAGCTTTCAAAAAACTTAAGGGCAAGGGAAAGCTAACTGAAAAAGATATAAAAGAAGTTATGAGAGAAGTAAAGCTTGCGTTACTTGAAGCTGATGTTAACTTTAAAGTAGTTAAGAAATTTATTTCAAGTGTCAGTGAAAAGTGTGTTGGAAATGAAGTTTTAGAAAGTTTAACTCCAGCTCAACAAGTTATAAAAATTGTTAACGATGAACTTACGGATCTTATGGGTGGTAGTGAAAGTAAGTTAAACTTTAACTCTGTAGGACCAACAGTAATAATGATGGTTGGACTACAAGGGGCAGGTAAAACTACAATGACTGGAAAGCTTGCACTACAACTTAGAAAACAAAATAAAAAACCTCTTTTAGTAGCCTGTGATATATATAGACCAGCAGCTATTAAACAATTAGAGGTAGTTGGAAAGCAAATAGATATTCCAGTTTTTCAAATGGGTGATAAAGTTAATCCTGTTGATATTGCAAAAGCAGGTATAGCTCATGGAAGAGAAAATGGTAATAATGTTATAATAATAGATACAGCTGGTAGACTTCATATAGATGAAAATCTTATGGATGAACTAAAATCTATAAAAGAAGAAGTAAAACCTCAAGAAATACTACTTGTAGTAGATTCTATGACAGGGCAAGATGCCGTAAATGTTGCTGAAAGCTTCAATAATACATTAGATGTTTCTGGTGTTATATTAACTAAGCTTGATGGTGATACAAGAGGTGGAGCTGCTTTATCAATTAGACATATTACTGAAAAGCCAATTAAATTCATTGGTGTAGGTGAGAAAATGAGCGATTTTGAAGTTTTCTATCCAGATAGAATGGCTTCAAGAATACTAGGAATGGGAGATGTTCTTTCATTAATTGAAAAAGCTCAGGAAGCCTTCGATGATAAAGAAGCTAAAGAATTAAGTGCAAAGATGTTAGAAAATGACTTCACTTATGAAGATTATTTAACAGCTATGGAACAAATGAAAAAGCTTGGATCTCTAAGCAAAATAATGGAAATGGTGCCTGGAATTCCTAAGGAAATGAAAGATATAGATTTTGATGCTGGTGAAAAACAATTAGGCAGAGTTAAAGCTATAATTTTTTCAATGACTCCAAAGGAAAGAAGAAATCCAAAGCTTATAGCAGGATCATCTTCAAGAAAGAAGAGGATTGCTAAAGGTTCAGGTACATCATTACAAGAAGTTAACAAACTCATTAAGGGCTTTGATATGATGAGAAAGCAAATGAAACAAATGAAGTCCTTTCAAAAGAAATCTAAAAAAGGATTCTTTGGTAAATTACCTTTTATGAGTTAATATAAATGATACACTTTAAAAGGAGGTGAAATACATGGCAGTAAAAATTAGATTAAGAAGAATGGGTGCTAAGAAAGCTCCTTTCTATAGAATAGTAGTTGCTGATTCAAGAGCTCCAAGAGATGGTAGATTCATCGAGGAAATAGGATATTACAATCCTTTAACTGAACCAGCTGAAGTTAAAATCAATGAAGAAAAAGCTACTAAATGGGTACAAAATGGTGCTCAACCTACAGATGTAGTAAAGAGACTTTTTGCTCAAGCAGGATTAAATAAGTAATTTTTAGGAGGTGAACTCTGTAATTAGTTTAATTACAGGTGTTTATGAAGGAATTAATTGAAATTATAGCTAAATCCCTTGTGGATAATCCAAATGAAGTTCATGTAAATGAAATCCAAGGAGAGCAATCAATTATTCTGGAACTAAAGGTTGCTCCTGCAGATATGGGAAAAGTAATAGGTAAACAGGGAAGGATAGCTAAAGCTATCAGAACTGTTGTAAAAGCAGCAGCAATGAAAGAAGAGAAAAAAGTAGTAGTAGAAATTATTGATGTAAAGAGTTAGGATTATCCTAACTCTTTTTAAACATAAAATTACTATAAAAAGATAGTTTAATAAAATAAATTGAATTTTTAAATTATAATATTTCTAATGCTTCTATGTATGTTTGTAGAAGTATTAGAAATATTAAATATGTTAAATTAAAAGTTAGTGTTTTAACTTTAGTATATATGGAAAATACTAAGTTAAATAAATGATTTAATATAAATAATTTAATTAAAAAAGAGGTGCTAAAATGAGAGATATTTTAAGAGTTGGAAAAATAGTAAACACTCATGGGTTAAAGGGAGAAGTTAAAGTTATAGCTTTAACAGATGATCCCAAAAGATATAATGATTTAAAGTTTGTATTAATAGATGGAATAGAGAAGAAAATAAAAGGATGTAAATATCAAAAAGATAGGATAATAGTTAAATTAGAAGGAATAGATACAATAGAAGAAGCTGAAAAATATAAAAATAAGTATATGGAAATTCCAAGAGAATATGCAGTTCCTTTAGAAGAAGATACATATTTTATTGCAGATATTGTTGGATGCAATGTTTATGATACAGAAGGTAAATCTTTAGGAGAAGTTTATGATGTAATCCAAACAAAAAATAATGATGTATATTGGATAAGAAAGCCTAAAGAATTATTAATTCCTGTACTTTTAGATATAGTTACAGATATAGATATAGAAAATAGAAAAATTACAATAAAACCAGTAGGAGAATGGCAAGATGAAGATTAGTATTCTTACATTATTTCCTGAAATGTTTGACATATTTAATCATAGTATAATAGGAAAAGCTAAGGAAAAAAATATAGTAGAAATAGAAGCTTTAAATATAAGGGAGTTTACTTTAAATAAACATAAAAAGGTAGATGATTACCCATATGGTGGTGGGGCTGGAATGGTTATGACTCCTCAGCCATTAGTAGACTCTATAAGACATTGTAAAAAAACTAATAAAGGGAAAGTTGTTTTCTTAGGACCTAGAGGAAAAACCTTTAATCAAGAGATGGCTAAAGAATTATCTAAAGAAGATGAGCTTATATTTATATGTGGTCATTATGAGGGAATTGATGAAAGAGTATATAAATATATAGACTCAGAAGTTTCCTTGGGCGATTTTGTATTAACTGGTGGAGAAATGGCTGCTATTCCTGTAATAGATTCCATTTTAAGGCTAAAAAGTGGAGTTTTAGGGAAAGAAGAAAGTTATATGGATGAGTCCTTTTCAGATGGATTATTAGAATATCCTCAGTACACAAGACCAGAGGAGTTTGAAGGAGATAGGGTACCAGAGATATTGCTTTCAGGTCATCATGAAAATATAAGGAAATGGAGAAGAGCTCAATCTTTAATAATAACTAAGGAAAGAAGAGAAGATTTATATAGAAAAATAACTCTTACAAAAGAAGATAAAAAAATACTAGAAAAGTATAAATAAATTGTTGAAATATAACAGAACTTATGTTAAAATAACCTTTGTGTTAGTACGGGCGGTCCTCTGTCAATTGTTTGTTAAGAACGTCTAAATATTATATTAAGGAGGGACTACACAATGAACGAAATAATAAGAGCTATTGAAGCTGAACAAATGAGAAACGATCTTCCAAATTTCAGCGTAGGAGATAACGTTAAAGTTTACGTTAAAATTAAAGAAGGTACAAGAGAAAGAGTACAAATGTTTGAAGGAACAGTTATAAAGAAGCAAAATGGTGGATTAAGAGAAACTTTCACTGTAAGAAGAGTTGCTTACGGAACTGGAGTAGAAAGAACTTTCCCAATGAACTCTCCAATTATCGATAAAATGGAAGTTGTAAGAAAAGGTAAAGTAAGAAGAGCTAAATTATACTACTTAAGAGACAGAGTAGGTAAGGCTGCTAAAGTTAAAGAATTAAACGTTAGATAATTATCTAATGATTAAGTAAGGGACTTTTATAAGTCCCTTTTTCTTTATTTTAGATCATATATTTATTGAAAAATGAAGTTATTAAAAATGTGATTAAAAGTTAATTTGTTTATTATTGATATATAGAGAATATAAATGGATATAATACACTTATAATTAATTAGATATGGAGGAATTTAAATATGGCTACAATAAATTGGTTTCCAGGGCATATGAAAAAAACTCAAAGAGAAATAAAAGAAAATTTAAAATTAGTAGATGCAATTATTGAAATTAGAGATGCTAGAATACCAAAAAGTTCTGCAAATCCTGATATAGATAAGCTTTGCGAAGGAAAGCCAAGAGTAATACTTTTAAACAAAAGTGACTTATCAGAAGCTAAAGTAACAAAAATGTGGATGAATCATTTATCTTCAGAAAATGTAAAAGTTATAGAAGTAAATTGCTTATCAGGAAAAGGATTAAATCAAATTAAGCCAACATTAGATTTATTATTAAAAGAAAAACATGATAGACTTAAATCTAAAGGTTTAGTGAAAATACAAATGAGAGTTATGGTAGTTGGTATACCAAATGTAGGAAAGTCTACATTTATAAATAAGATGGCTAAAAATAATATAGCAAAGACAGGTGATAGACCTGGTGTTACAAAGAGCAAACAATGGATAAAAACTAAAATGGACATTGAAATGCTAGATACACCTGGAGTTTTATGGCCTAAATTTGAGGATGAAAAAACAGCTCTTAATTTAGCTTTTACAGGAGCTATAAAAGATGAAATAATGGACATCGAAGAACTTTCTTATAATTTAGTTAAAAGGCTTCAAAGCTTCTATGGAGAAAATTTAAAGGAAAGATATAAGATCGATAAAATAGATGAGGATCCCCTAGAAACTTTGAATAGTATAGCTAGAAAAAGAGGATGCTTAGTTAAAGGTGGAGAAATAGATTATAATAGAATATCTGTAATTCTTCTAGATGAGTTTAGAGGAGGAAAAATAGGTAATATTTCACTTGAGCGCCCAGATGACGAAGAGGGATTAGAGGAATAAAATAATGGATTTATTAAATAATGATATTCAAAAATTAAGTTATAAAGATATAAAATCATATATAGATAATATAAAGGTAAGTGAAGAAAAAAATAATATTTATTTAATGGATTTAATAAATTTACTTTCTTCAGATAAGAGAAAAAATGTTAAAGCTTTAGGGGTAAAGCTTTATAAAGAAAAAGAAAAAATAGAAAAAGAAATCCAAAGAGTAAGGTCGATGTATAATTTTGATAAAGGTTTTGGAAAGTATTCATATATAGCTGGAGTAGATGAAGTAGGGAGAGGACCACTTGCAGGACCAATAGTAGCATGTGCAGTAATATTAGACTTAGATGCAATAGATGATGAACTGATACTTTGGTTAAATGATTCTAAGAAATTATCAGAAAAGAAAAGAGAATCTTTATCAGAAGTAATAAAAGAAAAAGCATTAGCATATTACATTTCTGAAAGTTCAAATAATGAAATTGATGAAAAAGGTATAGCTTATTGTAATAATAAAATATTTTTAGAGGCATGTATATCTATGAAGATAAAACCGGAGCTTATATTATCAGATGGATATTTAATTAAAGGAATTAATATACATAATAAATCCGTTATTAAAGGAGATGCAAAATCAGCATCAATAGCAGCTGCATCTATTTTAGCAAAGGTATATAGAGATAATTTAATGAAGGAATATTCAAAAGAATATCCTTATTATGGTTTTGATGAAAATGCTGGATATGGCACTAATAAGCACGTAGATGGACTAAAAGAATTTGGACCATGTAAAATACATAGAAGATCATTTTTAAAAAATATACTTCCAATTAATAGCCTCTAAAGGCATCTTCTACATGATTTAAAAAATAAGATTCATTATTTTTATTAAAATATATTTCTATAACATCAAATCTACAGTTATAGTTAAATAATTTTCTAGAAAGTATATAAAATTCACATAAATTAATTATTTGTTTTTGTTTAGAGTAGGTAACAGATTCAGAGGGTATTCCGTATGAATAATTGTACCTACTTTTTACTTCTACAAAAATAATTAAATCACTATACTTGCATATCAAATCAATCTCACCATGCTTATTTCTAAAGTTTCTATTTAATATATAATATCCTTTAGACTTTAAATAAGATGAAGCTAAGTCTTCACCATATGCACCTATGCATTTATTATAGCTATTCATAAAATATCACCACAATTCTATATTATTTTAAAATAATATTAAATAATCATCATCTTATAATATTGACAAGAATAATATCTTAAATCATTTTTTTTAAAATTAATGTTTAATAATTAAATTATAATGTCAATAATGTTTAAGAGGTGATGATAATGTCAATGGAAATAATAAGCGCCACTCATAATGGACTTGATGGAATACTTATAAATGTAGAAGTAGATATAAATAAAGGGATGCCTAGTTTTAATATAGTAGGTCTTCCTGATGTTTCCATAAAGGAATCTAAAGAAAGAGTAAGGTCAGCAATAATAAACAGTGGATTTGAGTTTCCACTAGGAAGAATAACTATAAATTTAGCACCAGCAGATATTAGAAAAATTGGTTCATTACTTGATCTTCCGATAGCTATTGGAATATTAATGGAGTCTAATCAAATATCTAAAAAAGATTTAAGTGATTTTATAGTTTTTGGAGAACTTTCATTAGGAGGAGATTTAAAAGAAATAAAAGGGATTCTGCCAATAATTTTTGAAGGTGAAAGTAATAAGAAAAATAATTTTATATTTCCTCTAAATAATTTAAAGGAATTAAGATCCTTTAATATAGGTAATTTTTATCCTTTTAAAACATTAAAAGAGGTTATTTCTTTCATTAATAATGAGGATTTATTACCATTTATTTTTGATAAGGAGATTAAGAGTGTAAAAAAGGAATTGTTAGATTATTCAGATATAATAGGACAAAATACATCAAAAAGAGCAATGCAAATAGCCGCTGCTGGTATACATAATATATTGCTTTTTGGTTCCCCAGGTTCAGGCAAAACTATGCTTGCAAAGGCCTTACCATCTATATTACCACCTCTTACGTATAAAGAAGAAATAGAAATCGCAAAAATCTATAGTGCTTCAGGAATCTTTTCAGGCGAGAATGGGGTTAATAGACCCTTTAGAAATCCGCATCACACAATAACTAGAATAGCTTTAGCTGGTGGAGGTAAAGAGGTAAAAGCAGGGGAAATTACTTTAGCTCATAATGGAGTGCTTTTCTTAGATGAAATTTTAGAATTTAAAAGGGATGTATTAGAGAGTTTAAGAGAACCATTAGAAGAAAAAGTTATAAATATCAATAGAATAAATGGAACATATAAGTTGCCATCAAATTTTTTATTAGTTGGAGCCTTTAATCCTTGTCCATGTGGACTTTATTTAGGAGGAATAGATGAAAATGGATGTACATGTTCTGAGGGTGAAAGAAAGAGGTATTTAAATAGATTATCTAGAGCCCTGTTAGATAGGATAGATTTATTAAGTTACGTACCTAGATTAAAATACGAAGACATAGCTAAAGGAAGAGATAGGTTAACTTCTAGTAAAATAAAGGATAAAGTATTAGAAGCTAGAGAAGTGCAAAAATTTAGATATAAAAATAGCGGGTATAATTATAATTCAGAAGTAAAGGGGAAAGATATAGAAAGGCTATTTAATATATCTGAAGGAACAAAAAACTTATTAAAAATGTATTACGATAAATTTAATTTGACTATGAGAGGTTATGACAAAATAATAAAGGTTTCAAGAACCATAGCAGATTTAGAAAACTCTGAAAATGTATGTGAACATCATATTTTTGAAGCGTTAGGATATAGAAAAAATGTAGAGGGAGAAATAATTTAATATAAGGATGGATTTTATGAACAGTGATGAACTATGGCTTATTTTAGCCAATATATCCAATGAAAAGAAAGTTTCATTAATAGAAAAATATGGGGATGAAACTACAATTAAAAAATATAAAGATGAAATTAAAGAATTCAAAAAAGTTAAAATTGACCTAAATACAGATGAAAGAATTAATGAGTTTAGGAATTACATAAATAGTTTTGGAATAGGATATATTACAATTAAGTCAAAAGAATACCCAGAAAGCTTAAGGTATATTACAGATCCTCCATATGTATTATTTTATAAAGGGAATATTGATTTATTAAATAAGAGGTTAGCAGCAGTGATTGGAGCAAGAAAATGTACACAATACGGTGTAGAAGTAGCTAAAATAATAGGAAAAGAATTAAGTGAAAATAATATCACTGTTGTTAGTGGGCTAGCATCGGGAATAGACTCTGTGGCACAAAGGAGCGCTATTGAATTTAGAGGAAAAACCATAGGGGTTTTAGGCTGTGGAATAGATATTGTTTATCCTAAAAGTAATAAGTTTTTATACGAAAAAGTTATAAAGGAAGGGTTATTAATTTCAGAATTTTTACCGCGAACTCCGCCTATGCCTTATAATTTTCCTAGAAGAAATAGAATAATAAGTGGTATAAGTGAAAAATTAATAGTAATTGAAGCTACTAAAAAAAGTGGATCTTTAATTACAGTAGACTTTGCGTTAAGTATAGGAAAAGAGATAATGGCTATTCCAGGCCCAGTCCTAAATGGAAATAGTGAAGGATGTAACAAACTAATAAGAGACGGAGCAAAACCTTTTACTGAAATGGATGATTTATATGATTTTTTTGATATAAATAAAGAAAAAGATAAAAAAATGGAAGTAAATGAATATAAAATTAGTTTGTTAAAGGTAATAAATGATGAACCAAAACACTTAGATGATATAATAAAAACTGTAAATGTTGACAGAAAGGTATTATTTGAGTTATTATTTGAAATGCAAAATAGAAATGAAATTATTTGCCTTCCTGGCAATTATTATGCAAAATCATTATAAATTTAAGGGGGTGTAAACTCCATAAAATTTACTGGAGTTTTATGTATGGGACAAAATCTTGTAATAGTAGAATCACCTGCAAAGGCTAAAACTATAGGAAAGTATCTTGGAAAGAATTATACAGTAGAAGCATCTATGGGACATGTGAGAGATTTGCCAAAAAGTAAATTAGGCGTTGATATAGAGAATAATTTTGATCCAAAGTATATAACTATAAGAGGCAAGGGCGAACTTTTAACTAAACTTAAAAAAGCAGCAAAAAAAGCTGATAAAGTTTATCTTGCAACGGACCCTGATCGTGAAGGTGAAGCAATATCATGGCATTTAGCCAATATTTTAAATATTTCAGAAGATGAAAAATGTAGAATAGTATTTAATGAGATAACTAAAAGTGCAGTAAAATCATCTATAAAAGAAGCAAGAGAAATAAATACCAACTTAGTAGATGCTCAGCAAGCAAGAAGAATATTAGATAGATTAGTTGGTTATGAAATTAGCCCAATTTTATGGAAGAATGTAAAATGGGGATTAAGTGCTGGAAGAGTTCAATCAGCCGCATTGAAACTTATATGTGATAGAGAAGAAGAAATTAATAAGTTTGAACCAAAAGAATATTGGAGTGTTGATTGCACAGCAACTAAAGATAGAAAAAAATTTTCTATAAAGTTATCTTATTATAAGAATAAGAAAATTGAAATTAATACTGAAGAAGAAAGTAATAAAATAATAGAAGAATTAAAGAAAGATAAATTTATAGTTACTAAGGTTAAAAAAGGATCAAAACTTAAAAATCCATTACCACCTTTTACTACTAGTACACTGCAGCAAGAAGCATCAAAGAAGTTAAATTTTATGACTAAAAGAACGATGTCTATAGCTCAAGTCTTATATGAAGGTGTAGAGGTTAAAGGATATGGAACAGTAGGATTAATCACTTATATGAGAACAGATTCTGTTAGAATATCAGAGGAAGCTCAAGGAAAAGCAGTAGAATTTATTAATACTACTTACGGAAAAGAGTATGCTCCAAGTTCTCCAAGAATTTATAAAGGAAAGAAAAATATACAAGACGCTCATGAAGCTATAAGACCATCTATAATTGAAATTACACCAGAGATGGCGAAAAACTCATTAACATCTGAGCAATATAAATTATATTCTCTTATTTGGAATAGATTTATGGCAAGCCAAATGGCTTCTTGCGAATTAAATACTAATAGTATAGAAATTAAAAATGGAGATTATAAATTCAAAGCAAGTGGATCTACTATAAAGTTTGATGGATTTATGAAGCTTTATGAATATGCAACAGAAGAGGATAATGAAGATGTTTCATTACCTAAGTTAGAAGAAAATGATGAATTAAGTAAGGTTGATATAGAAGGAAAACAACACTTTACACAACCGCCTGCACGTTATAGTGAAGCATCTTTTGTAAAGTCACTAGAAGAAAAAGGTATAGGAAGGCCAAGTACTTATGTACCAACAATAACTACAATATTAAGTAGGGACTATATAAAGAGAGAGAAGAAAAATTTAATTCCAACAGAGCTTGGATTTATAGTTAATAATATGGTAAGTGAGTATTTTAAACAAATTGTAGATGTGGATTTTACTGCTGAAATGGAAAGAAACCTCGATCACATAGAAGAAGGGCAAGAAGAATGGAGAAAAGTAGTTGGAGAATTCTTTGGACCATTAAAAATTGCTATAGATAAAGCTGAAAAAGAAGTATCTAAAGTAGTTATAGAAGATAAAGTAAGTGATGTACCTTGCGATAAATGTGGTCGTATGATGGTAATAAAACATGGAAGGTATGGGAATTTTTTAGCATGTCCAGGGTATCCAGAATGTAAGAATGCTAAGCCTATAGTAGAAGAAATAGATGCTCCTTGCCCAAAATGTGGGGGGAAAATTTTAGCTAAGAAAAGTAAAAAAGGAAAGAAGTTCTTTGGTTGTGGTAATTACCCAGAGTGTGATTTTATAAGCTGGAATGAACCTTTAAAAGATAAATGTCCAGAATGTGGAGCTTATATGGTGTTAAAATATAATAAAACAAAAGGTAATTATGCTCAATGTTCAAATTCAAATTGTAATAAGACTATTAATTTAAATACAGAAAATAATGAAAAATAAACAATAGAAATCAATTAAATCTTAATAAATTAATAAAATGACCTATTTTCTATACATAATGTCGAAAAGTGCAAAAAATTTGTTGAAAATAAGTAGGGCTTATGATAGTATAAATAAGTAATAAAGATATTTTGAGAAAATTTGTGCAATTTTAAATTTTCAAAAAATTTAATGGCTTTATTTATAGGAGGAAGATGGGATGTCATCATTATTAAATAAGACAAGAATGTTGAATAAAATACTACAAAAATCCGGTACAGATCCTGTAGCATTTGAAGACATATGTTCATTATTAAGTGAAGTATTATCATGTAATGTATATGTAACAAGTAGAAAAGGTAAAATACTTGGATATACATTCTCAAAAAACTTTGAGTGTGATATTATGAAAAATCAAGTTATAGATGAGAAGAGATTTCCAAAGGAATATAATGATAATTTATTAAATATTCATGAAAGTATTGCTAATCTAAATAATAAGGGATTATGTGTCTTTGAAGGACAAGGAAGCTGTATTATGAAAGATAAAATAACTACAATAGTTCCTATAATAGGTAATAGAGAAAGACTAGGAACTTTAATGCTTGCAAGATTTGGAGAAGAGTTTACAGATGAAGATTTAGTGTTAGCTGAATATAGTGCTGCAATAGTAGGGATGGAAATATTAAGATCTAAACAAGTAGAAATAGAAGAAGAAGCAAGAAAGAAAGCAGTAGTTCAATTAGCTATAGGAACTTTATCTTATTCAGAGTTAGAAGCTGTTGAACATATATTTAATGAATTAGAAGGAAGTGAAGGATTACTAGTTGCATCAAAAATTGCTGATAAAGTTGGTATAACAAGAAGTGTTATAGTAAATGCATTAAGAAAATTTGAAAGTGCAGGAGTAATAGAATCAAGATCTCTTGGAATGAAGGGAACACATATAAAAATATTAAATGAAAAGCTATTAGATGAATTAAAAAAGATAAATTAGCATATACTAAAAGCGTCAAATTACTTAGAATAATTTGGCGCTTTTAGTATATAGAAGAAGGTTTGAAAAACTATATTAATATTTTATAAATTATAAATGTAAAAATATATAATTAAATTATTTTTAACTATAAAATTTAAAGTCATAGATATAAATCTTTAATATAAATGTAAATATTATTTTAATTTACATTTATTGATTTTTAGATGAAAAAAATGTTGCCACTGTAATAACCTTATGTTATACTAACAAAGGTAACAAATACGCACACTATTAGATTTGTAAAGATGGTGCCTTATTTTAAGGAAACTTTATAAGAAGATAGTGGAGGAAAAACCAGGAGGTAAGAAAATGGCAGTTATATCAATGAAACAATTATTAGAAGCAGGTGTACACTTCGGACACCAAACTAGAAGATGGAACCCTAAGATGGCTCCTTATATATTCACAGAAAGAAATGGAATATATATAATAGATCTTCAAAAAACAGTTAAAAAAGTAGACGAAGCTTATAACTTTATAAAAGAAGTTGCAACAGAAGGAAAAGATATCTTATTTGTAGGAACTAAGAAACAAGCTCAAGAAGCTATTCAAGAAGAAGCAATAAGATCAAACATGCACTTTGTTAATAATAGATGGTTAGGTGGTATGTTAACTAACTTCAAAACTATCAAAACTAGAATTAACAGATTAGAAACTTTAAAGACTATGGAAGAAGACGGAACATTTGACGTTTTACCAAAGAAAGAAGTTATAAAGTTAAAAGGCGAAATGGAAAAATTAGAAAAGAACTTAGGTGGAATTAAGAATTTAGATGCTTCAAACATAGGAGCTATATTCGTAGTTGACCCAAGAAAAGAAAAGAATGCTATTTCAGAAGCTAAGATATTAGGAATACCAGTAGTAGGTATAGTTGATACTAACTGTGATCCAGAAGAAGTTGATTACGTAATTCCGGGTAACGATGATGCTATAAGAGCTGTTAAATTAATAACTGCAAAAATGGCTGATGGTATAATCGAAGGAAGACAAGGCGAACAATTAGCTGAATAATAAAATTAAAGGGTAGGTGAGTTTTCTCATTTACCTTTTAACCTAAATAATAAGGTTTACATTAAGTTGGGAGGAATTTACATTATGATAACTGCTCAATCAGTTAAAGAATTAAGAGACAAAACTGGCGCAGGAATGATGGACTGCAAAAAGGCTTTAACAGAATCTCAAGGAGATATGGAAAAAGCTATTGAAATATTAAGAGAAAAGGGTCTTGCTGCTGCTGCTAAAAAAGCAGGAAGAGTTGCTGCAGAAGGAATAGTAAAAACTTACATAGCAGAAGATAAAAAATCTGCTGGTATAGTTGAATTAAACTGTGAAACAGATTTCGTTGCTGCTAACGAAGAATTTGTAAGCTTTGCAGACAGATTAGCTCAAATGGCTTCAAAAACTTCAGTTGCTACAGTAGAAGAGTTTGTTACTGAAAAATTTGATGCTGAAAATACAGTTTCAGAAGCGCTTACAGCTTTAATAGCTAAGTTAGGTGAAAACATGACTGTAAGAAGATTTGCTAAATTTACTTTAGAAAATGGTGTAGTTGAAAGCTATATCCATGGTGGTGGAAGAATCGGTGTTGTTGTTGAATTAGGATGTGATGCTGATAACACTACTGTTTTAACAGAAGTAGCGAAAGATGTATGTATGCAAGTAGCTGCTACTAATCCAGCATTCTTAAGTAGAGAAGATGTAGATCAAGAATCTTTAGAAAAAGAAAAAGAAATCTACAGAGTTCAAGCTTTAAATGAAGGAAAACCAGAAAACATAGTAGAAAAAATGGTAATGGGAAGAATTCAAAAATACTATAAAGAAGTATGTCTTTTAGATCAAGCATGGGTAAAAGATGGAGATAAGAGCATAAGCAAATACCTTCAAGAAAAATCAAAAGAAGTTGGTTCTCCTATAACTATTAATAAGTTTGTAAGATTCGAAAGAGGAGAAGGTATCGCAAAAGCAGAAGATAACTTCGCTGAAGAAGTAGCTAAGATGACTAAGTAATACAAAGGAGGACACATATGTGTTCTCTTTTTTTAGGAAGTAACCAAATAATATGCGGAGGTACTAAGAATGGAGAAAAGTAAATATAAAAGAGTAATACTGAAAGTTTCAGGTGAAGCTTTAGCTGGAGTAAATGGATTTGGATTTGATTTTGATATAGTAAAGAGTATCACATTAGAAGTTAAAGCATTAGTGGAAATGGGAGTAGAAGTAGGTTTAGTAGTTGGTGGAGGAAACATTTGGAGAGGAAGAAGTGGTGAAGGCATGGATAGATCACAAGCTGATCATATGGGAATGCTTGCAACATGTATAAATGCTTTAGCTCTTCAAGATTCCCTTGAACAAAATGGAGTTATGACTAGAGTACAAACTGCTATTGAAATGAAAGAAATTGCAGAGCCCTTTATAAGAAGAAGAGCTGTAAGACATTTAGAAAAAGGAAGAGTAGTAATTTTTGCAGCAGGAACAGGAAATCCATATTTCTCAACTGATACTACAGCAGCACTAAGAGCAGCTGAAATTGAAGCAGATGTAATACTTTTAGCTAAAAAGGTTGATGGAGTTTACGATAAGGATCCATATAAGTACCCAGATGCTAAAAAATATGATACACTTACTTATATAGAAGTTTTAGAACAAGGATTACAAGTAATGGATTCTACTGCAACTTCTTTATGTATGGATAATAGTATTCCAATCTTAGTATTTGGATTAGAAGAACCAGGAAATATAAAGAGAGCTATTTCTGGTGAAAAAATAGGAACTTTAGTTTCATCTAAAAAATAGGAGGTTTTTATGATTAAGGACATTATTCAAAAAGCAGAAGAAAAAATGAAAAAAACTATATCTGTGTTAAAATCTGATCTTTCAACTATGAGAGCGGGTAGAGCTAACCCAACAATGCTTGATAGAATACAAGTTGACTACTATGGTAGCCCATGTCCGTTAAGTCAAGTAGCTAATATTTCAGCTCCTGAACCAAGAGTACTAGTAATATCTCCATGGGAAAAGAGTTTGATGAAAGAAATAGAGAAGGCTATACTTACTTCAGATTTAGGAATTAACCCATCAAATGACGGTAGTGTAATTAGATTAGTTATTCCTGAATTAACAGAAGAAACAAGAAAAAATCTTGTTAAAAATGTTAAAAAAACAGGGGAAGAAGCAAAAGTTGCTTTAAGATCTATAAGAAGAGAAGCTAATGATAAAATAAAAGCATTAAAGAAAGATGGAGAAATCAGTGAAGATGAACTTAAAAATTCAGAAGAAAAAGTTCAAAAGATAATAGATTCCTTCGTTAAGGAAATAGATGTAATAATTGTGGCAAAAGAAAAAGAGATTATGTCAATTTAAAACCTGCTCTTTAGCAGGTTTTTTTCCTTATTAGAAGTGGTGGAGGGAACATAAAAATATGTTAGATATTTTTAAAACTAGTAAAAACAAGAGAAGTAAAGAAAAGATAGTTTTAGATAATGAAAGTATACCTAAACATATAGCTATAATCATGGATGGAAACGGGAGATGGGCTAAACAAAGAAAACTTCCAAGAACTATGGGGCATAAAGCTGGTGTAGAAACTATAAGAAGAGTTATAAAGGAATCACATGTACTAGGTATAAAATACTTAACTTTATATGCATTTTCAACTGAGAATTGGAAAAGACCTGATGATGAAGTTTCAGCATTGATGAAATTACTAGTTGAATATTTAAGAAGTGAGTTAGAAGAGTTAAATAAAAATGGTGTGGTTATTAGAGTTTTAGGAGATATTACTAAGCTACCTATTGATGCGCAAAAAGAAATTAATGAAGCAATTAGAATCACTAAAGATAATAAGGGAGTAATCTTAAATATAGCTTTTAATTATGGAGGAAGAGATGAAATAATAAGAGCTGTTAAAATGGTATCAGAAGAGGTTAAGAAGGGGAAAATAAATGTAGATGATATAACAGAAGAAGTTTTTGAAGAACATTTATATACCAATGATATACCAGATCCTGACTTGATAATAAGACCTTCAGGAGAACAAAGAATTAGTAATTTTCTATTATGGCAATGTGCTTATTCAGAATTTTGGTATTCTAATGTATGTTGGCCAGACTTTAAAGAAGAGCACTTACATAAAGCCATATATGACTATCAACATAGAGATAGAAGATATGGCGGAGTATAGTAGTTGAGGTGGAGAAATGAAGTTGAATAGTAGATACTTAGGGGCGGCAATGATAGCACCATTTATACTGTTTATTTTACTAGGTGGAATTTGGCTTAAGGCTTTTACAATAGTACTTTCAGTAGGTGGGTTATATGAATTTTATAAGGCTTTAAAGGAAAAGAAATTTAATCCTATTCCTATAATTGGTTATGCACTTTTAGTAGTTTTTTATTTAAGAGAAAATAACTTTGAAGAAATTATGTATATTGTAGTGTTAGCAACAATAATCTTATTAATACTGCCTGTTGTAAATTTAAAATACACATTTATAGATGTTTCAATAACTTTATTAGGATTTTTATATGTAGGGATATTATTTAGTTTTATACCTATGGTTAATAGTAAGGTTGGAGGACAATACTTGGTATGGTTAATTTTCCTAGGATCTGTGCTTGCTGATACTACAGCTTATTATGTGGGAAAATACTTAGGAAAAAGAAAGTTGTGTCCCGAAGTTAGTCCGAAGAAAACAATAGCAGGATCAGTAGGTGGATTTTTAGGAAGTACAATTGGATGTGGAATATTTGGTTTAATAATTGGAGCTAATGTACAGCAAGTTTCAATTATTCATTTCTTTTTAATAGGGGCTTTATGTGGAATAATGGGACAATTCGGAGATTTAGTGGCATCATCAGTAAAAAGATATGTTGGAATTAAAGACTATAGCAATCTAATTCCTGGACATGGCGGAATATTAGATAGATGCGATTCTATATTATTTAATGCGGCAGTAGTTTTTTATTATCTAACTTTTATAGTAGGAATATAATTATAAAGTAATAGATTAAGGTAGAGATGGATTAATTCTCTACCTTTTTTAATTTTTAAGGAAAGTATAAAATTTTTCAAAATGTAAGTATATAAGACTTCTAGCAATTGGATTTTGAAAAATAGATTTATTTTATACTTTCCTTAGCTTCAGTTTGAAAGTGGACATATGTAAGTTTGCGTTGACTTGGAGTTCGGCGACGGAATAAGTAAATTTATATATATCTACTTTTTTAGTTGGAAAAATAAAATTATTTTATATTATACTAAATTAAGGGTGAAAGGGTATGTATTAGTAAAAAGCTTAATATAATCATAGTATGAAATAACAAGGAGTAATGCTATGGAATTATATAAAACTTATAGTAAAATAATAAATTTAGTTAGTGCATTTATTATTGTAGTGTTAATAACTATATTAATAAAAAATTACTTTCAGCCTTTTTGTATAGTAATAATGATGATTTTAATAACACAACCTTTATATAAATTCTTTATAAAAGGAAATATCCCTAAAGTAATATCTGCAATATTAAGCTTAATCATAGTAAATATATCCATATTTATAGTGATATTTTATTTTGGAAATGCCATATTAGGATTCTTTCAAAAGCTTTATAGAAATAATATGGTAGAAGTAGATACTTTTATTAATAATATCAAGATACTATTAAATTTTGATTTAAATAAGATGATTCAAACTATAAGTGGAGTCTTTAATGGCAATATGATAATGCAGGGCGCTATAATTACAGGAGATGGGTTAGTATCATATTTCTTAGCAAATATAATAGATTATTTTATACTAGTAGATAAAAATAAAATTTATAATTTATTAAAAAATTTATTTCCTAAAGAAATAATAGCTAGTTTTTCACAAAAAATTAAAAATTTAAAAGAAGTTTTTAAGATAGAAGTTAAATTGATAGTATTAAGTGCAGTTATAATAACATTAGGATTTAAGGTGCTTGGAATACATAATAGCATTTTTTTAGGAAGTGTATGTGCAGTTTTAGACATACTTCCTTTTATTGGTACAACAATTGTTTTTATACCAATTATAATATACAATATTATAATGAAGAAGTACTTATTAGTATTTGGATTAATTTCACTATATTTATTAGAAAGATTCACTAGAGAAATTTTAGAAGCAAAATTTCTAAGTAGTAAATTAGAAATTCATCCATTAATAGTAATAGTATCAATTTATATAGGGGTAAAAATGTTTGGATTTATTGGTATTATTTCAGGTCCAATTTATAGTATAATTGCAAAAGATATGATTTACAGTAGTTAAATACTGAAGCTAGGAGGTAAAAATGAAAAACATTTCAATTTTAGGGGCTACAGGCTCAATAGGTACTCAAACTTTAGAGGTAATAAGAAGTTCAAATAATGAAATAAGGCTTATAGGCGTAACAGCTAATTCATCTGTAGAAAAGATTAAAGAAATAATAAATGAATTCAATCCTAAATACGTAGCTATGATGGATGAAGAAAGCGCTAAGTCAATTAAGAACTATTGTCTAGAAAACAATTTAAACATAGAAGTATTTTCAGGAATAGAAGGTCTTGAAAAAATTGCATCTTTAGAAGAAATAGATATGGTTGTAACTTCAGTTGTAGGAATGATAGGATTAAGACCAACCATAAAGGCGATAGAAGCAAAAAAAGACATAGCTTTAGCCAATAAAGAAACATTAGTTGTTGCTGGTGAACTAGTTATGAAAAAAGCAAAGGAAATGGGAGTGGAAATTTTACCAGTTGATTCAGAACATAGCGCTATATTCCAATCATTAAATGGGTATAATGAAGAAGATGTAAGTAAAATTATATTAACAGCATCAGGTGGACCTTTTAGAGGAAAAAATATAGAAGAGCTAAAGAATGTCACTGTCAAAGATGCTCTTAAGCACCCTAAATGGAATATGGGACAAAAAATATCTATAGATTCAGCAACTCTTATGAATAAAGGACTTGAAGTTATAGAAGCTCATTTTTTATTTAACTGTCCGTATGAAAATATAGAAGTAGTTGTTCATCCACAAAGTATAATTCATTCAATGGTTGAATATAATGATGCGAGTGTTATAGCTCAGCTGGGTTCAACAGATATGAAACTTCCAATTCAATATGCTTTAAATAAAAAAGAAAGAAAACATGCTATAGCAAAAAGACTTAATTTTTATGAAATTGGAACATTAACTTTTGAAAAGCCTGACATAGATACCTTTAAATGTTTAAAACTTGCTTATAGAGTTGGAAAAGAGGGTGGGTTAGCACCTTGTATATTAAATGGAGCTAACGAAGAAGCTGTAGCTTTACTATTAGAAGAAAAAATTAAGTTTTTACAAATAGCAGAAATAATCGAGGAGGTTTTAGAGTACTTCAAGGAAGAAAAATCTAAAGAAGTAACTTTAGAGAATGTAATTGAGTTAGATAATAAAGTTAGAGAATATATAAAGGCTAGGTGGAGTTAGGAGGAAATATATTGTATATAATTTATGCGTTATTAGGGTTTAGTTTACTTATAATAGTTCATGAACTTGGTCATTTCATAATGGCTAAGGTGAATGGTATAAAAGTTGAAGAATTTGCTATTGGAATGGGTCCTAAAATATTTTCTACTCAAGGAAAAGAAACTAAATATTCGATAGGTTTGTTTCCTATAGGAGGATATGTTAAAATGATGGGGGAGGAAGAAGAGGTTCAAGATGAAAGAAGCTTTTCTTCAAAGTCACCTCTTAGAAGAATAAGTGTAATTATAGCAGGAGCAGTTATGAACTTTTTATTTGCTATAATTATATTTACAATTTTCTTAAATAAATTTGGATATAGATTGCCAGAAGTAAAAACAGTAACTGAAAATTCACCTGCCTTAGAAGCAGGGCTTGAAGTGGGAGATAAATTTTTAAAGGTTGATGGAAGTAGGGTTTTTTCTGCTGATGATTTATTTGTAGGAATAAATATGGCTAAAGATAAACCTATAAACTTTTTAATAGAAAGAAATGGGGAAAAACAGGAGATAATAATTACTCCTAGACTTGTAAAGGAAAATGAAGAGGAAAATGAAGAGGAAAATGAAAATAAAAGGGAAAGATATGAAATAGGTTTTGGCTTTGAAACTGTAGAAAATCCAGGGATTATGCAAAGTTTTAAACAAAGTTTTAAAGAAACATTATCAGCAATTAATCAGACCTATAAGGGTATTAAAATGATGATTACTGGAAAGGTAAACTTTAAAACAGATGTAGGAGGGCCTGTATCTATAATTAGAATGTCAAGCCAAGCTGCAAAAAACGGAATATGGAATCTTATGTATTTTGTAGCATTCATAAGTATAAACTTAGCAGTGTTTAATATGTTACCATTTCCAGCATTAGATGGTGGTTGGACGGTAATATTATTAATCGAGCTAATTACAAGAAGAAAAGTTCCAGATAAATTGGTAGGGGCAGTAAATTATGTTGGATTAATGTTACTTTTTGGACTTATGATACTAGTTACGATAAAAGACATATTATTCCCAATACAATTTTAGGAGAGGAAGAAAAATGAAAAGAAAAGAAACAAGAAAAGTAAAAGTTGGAAGTTGTTATGTAGGAGGAGATGCTCCAGTTTCAATACAATCAATGACAAATACAGATACAAGAGATGTTGAAGCAACATTAAATCAAATAAATGATTTATATAAAGCAGGATGTGACATAATTAGATGTGCAGTTCCTGATATGAAAGCAGCAGAGGCCTTAAAAGGAATATGTGCTGAATCTCCAATACCTGTAGTTGCAGATATACATTTTGATTATAAATTAGCTTTAGCAGCTATTGAAAATGGGGTTTCAGCCTTAAGAATTAATCCAGGTAATATAGGTAGCACTGAGAAAGTAAAAATAGTTGCAGAAGCAGCAAAAAGTAAAAGTATTCCTATTAGAATAGGTGTAAATTCAGGCTCTTTAGAAAAGGATATTTTAGAGAGAGATGGGAAGCCTACTGCTAAGGGATTAGTTGAATCAGCTTTAAGACATGTAAAAATATTAGAAGAATTAGACTTTTATGATATAGTAGTATCAATAAAATCTTCTGATGTAGTTATGATGATAGAAGCTTATAGACTTATGAGTGAATCTTGCAATTATCCTCTACATTTAGGAGTTACAGAATCAGGTACTCCTTTTAGGGGAACTATAAAATCAAGTATAGGACTTGGAACTCTTTTAGCAGAAGGAATAGGGGATACTGTAAGGGTATCATTAACAAGTGATCCAATTGAAGAAATAAAGGTAGCAAAAGAAATATTAAAGGCTTTAAAATTAAAGGAAAGTGGATTACAATTTATTTCTTGTCCAACTTGTGGAAGAACTCAAATAAACCTTATAAAGATAGCACAAGAAGTTGAGAAAAAGCTAGAGAGTATAAATAAGAATATAAAGGTTGCAGTAATGGGATGTGCTGTTAATGGACCAGGAGAAGCAAGAGAAGCTGATATTGGAATTGCTGGTGGAAGAGGCGAAGGCTTAATCTTCAAAAAAGGCATAATTATTAAAAAAGTAAAAGAAGAAGATTTAATAGATGAATTAATGAAAGAAATAGAAAATATGTAATTAAAAATAATTGACAATGAATAATGATTAATTAAGTTTAGAAAGTCTAGCCTAAATTGATTATTTGACATTGTCAATTCTTTCGTTAAATTAGGAATATGTAAATAAACTTACATTAAAATATTAGAGGATGCCTTAATAGTCAATTATAAAGGTGGTGTTTATTTGGGCGAAGATGCTTTAAAACTTATAAAAAGAGAAATAAATAAAAATGAATCATTAGAAGATAAAGAAATAAATATAGTAAAGTTTCAATTTTTAAGGAAAAGCAATCTTCTTAAAGTGGTCTTGCGAGGAAAAGATGGATTAAATAACCAAGAAGAAGATGATGTAAAAAGAGCTATAAAAAAGACTTTAGGAATTGAAATAGATATAAAAGTGTTATTTTACAGAGATATATCGACCTTAACACTTGAAGAGATATTAGAAAAGCATTGGATTGAAGTTATAGAAGATATTATGAAAAGAGTTCCTTTATCTAAGGCTGTTTTAATAAAAGGAGTGAAGACAATAAAGGGAAATACTATAACTATAAAAAGTGGATATGAGAAAATAAATGAACACTTAAATGTTAAAGATATCCCTAAGCAAATTTCACTTAATATAGAAAATATATTTGGTATAAAAGCTAAGGTAGTTTTAGAGTATGATTCTGATTTAGAAATAGAGAGTAATTATAGTCAGAAGCTTGAACAGGAAAAAGAAGTTTTAAAAGAAATTTTTAGTGGAAGAAATATTTCAATTGAAGATTCAAATAAACCGAAAGAGGAAAAGACAGCTAATAAACCTAAGAAAACTTATGAAAAGAGAGAATTTAAAAGAGAGCCTAAAAGTGAAAATAGTATCTTAGGAAGAAGTATAAGTCAAGAAGCTATTCCAATTAAAGATATAGATGAAACCTCAGGAATAGTTGCTGTAATTGGTGAAGTATTTAAAACAGATATAGTAGAAACGAAAACTGGAAAAATTATATTAACATTTTTTATAACAGATTATACAAGCTCTATAACTGTGAAGTGTTTCTTAAAGCCTCAAGAAACAGAAGAAGTTTTAGAGAAGGTAAAAAAAGGCCTTTACTGTAAAGTAAGAGGAGAGGCTATTTATGACACCTATGCAAGAGAAGTAGTAATAATGGGTAGAGATATCTTAAAGATGAGTAAAATAGAAAGAATGGATGGAGCTGAAGAAAAAAGAGTTGAGCTTCATTGCCATACGACTATGAGTGCTATGGATGGAGTTGCATCAGCAAGTAAAATAATAGAGAGAGCAGCAAAATGGGGCCATAAAGCAATTGCAATTACAGATCATGGAGTAGTGCAAGCTTTTCCAGATGCACAAATGGCAGCAAAGAAAAATAAAATCAAGGTTTTATATGGAGTAGAAGGATACTTAGTAAATGATGGAATGCCTATAGCTTTAAATGAAAAGGGCCAAGATTTTAATGATACTTATGTAGTATTTGATATAGAAACTACAGGTTTTTCAGCTAAAAATGATAAGATTATAGAGATAGGTGCTGTAAAAATAAAGGGAAGAGAAGTAATAGATACTTTTAGTGAGTTTATATACCCAAAATGCAGAATTCCATATAAAATAACAGAACTTACAGGAATAACGGATGAAATGGTTAAGGATGCAGATTCTATAGAAGTAGTTCTTCCAAAGTTTATGGAATTTATAAAGGGTTCAGTAGTAGTTGCTCATAATTCTGCTTTTGATACAGGATTTATAAAGAAAAATTGTACTGACTTAGGTTTAGAATTTAATTCTACTATAGTAGATACGGTACCCCTTGCAAGGTTTTTATATCCGGAATTAAAAAGAGTTAAATTAAATTTAGTAGCTAAACATCTAGGCGTGTCTCTTGAAAACCACCATAGAGCAGTAGATGATGCAAAAGCTACTGCAGAAATCTTCTTAATATCTATTAAAAAAATGATAGAAGAATTAAATATGAATAGTTTGCATGATTTAAATAAAGAATTCCTTGAAAAGATGGATATTAAAAAAGAAAAAGCTCATCATGTAATAATATTTGCTAAAACTCAAGTTGGAATGAAAAACTTATATAAGCTTGTATCAGAAGCTCATATAGATAATTTCCAAAAGCATCCTAGAACAAGAAAAAGTAAACTTATGGAGATGAGAGATGGACTTCTTATAGGGTCAGCTTGTGAAGCTGGTGAAGTGTATAGAGCCGTCTTAGATGGTAAGAGTGATGAAGAATTAAAAGATATTATGAATTTTTATGATTATTTAGAAATTCAGCCTATAACAAATAATGAATTCCTTATAAATAAAGGGAATGTAAAAGATGAAGATGAACTTAGAGCTTTAAATATGAAAATATATAATTTAGGTAGAGAACTAAACAAACCTGTTGTAGCAACAGGAGATGTCCATTTTTTAGACCCTCAAGATGAAGTTTTTAGAAGAATAATAATGGCAGGTCAAGGATTTTCTGATTCTAGTAATCAGCCTCCGCTATATTTAAAAACCACAGAAGAAATGTTAAAGGAATTTTCATATTTAGGAGGAGAAGCTTCAAGGGAAGTAGTAATAACCAATCCTGGAGAAATTGCAGATTCTATAGAAGTATTAAAACCTATACCTGATGAAACATATCCACCAAAAATAGAAGGTGCAGATGAAGAAATAAGAGAAATGACTATGAAGAAGGTTCATTCTATCTATGGTAATCCTCTTCCAGAAGTAGTTCAAAAAAGGTTAGATAAGGAGCTAAACTCTATAATAAATAATGGATATGCTGTACTTTATTTAATTGCACAAAAACTAGTTGCTAAATCTCTAGAAGATGGATACTTGGTTGGATCAAGAGGATCTGTTGGATCATCATTTGTTGCAACAATGTCAAACATTACAGAAGTTAACGGGTTACCTCCTCACTATGTTTGTCCAAATTGCAAAAAATCGGAATTCTTCTTAGATGGATCAGTAAGCTCAGGAGCAGATTTAGAAGATAAGGATTGCCCAAAGTGTGGAACTACATATATAAAAGAGGGGCATGATATACCATTTGAAACTTTCCTAGGTTTTGAAGGTGATAAAGAACCTGATATAGATCTTAATTTTTCAGGGGATAACCAAGGAGAAATTCATAAGTACACCGAAGTTCTTTTTGGTAAAGGATATGTATTTAAAGCAGGAACAATAGGCACTGTTGCTGAAAAAACAGCTTATGGATATGTTAGAAAGTATTTAGATGAAAGAGGATTAAGAGCTTCCATGGCTGAAATAGAAAGATTGACTATTGGATGTACAGGAATAAAAAGAACTACAGGGCAGCATCCAGGTGGTATTATGGTTGTTCCCAGTGATAATGAAATTTACAATTTCACGCCAATACAAAGACCAGCAGACGATCCAACTTCAGATGTAACAACTACACATTTTGATTATCACTCTATTTCAGGTAGATTGCTTAAGCTCGATATACTTGGGCACGACGATCCTACTATGATTAGAATGCTTCAAGATTTAACAGGAGTAGATCCTAAAACTATACCATTAAATGATAAAAAGGTTATATCCTTATTTACATCTCCGGAAGCTCTTGGTGTAACAAAGGAGGAACTTGAATGTGAAGTTGGAAGTTATGGTTTACCTGAGTTTGGTACAAAATTCGTTAGAGGAATGCTTGTAGACACTCAGCCAAAAAGTTTTGCAGATTTAGTTAGAATATCTGGACTTTCACATGGTACAGATGTTTGGCTTAATAATGCGCAGTATTTTATAAAAGAAGGATACACTACATTAAAAGATTGTATTTCTACAAGAGATGATATAATGGTTTATTTAATGTATGCTGGGGTACCACCTAAAATGGCTTTTACAATAATGGAAAGTGTAAGAAAAGGTAAGGGACTAACAGAGGATTTTGAAAAGACAATGAGGGAAAATAATGTGCCTGATTGGTATATAGAATCATGTAAAAGAATAAAATACATGTTTCCTAAAGGTCATGCAGTTGCTTACGTTATGATGGCTGTAAGAATTGCCTATTTTAAAGTTTATTATCCAGAAGCTTACTACGCAACATATTTTACTGTAAGAGCAGATGACTTTGATGCTGATCTTATTTGTAAGGGACCTGGAGCAATAAAAGCTAAGTTAGATGAGCTTTATGAATTAGGGAATAAAATAACAGCAAAAGATAAAGGTTTAATTACAGTTTTAGAACTATCTTATGAGCTTTATGCAAGAAAACTTAATTTCTTAAAAGTAGATATATATATATCAGAAGCAACTAAATTCACAATAGAAAAAGAGGGAATAAGGCCTCCAATTAGAGCTCTTGAAGGGGTTGGAGAAAATGCTGCAAAAAGTATAGTAGAAGCTAGGAAGCAAGGGGAATTTATATCAAAGGAAGACTTAAGAATAAGAGCTAAAGTTTCAAAGACTGTTATAGAGACTTTAAGTAATCATGGATGTCTTGAAGGAATGTCAGAAACAAATCAGTTATCATTATTCTAATTTTTAGTATAAAAGTCTTATAAATAGGGCAACTAATAAATACATGGTGCTGAATAATTTATCCAACTACCCCTTGTATTAATTAGGAAATTATGATAGGATAATAAAAGAAGTAATTTACTAATAGCTAGAAGTTAGGAGTGGGAATGATAAATGCCCGCTCTTTCTATTTAATTGCAACTACAAATAGTTGCTTTTTTTATAGATTAGCTAGTAAATATTTAAAGTCTTAAAACTGAATATAGAAAAGGAGGGTTAATATGAAGGTTGATGCATTATTAGAAACAATTAATCAATTAGTAAAACCTGTAGCAGAAGAATTAGATTATGAGATTTATCACATTGAATATGTAAAAGAAAATGGAGAATATTATTTAAGAATATATATTGATAAAGACGGTGGTGGAATTACTTTATCAGATTGTGAAGCTCTATCAAGAAGAGTCAGTGATATTATGGATGAAAAGGATCCAATCCCTGTAGCTTATTTCTTGGAAGTATCATCACCAGGTTTAAATAGAGGATTATTTACAGATGATCATTTTAAGAGACAAATAGGAAAAGAAGTAATGCTAAGATTCACGAAATCATTAAATGGAATAAAAAATATAAAAGGTATATTAAAGGAAGTAAATGATGAATCAGTAACAGTTGAATCTGATGAATTAGTTACAATTCCAAAAGATAAAATAAAATCAGCCAATTTAGAAGGGGAAATATAACAAGGAGGATATTAAAATGAACCAAGAGTTTATAGGTGCTCTTAAAGAAATTGTTAAAGATAAGGGGATTAGCGAAGATTTAATTTTTACTACGATAGAGGATGCTTTAGTTGCAGCTTATAAAAAGAACTATGCTAGTCCAACTACTTCAGCACAAAATGTAAAAGTAAGCATAAATAGAGAAACAGGGGAAATTCATGTGTACGCTCAAAAAGTAGTAGTTGAAGACGTATATGATGATGTAACTGAAATAAGTTTAGAAGAAGCTAAGGAAGTTAGCCCAAGATATGATCTTGATGATATAGTTGATTTAGAAGTTACACCAAAGAATTTTGGAAGAGTCGCAGCACAACTTGCTAAGGGTGTGGTAACTCAAAGAATAAGAGAAGCTGAAAGAAACATAGTATATTCTGAATATAAAGAACTAGAATACGATATAATTACTGGAACTGTTTTAAGAAAAGACAAAGGTAATACTTTTGTAAACCTTGGAAGAATAGAAGGTTCTATTGGACCAAACGAACAAATTCCAGGAGAAGAATATAAATTCAACGAAAGAATAAAACTATATGTAGTAGAAGTAAAAAATGGATCAAAAGGAGCACAAATCTTAGTTTCAAGAACTCATCCAGGATTAGTAAAGAGACTTTTTGAGTTAGAAGTACCTGAAATATATGAAGGTGTTGTTGAAATAAAGAGCATATCAAGAGAGGCTGGTTCAAGAAGCAAAATTGCAGTTTACTCAAATGATGAAAATGTAGATCCAATGGGTGCTTGTGTTGGACCAAAAGGAACTAGAGTTCAAAATATAGTAAATGAACTTAAAGGTGAAAAAATAGATATAATTAAGTGGAGTAAAAATCCAGAAGAGTTTATAGCAGCTTCATTAAGCCCTGCAAAAGTTTTAGAAGTTGTGGCTGATGAAGAATCAAAGTCAGCAAAAGTAGTTGTAGATGATAATCAATTATCACTTGCTATAGGAAAAGAAGGTCAAAATGTTAGACTTGCAGCAAAATTAACTAACTGGAAGATAGATATAAAGAGTAAATCTCAAGCAGAAGCGTTAAAAGCAGAAAAATCAGAAGTATTAGAATAAGGGAGGATTTTTATGAAAGTAAAGAAAGTTCCTTTAAGAATGTGTACTGGATGTATGGAGATGAAACCTAAAAAAGAGCTTATAAGAGTTGTGAAAAGTCCAGAAGGTGAAGTTTCAGTTGATTTGACTGGAAAAAAATCAGGTAGAGGTGCATATATTTGTAAAGATATAGAATGCTTAGAGAAAGCTTTTAAAGCAAAGAGGCTTTCAAGAAACTTGGATATAGCAATAGATGAAGTTATATATAATAGATTAAGGGAAGAAATTAAGCATGAATAAATTTTTTAATTTTCTAGGTTTAGCTAAAAGATCAGGAAATTTAGTTGAAGGGTATAGTAAGTGCGATGAACAACGAAATAGAAAAGCTATTTTTTTATTCATAATCTCCAATGATGCTTCAATTAGTACAAAAAAGAAATTTAAAAATCATTGTGTATTGAAGAATATACAATTTATAGAAGACTTTTCTAAGGAAGAATTAGGTGCTTCTATTGGAAGAGAAGAAGTGAAAATATTAGCTGTAACAGATGAAAATATGGCTAAAAAACTTTATACCCTTTACGAAGGGGAAAAAGTTAAAATTTAACCGGGGGTGATTTTATTGTCAAAAATCAGAGTATATGAATTGGCAAAAGAACTGCAAATAAGCTCAAAGGAGCTTATAGAATTATTAATGAATGAATTTAGCGTAGATGTTAAAAATCATATGAGTGTTATAGAGGATGAAGATGCAGAATTAATTAAAGAATTAATCGGAGAAAATGGATCTTCAGAAGATAAGACTATAGTTGATGAATACGAAGAAATATTGGCTGAAGAAGTTAATAATCAAGCTAAAAAGAGAAAGAAAAAGAAAGTAGAAGAAGTTGATTCAATTGGAGAAGGCGGATCAGGAGTTGTTGAAATCGGAGAAACAATAACTGTAAAGGAACTTTCAGAAAAACTTGGTAAACCAACTACTGATGTTATAAGAACACTTATTTTTACAGGTGTTATGGCTGCAATAAACCAAGAGATAGATTTTGAAACTGCTGAAAAAGTATGTGAAAAATATGAATGTTTAGTTGTTAAAAAAGAAGAAAAAGAAGAGTTAGAAATAGTTGAAGAAGAAGAAGAAGTGGTTGAAGAAAATTTAGTGAAGAGACCACCGATAGTTACAGTTATGGGACACGTTGACCATGGTAAGACTTCATTATTAGATGCTATTAGAAAAGCAAATGTTACATCTAATGAAGCAGGTGGTATAACTCAACATATAGGAGCTTATACTGTTAACTTAAATGGAGAAAGGCTAACATTCTTGGATACTCCAGGACATGAAGCTTTTACAGCAATGAGAGCTAGAGGAGCTCAAATTACAGATGTAGTTATATTAGTTGTTGCAGCTGATGATGGAATAATGCCTCAAACAAAAGAAGCTATAAATCACTGTAAAGCAGCTGGAGTTCCTATGATAATTGCTATAAACAAGATAGATAGACCAGGAGCTAATATAGATAGAGTTAAACAAGAATTAACAGAATATGAATTAGTAGCTGAGGACTGGGGTGGAGACACTATTTGTGTTCCTGTATCAGCAAAAACAGGTGATAACTTAGAACAGTTATTAGAAATGGTTCTATTAACCGCTGAAATGGCAGAATTTAAAGCTGATCCAAAGAGAAAGGCTAAGGGAACTGTTATAGAAGCTCAGCTTGATAAGGGTAGAGGACCAGTTGCAACACTTCTTGTTCAAAATGGTACATTACATGTAGGAGACTCAATATTAGTTGGTTCTACATATGGTAGAATTAGAGCTATGTTTGATGACAAAGGAAAGAGTATTAAATCAGCTGGACCTTCTATACCAGTAGAAATACTAGGACTTTCAGAAGTACCAGCAGCAGGAGATAGATTTACTGTTGTTAAAGATGAAAAGACAGCTAGAAATATGGCTGAAATTAGAAAACAAAAAATTAAGGATGAAAGCTTCCATTCAGCTAATAGAGTTTCTCTTGAAGATTTATATAGTCAAATTCAAGAAGGGACTGTTAAAGAGCTTGGAATAATAGTTAAGGCTGACGTACAAGGTTCAGTTCAAGCTATAAAACAATCTTTAGAAAAGCTTTCAACAGAAGATGTAAAGGTAAGAGTAATTCACGGTGGTGTTGGAGCTATAACAGAAACAGATGTTACACTAGCAACAGCATCAAATGCATTACTTATAGGATTTAACGTAAGACCAGATTCAAATGCAACAGTGATAGCTGATAGAGATGGTGTTGAAATTAAAACATATAGAATAATATATGATGCAATAGAAGATGTTAAATCAGCAATGATAGGAATGCTTGATCCAGAATACAAAGAAGTTGTAAATGGTAAAGCAGAAGTAAGAGTAGTTTATAAAATTTCTAATGTAGGAACAATTGCAGGATGTTACGTTACAGATGGTAAAATGTTAAGAAACTCAGAAGTAAGAGTAATAAGGGATGGAATAGTAATATTTGAATCTACTTTAGCTTCACTTAAGAGATTCAAAGACGATGCTAAGGAAGTAAACACAGGATATGAATGTGGTTTAAGCGTAGAAAAATTCAATGATCTTAAAGAAGGTGACGTAATAGAGTCATTTAGTATGCAAGCAATTGAAAGAAAACAGCTTTAAATAAAGAGGTGATTTTAAATGGCTAATTACAGAGGCGGAAGAATAAACGAAGAAGTTAAAAGAGAAATAAGCGTTATAATAAGAGATGAAATCAAGGATCCTAGAATGACGGCTATGGTTTCAATTACAGCAGTTAAAGTAACAAAGGATTTAAGATATGCAAAGGTATTTGTAAGTATATTTGGAAAGAATGAAGAAGAAAAGAATGAAACCTTTGCAGCATTAAAAAGTGCAAGCGGATATATAAGAAAAGAAATAGGTCAAAGAATAAATTTGAGAAATACTCCTCAAATTCTATTTGAACTTGATGACTCTATAAGCTATAGTATGAAGATAGAAGAGCTTATAGAAAAGGCTAGAGAAAAATAGATGTCTACTTTACAAGAAGTAAGTAAAGCAATTTTAAATAGTAAAAAAATAGGCATTACCTACCATGTATCACCAGATGGTGATGCGGTAGGTAGTGCACTTGCACTATTAAATGGACTTAGAGGTATAAAAAAGGACGCTTATTTAATTTCAAAGGATATAATATCAGAAAATCTTCAATTTCTTCCTGCTGCAAATGAAGCTACAGGAAATTTAACATCTCCAACTGAAGACACTCCTATAGTTATAGTTCTAGATTGTGGAAATTACGAAAGAATATCTGCAAATTTAGATAATTTTAAAGGAAGTATATTAAATGTGGATCACCATATTTCAAATGATAAGTATGGAGATTTAAATTATGTAGATACAGAGGCAGCAGCAACAGCAGAAATAGTATTTGAATTATTAGAAATATTAGGCTTAAATTTTAATGAGGAAAAGGATGACATAAGAGAAATAGGAACATGCCTTTACACATCATTAGTTACGGATACAGGTGCTTTTAGACATTCAAATGTAACTTTTAGAACTCATACTATTGCAGCAAGATTAAAAAACATAGGTGTAAATAATACAAACATACATCAAAATCTTTTTGATAATAAAAGTTTTGAGAAGATTAGATTAATAGGTAAAGCTCTAAATAATATGGAATTATTGTTTGATAGAAGAGTGGCTCTTATTAAAATTCCTATTTCTTATGGGGAAGAGTTAGGAGTAGAAATAGGAGATACATCAGATATAATTTCTTTTGGATTACAAATAAAAGGTGTTGAAGTTGCCGTATTAATTAAAGAAATAGAAAATGGTTCTAAAGCAAGTTTAAGATCAAAGAATAATTTTGATGTTAGAAATATTGCAGAAAAATTAGGTGGCGGAGGCCATGTAAAAGCAGCAGGGATAACTCTAAAGGGGATAAAATTAGAAGAGGCTAAGGATAAAATTCTAGAAGAAATAGAGAAAGAGTTGTTGTAATGGACGGTGTAATTAATATTTTTAAGAATGCTGGTATGACTTCTTTTGATGTAGTTAGAATTGTAAAAAAAGCTGCATCTACTGGTAAAGTAGGACATACTGGAACATTAGATCCAGAAGCATGTGGAGTTTTACCGGTATGTATAGGAAAAGGAACTAAAATTATAGATTATATAATGAATTCAGATAAAGTATATGAAGTAGAATTTAAGCTTGGTATAAAAACTACTACATATGATTTAGAGGGAGATATAATAGATGAAAAAGATCCTTCTAATATAGAAGAGGAAGAGATATTAAAGTCTATTTATTTATTTAAAGGTGAATATTCTCAAATACCGCCTATGTATTCTGCTATAAAGCAAAATGGGGTAAGACTTTATGAACTAGCAAGAAAAGGCATAGAAGTAGAAAGAGAAGGTAGACTTGTTAAAATATATGAAATAGAAGATATTAAAATAAATAATCCCTATATTAAAATGAAGGTAACATGTTCTAAAGGGACCTACATAAGGAGTCTTTGTTATGATATAGGTGAGGCTTTGGGAGTTGGAGCTACAATGACAAAGCTAAAAAGAAGCAAGACATCCAAATTTACTGAAGAAGAATCCATTAATATAGATAATATAAATTCAGAGAATATAGAGAATTATATTATAAGTATAGAAGATGCATTAGATACCTATAAGAAATTAATAGTTTTAAATAGATTTTCAAAGCTTTTAATTAATGGCGTTAAAGTTTTTGATAAGAGATTTACTAAAGATAATGTTGAATTAGGAAAACTATATAGAGTTTATGATGAAAGTGGAAATTTTATTGGACTTGGAAAAAGCGATCATCAGGGCTTTAAAATAGAAAAATTATTAATTAATTAGGGGAGCAGGATATGATAGTAATAGATGATATTATTATGGATAAGAAGGAAAAAGGTAACTATGTTGCGTTGGGAAGCTTTGATGGACTTCATTGTGGACACCTATCTCTTGTAAAAAAGACTGTAGAAATAGCTAAAGAAAAAAATGGGAAAAGCATGGTGTTTACATATAAGAATCACCCTAAAACATTAGTAAATCCAGAGAATGCACCTAAATTAATTATGGATTTAGAAACAAAACTTAAGTATTTAGAAGAAGAAAATGTAGATATAGTAGTCCTTAGAAGCTTTACTAAAGAGTTTATGTCAATGTCGGCAGAGAATTTTATAAAATTACTTTGTTTGGACTATAATGTAAAAGGAATTGTAGTTGGCTTTAACTTTAAGTTTGGATATAAAAATCTAGGTGAAGTAAAGCTGTTAGAGAGTCTTCAAGCAAAATATGGATACGAATTGTATATAATAGAACCATATACGTATAAAGATGATGTAATAAGTAGTACAAGAATAAGAAAAGCTATTTTAGAGGGAAATGTAGAAGAAGCTTTTAAGATGTTGTCTAAGCCATATTTAATTAAAGGTAAAGTTATTCATGGTAAAAAACTTGGAAGAACTATAGGATTTCCAACTGCAAATTTAGAGTTTGATGAGGAAATGATAATTCCCCAAAAAGGAGTTTATTATACCAATGTAGAATATAAAAATAAAATTTACAGAGGAATTACATCTGTGGGGAATAATCCTACAGTAAATGGGCAACAATTAACTATAGAAACTTTTATATTAAATTTTAATGAAGAAATCTATGGTGTGGAGATTAAAATTTATTTTATAGAAAGAATAAGAGGTGAAATAAAGTTTAACTCTTTAGAAGAACTTGTTGCACAAATAAAAAAAGATGAAAAATTTGCAAAAGATAAGGATATAGTAATATAATTTATATAAATTTATAATTTACAATATGTATATGATTTGTTATAATAGCAAAGAAGAACCTAATTCTAAGATATGAGGGTGCTAGCTCATTTCCTGGATATAGGGGATAATTTTACGGAGGTGCGAACAATGGACGCAATAAGAAAGCAAGAAATAATTAAAGAACACGGAAGACATGAAGGAGATACTGGTTCACCAGAAGTGCAAATCGCTTTATTAACAGAAAGAATTAATTCTTTAACTGGTCATTTAAAGATGCACAAGAAAGACCACCACTCAAGAAGAGGTCTTTTAATGATGGTTGGACAAAGAAGAGGTCTTTTAAATTACTTAGCTGCTCAAGATATCGAAAGATACAGAGCTATAATCAAAAAATTAGGCTTAAGAAGATAGTCTTTAGAGCGGTTTTTAAGCCGCTCTATTATTTTAACAAATTTAAATGATAAGAGATAAGCCCGAAGGGAGGTTACAAAATGAACAATGTAATGAAAACAACTATAGCTGGTAGAGAGCTTAAATTAGAATTTGGAAAAGTTGGGATGTTATCAAATATAGCATCATTTATTAGCTATGGAGACACAGTTATTTTAACTAATGTAAATGCTTCAGAAAAACCAAGAGAGGGTATAGATTTCTTTCCATTAAGCGTAGAATACGAAGAAAGATTATACTCAGTAGGAAAAATTCCAGGTGGATTTATTAAGAGGGAAGGTAGACCTTCAGAAAATGCTATATTATTTGGAAGAGCAGTTGATAGACCTTTAAGACCATTATTTCCAAAGGGATATAGAAATGATGTGCAAGTTGTTTGCACAGTAGTATCAGTTGAAAAGGATAACCTACCAGAAATTCTAGCAATTAATGCAGCGTCATTATCATTATGTTTATCAAGCATTCCTTTTACAACACCTGTTGCAGCTGTGCAAGTAGGTCTAATCGATGGAAACTTCATTTTAAACCCAACATCTAAAGAAAGAGAAGAAAGTGAACTTCAATTAACTGTTTGCGCAACTAGTGAAAGAGTTATGATGATTGAAGCTGGCGGTCAAGAAATTCCAGAAGATGTTATGATTAGTGCAATTAAATTTGGATTTGATAGTTGTCAAGATATAATCAAATTCCAAGAAGAAGCTATGAGTAGATTTGGAAAAGAAAAAATGGTTCCAGAACTATATAAGCCAAGTGAAGAATTAGAAAATGCTATTAAAGAATATGCTAGTGAAATGATTAAAGAAGCTATGTGGATAAAGGATAAAGATGAAAGAAATGCTGCAATGGACGAAGTAAATGAAAAGGTTTATGCAGAATTTGAAGAAAAGTATCCAGAAAACCTAGCTGATGTAAAAGAAATAATCTATAACTTACAAAAAGAAGTTGTAAGAGATATGCTTTTGAATTATCACAGAAGACCAGATGAAAGAGCCTTTGATCAGGTTAGACCAATTTCTTGTGAGGTTGGAATTCTTCCAAGAACTCATGGTACAGGATTATTTACAAGAGGGTTAACTCAAGTAATGACAGTTGCTACATTGGGAGCTGTAGGTGATATTCAAATAATTGACGGGATAGGTGAAGAAGAATCTAAGAGATACATGCATCATTATAACTTCCCAGCCTATTCAGTGGGTGAAGTAAGACCACTTAGAGGACCGGGAAGAAGAGAAATAGGACATGGAGCTTTAGCAGAAAGAGCTTTAGAGCCATTAATACCTTCAGAAGAAGAATTTCCATACACTATTAGATTAGTATCAGAAGTATTAAGCTCTAATGGTTCTACATCACAAGCTTCAGTTTGTGGTAGTACGTTAGCTCTTTTAGATGCAGGTGTACCTCTTAAGAGACCAGCTGCTGGTATAGCAATGGGACTTATAACTTCAGAAGACCTTTCAAAAGAAGAAGTTTTAACAGATATTCAAGGAATAGAAGACTTCTTTGCTGATATGGACTTTAAGGTTGCAGGAACTACAGAGGGTATTACTTCAATACAAGTTGATACTAAAATAAAAGGTTTAAGCTTTAAAGTTATAGAAGATGCTATAATGGGAGCTAGAAAAGCTAGACTTCATATATTAGATAAAATAAGTGAATGTATTCCACAATCAAGAAAAGAAGTTTCAACATATGCTCCTAAAACTTTAATAATAAGTATTGATCCAGAAAAGATAAGAGATGTTATAGGTGCAGGTGGAAAAGTTATAAACAAGATTATCGATGAAACTGGAGTTAAAATTGATATTAAAGAAGATGGTACAGTATTTGTATCTTCAGCAGATCATGATGGCGTAAATAAAGCAATAGCTATTATAGAAGGCTTAACTAAAGAAGTTAAAGCTGGAGAAGTTTACTTAGGAAAAGTAACAAAAATAGCTGCATTTGGAGCCTTCGTTGAAATTCTTCCAAATAAAGAAGGATTATGCCATATATCAAAATTAGATAAGGCAAGAGTAAATAAGGTTGAAGATGTTGTATCTGTGGGAGATGAAATATTAGTTAAGGTAACTGAAATAGATAATCAAGGAAGAATTAATCTTTCAAGAAAAGATGCATTAACTGATGATTCAGAAGGTGAAACAGAAAAAAGCGAATAGAAAAAAAGTTAGTAAAGGGCAATTTATTGCCTTTTTTTCTTTATATGATAAAATTTTAATTAAATATAAATAATTAGTATTACATAACTCTAAAATAATATAGAATAATAGTAATATAGAATAAATTTAAAATAGATAAAGAGGAGGAACTATGTACAATATATATACATTAAAAAATGGATTAAGAGTTGTAACAGAATATATAGATCATGTAAATTCAATAAGTGTTGGGGTGATGGTTCAAAATGGTTCAAGAAACGAGGACTTAGAGCTAAATGGTATATCTCATTTTATAGAGCATATGTTTTTTAAGGGAACAGAAAATAGAACTTCAAAGGAGATAGTTCAACAAATAGAAAATGTAGGTGGACAAATTAATGCATATACAAGTAAAGAGGCAACTTGCTATTATATAAAAGCTTTAAGTACACATTTAGATTTATCTATAGAAATACTAGCTGATATGATATTAAATTCTAAATTCGATGACGAAGAAATAGAAAAAGAAAAAGGAGTAGTTATTGAGGAAATAAATATGAGTGAAGATACTCCAGAAGATGTTTTAGATAATAATCAATCAAAAGCAGTATTTGGCGATAATTCATTATCATATCCTATACTTGGGAGTATAGATAATATAAAATCATTTAATAGTGATAAGATAAAGAAATTTGTTAAATCTCATTATGCACCGCATAATTCAGTAATATCTGTTTGTGGAAAATTTGATGAAAAAGAGTTAATGAAGATGATAGAAGAAAACTTTGGTTCTTGGGAAAGTGAAGGACACTATGTACCTGAATACAAGACACCTATTTTACTTAATGAAAGTAACTATACAAATAAACAAATAGAACAAGTTCATATAAATTTGACTTTAAATGGATTACCATATGCTCACGAAAAATCTTATGCATTAGTCCTTTTAAATAATGTTTTTGGAGGAGGAGCATCATCTGTATTATTCCAAAATGTTAGAGAAGAATTAGGTCTTTGCTATACTATTTATTCATATGGTCAACCATATTTAGGCGTAGGAATAAATAATATATATACAGGTGTAAGTAAGCAATCAGCAGATAAAGCTTTAGATGTAATTAATAAGCAGCTTAAAAAGTTTGCGGATAAAGGAATTTCAAAAGATTTATTAGAAATTAATAAAGAAAAAATAAAAGCAAGTTATATATTAGGATTAGAAAGTACTTCATCTAGAATGTTTGCTAATGCAAAAAGCATGTTGCTTCAGAATAAGATTAAAACTCAAGAAGAAGTAATAAAAAGAATTAACAATATAAATAGTGAAGACATAAAATATGTATTAGATACTTGCTTTAAACCAGGCATAATAAGCTCATCATATGTAGGTCAAGATATAGAATGGGAAAAGTTAAATCATATTATAGAGCCTAATATAAAAGCTTATGATAACTCTAATAATGAAGGGTTAAAAAGTACATAATATTACCATAATATTATGTACTAAATTATCTCTAATTAGCATAAGATTTACATAAGATAGTATGGAGGTGAATCTTATGTTAAGAGGCGATAAAAGAAAAGGGGAATATTATGAAGAAGATCCTAAAAGAGAGTATAAGTATAGGCTTCTTAGTGATTTAGAAAGATTTGAAATATTTAATACAGAAGAAGCAGAAAAATATGATACTCAACAAGCTCTAGATTTTATAATTGATGAAGATGGAAATTTACAATTTGTAGTTGCTGCTGTTGCTGGAAGTAAATTGGGTTTATTTGGAGGAAGAGAATATGTAGAAATTCCTTGGAATTATGTAACTAAAGTTGGAGCAAATGTTATTGTAGTTTCAGCTGATAAGGAAAAGATAAGGAGGGCAAGAGCATAACTTAGGGAGGTTATTACTTGAAAATAATTATACAAAAATTTGGAGGTACATCTGTATCTACTGAAGAAAGAAGAAATCAAGTAGTATCTAAGGTTAAAAATGCAATAAATAAAGGCTTTTCTCCTGTAGTAGTAGTATCTGCTATGGGAAGAAGAGGTGAACCTTATGCTACAGATACTTTATTATCATTATTAGATAATAATTTTAAGAGAAATAACCTACAAGCAACAGATATGCTTATGTGCTGTGGAGAAATAATAAGTTCGGTATTAATGAGTAATGTCTTAATAAATGAAGGCATTCAAGCAGTTCCACTTACTGGAGGTCAAGCAGGTATTATAACAAATGATAGCTTTTCCGAAGCTGAACTAATTTACACAAACCTAGAAAATATACAAAATATTTTAGAAAGTGGTAAAGTTCCAGTTGTTACAGGTTTTCAAGGTGTAACTGAAAAAGGATATTTAACTACCTTGGGAAGAGGGGGAAGTGATACATCTGCTTGTATATTAGGAATGTCATTAAATGCAGAAGCAATTGAAATTTATACAGATGTAGATGGTATAATGACTGCTGATCCAAGAATAGTAAGAGATGCAGCATTAATAGACACAATAAGTTACAATGAAATATTTCAACTTGCAGATCAGGGGGCAAAAGTTATACACCCAAGAGCTGTTGAGTGTGCAAGAAGAGCCAATATTCCAATAGTTATAAAAAATACAATGAATGATTGCAAGGGAACTTTAGTAAACAGTTACGGGACAAGTGATCATAAAAAAGTTATCTCAGGAATAACACATTTAAATAATAGAATACAAGTAACAGTAAGATTAAAAGAAAATAAAGATAACACTAATTATAGATATTTATTAGAAACTTTAGCAAAAAGTAGTATAAGCTTAGATCTTATAAATATATTTCCAACTGAACAAATTTTTACCATAGATTCATGTAAAAAGGAAAAATTAGAAAAAGTCTTTAAAGAAGTAAATATAAATTACAATATAAAAGAAAACTGTAGCACTATAGCTATAGTAGGTATTGGAATGAATGGAGTCCCTGGAATAATGGCAAAAATAATAAAAACCCTAGCAGAGGGTTCAATAGAAATTCTTCAAACAGCTGACTCTAATATGACTATATGGTGTTTAATTCAATCAGAGAATATTATCAAAGCACTAAATTTACTTCATAAAGCATTTAACTTAGGTGAATAAAATAAATCCTCCTGTGCAAAATAATACTGTATAGGAGGATTTTATTATGAATAATTTTTTTTACTCATCGACTGATGGAAATAAAGATATAGAAAATGAAGAAGATTTAAGAGAATCTAAAGAAAAAAGAGAAGAAATAAAAGAGTTCGGAACTGCAAACGAAGTAGCGCAAGATGAAAGCATTCAAATATTACCAATAATAGGACAAATAGAAGGACATCAAGTTTCACCAGCTCAATCTAAGTCAACAAAATATGAACATGTAATTCCTCAACTCATCTCTATGGAGCGAAATGATAATGTAAAAGGTGTATTAATAGTATTAAATACAGTTGGAGGAGATGTTGAAGCGGGATTGGCTATTTCAGAAATGATAAATTCTCTTTCAAAGCCAACAGTATCAATAGTAATTGGTGGTGGACATTCAATAGGAGTACCTTTAGCAACTTCATCTAGTTATTCATTTATAACACCTTCAGCAACAATGATTGTACATCCAATAAGAATGAATGGCTTTGTTATAGGTGTAGCTCAAACATTTAATTATTTCCAAAAAATGCAGGAAAGAATAGATAGCTTTATAGTAAGAACATCAAAAATAGATAAGAATGAATTAAAAGAAATGATGTTAAAATCGGATGAATTATTAAATGACATGGGAACTATTTTAATAGGAAAACAAGCTGTAGATTGTGGGCTTATAGATGAAGTAGGGGGAATAAAGGATGCCTTAAGTAAATTAAAAAAATTAATAGAAGAAAAAGAAAAGGAATTGACAGAAGAAAAGGAAGAATAGATATAGAAATTTACGAAAATGACAGTTTTTATTTATAATATAATATATTAATTTAAGCAGTTTAAATAATAGGTAGTTATTTAAATTGCTTTTTTTTCTATAAAGTTTATAATATTATTATGTAAATGAGTAACTTACAGTAAATGGGAAAACAGCGAGGTGATTATGTGTCTAGAGTTAAGGCAAAAAATACTAGTAAAAAGAAGGACACTAATAAAAAAAGTGATATAAAAGAAAATGGAGATATTAAAGGTATAATTTATATAGCTGTAGGAATTTTATTAGCTATAGCAATTTATACTACTTGGGCAGGTGCCTTATCTATTTTATCAAGGGAGGTAATATATAAGTTAGTAGGGGTTAGTGCTTTTGTACTTCCGTTATATTTAATTTATTTTGGATATCATAGTATAGCTTCAAAAGGAAGTATCAAAGTAACAAGAAGATTTTTTGGAATAACTCTTATTATATTAGCTATAACATTAGGATGTTCTACTGGTAGTATTCATATATTAGAAAAGAAAGATGGTTTTTATAATACATGGATTGAAATTGTAAGTATAAAAGGTATTCATGGTGGGTTATTAGGACATCTGCTATCTTACCCTTTAAGTAGACTTATTGGTTATATTGGTTCATATATATTATATTCGGCTTTATGGGTTATAGGAACAGTACTTCTTTTTGATATAACATTATACGATATAGTTATGTTTTTTAAAGAAAAAAGTAAAAAGCTTAAAACAAAGGAAAAAGCTTTGAATAAGGAAGTTAATATAGTAAAGGAAAAAGAAAATACTCCTTTAATAGATGTTGTACCAAAGAGGGAAGAAAAGGAAAGAGAAGAATTTATAACTGGAATAAATAATAAAATAAAGATTTTAGATTTTATGAAAAATTCATCATTAGATGAGAATGCTATTGAAAATTCAGGTGAAGAATTTAAAGAAAGAAAAAAGATTAATCCTTTTAATGTAGAAGTTTTTGATGAAGAAAGAATTGCAGAAAATCATTTCAATAAAGAAGTAAAGGTTGATGAAAGAGCTAAGAAAAAAGAAAAGTTAGATAATACAGTTAAAGATGTAGTTAGTAAAGAAATAGAAGAAAGTTTAATAGATGAGAAAAAAGAAGAAAAAATTTACAAGCATCCATCAGTAGAACTTTTAAATATAAATAGCAAAATGAAGCTTAAAAGTGAAGATAAAAAAGAACTTATAGAAAATGCTGGGAAGCTTGAAGGGATACTTAATGATTTTGGAGTAGATGCAAAGGTAGTTCAAGTAACGAAGGGACCATCTGTAACTAGATTTGAAATTCAACCAAGTCCTGGAGTAAAGGTTTCAAAAATAGTAAACTTACAAGATGATATAGCATTAGGACTTGCTGCGAGTGGCGTAAGAATGGAAGCCCCTATACCTGGAAAAGCGGCAATAGGAATAGAAGTTCCTAATAATAAACAAACATCAGTATTTTTAAGAGAAGTTTTAGACTCTAAAGAGTTTGAAACTTCAAATAAAAAGTTAGCTTTTGCATTAGGAAAAGATATTACAGGAAAATGTGTAGTTGGAGATTTAGCTACAATGCCTCATATGTTAATTGCAGGTGCAACAGGCTCAGGTAAATCTGTATGTATAAATACACTTATAGTTAGTCTATTATATAAATATAGTCCAAATGAAGTAAAACTACTTATGGTAGATCCTAAGGTGGTAGAGCTTAGCGTTTATAATGGAATACCACATCTCTTAATTCCAGTAGTAACAGATCCTAAAAAAGCAGCAGCAGCTTTAAATTGGGCAGTTAATGAGATGAATAAAAGATATAAGTTATTTGCAGATTCATCTGTAAGAAATATAGAGAGCTATAATGCTCTTTATGAAAAAGGGATGATTGAAGAAAAGTTACCATATATAGTTATGATTGTAGATGAACTTGCAGATTTAATGATGGCGTGTCCAAATGATGTAGAAGACTATATATGTAGATTAGCTCAAATGGCTAGAGCTGCAGGAATGCACTTAATAATTGCAACACAAAGGCCTTCTGTAGATGTAATTACAGGTGTAATTAAGGCTAATATACCATCAAGAATTTCCTTTGCAGTTTCGTCAGGAATTGATTCTCGAACAATACTAGATTCTACTGGAGCTGAAAAGCTTCTTGGAAGAGGGGATATGTTATATTGTCCAATAGGTGAAAATAAACCTCTTAGAGTTCAAGGGGCATTTATATCAGAAGAAGAAGTAGAAAAGGTTGTAAACTTTATAAAGGATGAAGAATCTAATTCTGACTATGAAAAATCTATAATTGAGCATATAGAAAATGGAATAAAAGAAGGTGGCAGAGGTGAAGATTCAGAAGATGGTGATGAACTTTTAGAGGAAGCAATAAAGATTGTTATAGAATATAATCAAGCATCTACATCATTCCTTCAAAGAAAGCTTAGAATAGGCTTTAATAGAGCTTCGAGAATAATGGATGAACTTGAGGAACGTGGTGTTATTTCTGAAAAAGATGGAAGTAGACCAAGGCAGGTTCTAGTTTCAAAAGAAGAATTAAATATTGAAGATTAAAAAAACTTGTAAATATTATTTTTGTACATTAAAATAAGTTTAGGCTAAATGAGAAATAATGTAGAAAACGTAGGAGGAAGTATCTTTGGAAAAGTATAAAGTTGGTATGATAAGTTTAGGGTGCGATAAAAACAGAGTAGATTCTGAACTTATACTAGGAACAATAAATAAATTTTATGAAATAACTAATGATCCTAAGGAAGCTGAAATAATAATAGTAAATACATGTGGGTTTATAGAAAGTGCAAAACAAGAATCTATAGATACTATACTAGAAATGGCTGAGTATAAAAATAAATATAAATGCAAAATGCTTATAGCAACAGGATGTTTAACACAAAGATATGGTGAAGAGCTTTTAGATCTTATGCCAGAAATTGATATACTTATGGGTGTTAATGACTATATGAAGCTACATAAGCTTATATTAGACTTTATAAAAGGCGAAAGAAGGATACTTGCAGCAAATTATAGTGATGAAAATATAAATGAAGGAATAAGACTTTTAACTACCGATAAACATACAGCTTATATAAGAGTAGCAGAAGGCTGTGATAACTATTGTACTTATTGTATAATACCAAAGATAAGAGGGAAGTTTAGAAGTAGAAATATAGAAAATATATTAAAAGAGGTAAATCTTCTTGCTGAAAATGGAGTTAAGGAAATTATTTTAATAGCACAAGATTTAACTTATTATGGAGTGGATATCTACAAGGAAAATAAACTGCATGAATTAATTAGAGAAATTTCAAAAGTTAAGGGCATAGAATGGATAAGATTACTTTATTGCTACCCAGAAGAAATAACAGAAGAATTAATTGAAGAAATGGCAACAAATCCAAAGGTTGTAAAATATCTAGATTTACCTATACAACATATAAGTAATAATATATTAAAGCGTATGGCAAGAAGAACAAATAAAGAAACAATAACAAAAATAATAGATAAATTAAGAAAAAGAATTCCTGGGATAACTCTTAGAACATCTCTTATAGTTGGATTCCCTGGTGAAACAGAGGAAGACTTTAAAGAACTTTGTGATTTTTTAAATGAATATAAGCTCGATAATGTTGGGGTTTTTAAATATTCAAAAGAAGATGGAACTCCAGCTGCAGCTATGGAAAATCAGATAGATGAAGAAGTAAAAGAAGAAAGACAAAGAGAACTTATGTTAGTCCAAAAAATAGTAGTTCAAGAGTTAAACAAATTGAAAATATCTAAAGTTTATGATACTATTATAGATGGAAGAAAAGGAAAATATTTTATTGGAAGAAGTTCAGAAATGGCGCCAGAAATTGATGGAATTATATTAATTAATACCACTAAAAACCTTGAAAGAGGAGAATTTGTTAAGGTAGAAATTAAAGAGGCTTTAGAGTATGATTTAGTAGGAGAGGTATGTAATGAATTTAGCAAATAAGCTAACAATGTTAAGAATATTTTTAGTACCGTTATTTTTAATATTTATTGCGGTAAATGACATTCCATATGGAACTTTCATAGCTACTTTTATATTTATAATTGCATCTTTAACTGATCAATTAGACGGATATATTGCAAGAAGTAGAAATCAAGTAACTAATTTTGGAAAATTTATGGATCCACTTGCAGACAAACTTTTAGTTACAGCTGCTTTAATTTCATTAGTTGAACTTCAAGTTGTACCAGCTTGGGCAACTGTAGTGATAATTGCAAGAGAGTTTGCAGTTTCAGGCCTTAGAACAATTGCTGCATCAGAAGGAAAGGTAATTGCTGCAAGTATGTGGGGAAAGGTTAAAACTGTTACGCAAATAGCAGCTATAATAGTTTCATTAATTCAAGTAAATATAGGGTCTTCAAAATATTTAATGTCATTAGTATCAGCAAGCGATACATTTAAGCTAATTATTAAATATGGACCAAAATATCTATTGTTTTTAGCTGTAATAATGACAATAGTATCAGGGTATGATTACTTTAAAAAAAATAAAAAGATAATAGATACTAATAAATAGTTTATAATAGAAAAAATTGGGTATAATTTAAAATAAAAGTTCCATCTAAAATAGTTGGAACTTTTAATATGGAAAATATTATGTTAAAAAAATATATATTAGATGTTGACTATATTCAATAAATACTTTATAATTTATTTATAGAACAAATGTTCGTTTTAGAGAGGAAGGTGCTATATGGGAAATATAGATATGGATAAGTTAAAAGCTATAGAAAATGCAATGGGTCAAATTGAAAAGCAGTTTGGTAAAGGATCTATAATGAAACTAGGTGAGAATAGTTCATTAAATATAGAATCTATTTCAACAGGTTGTCTTGACTTGGATATAGCCTTAGGAATAGGGGGAGTTCCTAAGGGAAGAATAATAGAAATATATGGACCAGAAAGTTCAGGTAAAACAACAGTAGCTTTACATATTGCTGCTGAAGCTCAAAAAAATGGTGGAGCTGTTGCGTTTATAGATGCAGAACATGCTTTAGATCCAAGTTATGCGAGAAATTTAGGGGTTGATACTGAAAATCTTATAGTTTCACAACCAGATACAGGTGAACAAGGGCTTGAAATTGCTGAAGCTTTAGTTCGTTCAGGAGCAATTGATGTTATAGTAGTTGACTCAGTTGCAGCATTAGTTCCAAGAGCAGAAATTGAAGGTGAAATGGGTGATTCTCACGTTGGTCTTCAAGCTAGACTTATGTCCCAAGCTTTAAGAAAATTAACAGGAACTATCCAAAAAACAGGCTGTGTGGCTATATTTATAAACCAATTAAGAGAAAAGGTTGGAGTTATGTTTGGAAATCCTGAAACTACAACAGGTGGAAGAGCTTTAAAGTTCTATTCTTCAGTTAGACTTGATGTTAGAAGAATTGATTCAATAAAGCAAGGTGAAGGCATTGTAGGAAACAGAACAAGAGTTAAGGTAATGAAAAATAAAGTAGCTCCTCCATTTAAACAAGCTGAATTTGATATAATGTATAATGAAGGTATATCAAGAACTGGTAATATTGTAGATGTAGGTGTTAAAGAAGGAATAGTTCAAAAAAGTGGAGCATGGTTTTCTTATGGCGATATAAGACTTGGCCAAGGTAGAGAAAATGCAAAACAATACTTAAAAGATAATGCTGAAACAGCATTAGAAATAGAAAATAAGATAAGAGAAAAATATGATTTACCGGTTATGAAAGAGGTTTCTACAAATAAAAATGGCAAAGAAGAATAAATTTAATAATAATTCGAATATAGTTAGCTAAATATGTTAATAATAATAGTCGATAATAGTAATATTATAATTACTATTATCGACTTTATTATTTATATTTGGCAGAAAATAATCTTAGACAAAGATTTCATAATTATGTAAACAATTAAAATTTGTTTCCTTATTTATGTAACTAAACTTGACATAATTTTAATTTTAAGATAAAATAATAACAAATACTGGTTTTATCATATTTCAAATATCAGTTAGATTAAGTATGATGCCTACTACATTTTCTGTTAAACTATAGGTTTATATGAATGGAGGAGGTGTTGTTATGGATAAAATTCTTATTTGGGTAATAGTTGATATTATAGTATTAGCCGTATTATGCTTAGTACTTTATAAAGCTATACAAAGCGCTTCTAAAACAAAGATAGAAGGCTTAGAAAAAGAAGCAGAAAACCTTTTAGAAAATGCTAAGAGGGAAGCTGAAGCTACTAAGAAAGAATCAATTTTAGAGGCTAAGGAAGAAGTTCATAGACTTAGAAATGATCTTGAAAGGGATTCAAGAGAAAGAAGAAACGAAATTCAAAGACTTGAAAGAAGGCTTATTCAAAGAGAAGAATCCCAAGACAAAAAGAGTGATCTTTTAGAAAAGAAAGAAGAAGCACTAAATAAAAGATTACAAGAAATCGATGAAATGGAAGCAAATGTACAGGAACTATATTCTAAAAGAAGAGAGGAGCTTGAAAGAATAGCAACTCTATCTACTGAAGAAGCAAGAGAAATTCTTTTAGAAGAAGTAAGAAGAGAAATAACTCATGAAACTGCTATTATGATCAAAGATATAGAGGCAAAGGCTAAGGAAGAAGCAGATAAAAAGGCAAGAGAAATTATAACAACTGCTATTCAAAGATGTGCCGCAGATCATGTATCAGAATCAACAGTACATGTTGTTGCCCTTCCAAATGATGAAATGAAGGGTAGAATTATAGGGAGAGAAGGTAGAAATATCAGAACTCTTGAAACATTAACAGGAGTGGATTTAATTATAGATGATACTCCAGAAGCAGTTATTTTATCAAGTTTTGATCCGGTAAGGAGAGAAATTGCTAAAATAGCTTTAGAAAAGTTAATTGTGGATGGTAGAATTCATCCAGCTAGAATCGAGGAAATGGTAGAAAGAGCTACTAAGGATGTTGAAAATGATATTAAAGAAGAAGGAGAACAAGCAACATTAGAAACTGGTGTTCATGGTGTTCATCCTGAAATAATTAAACTACTTGGTAGACTAAAGTATAGAACTAGTTATGGACAAAATGTGTTAAAACATTCTATTGAGGTTTCATATTTAGCTGGTGTTATGGCTGCAGAGCTAGGCTTAGATGTAAACTTAGCTAAAAGAGCAGGTTTACTACATGATATAGGTAAAGTAGCAACACAAGAAGAAGAAGGTCGCCATGCTGTAATAGGTGGAGATTTAGCTAAGAAGTATGGAGAATCACAAGCTGTATATAATGCTATAGCTGCGCATCATGGAGATGTTGAAATGTTAACACTAGAAGCTGTATTAGTTCAAGCAGCTGATGCTATATCAGCGGCAAGACCAGGTGCTAGAAGAGAAACTCTAGAAGCATATATTAAGCGTTTAGAGAAACTTGAAGAAATTGCAAATTCTTACGAAGGTGTAGAAAAATCATATGCGATTCAGGCTGGTAGAGAGATTAGAATTATGGTTAAACCAGATCATTTAGATGACGCTGGATCTATAGAATTAGCTAGAAGCTTAGCTAAGAGTATAGAAGAACAGTTAGAATATCCAGGTCAAATTAAAATTAATGTTATAAGAGAAACAAGAGCAGTAGATTATGCTAAATAATATAAGGTACATTTTGCAAAGCAAAATGTACCTTATTTTTTATTAAGGGAAAGAATTTTTTAAATATAAAAAAATTTTCAAAATAAAGAAGGATTTTTCTAGTAGTCATAGAATATATATAATGCAAGGGTAAATACTTTGAATTTTATTGTAAACGATTTTTATCTAGGAGGTAAAGACAAGTGGAAGTATTAAAGGTTTCAACAAAATCAAATCCAAATTCAGTGGCAGGTGCATTAGCTGCCATAATTAAAGAAAAAAATATAGTAGAGATTCAAGCAGTAGGAGCAGGTGCTATAAATCAAGCAGTAAAAGCAATTGCTATAGCAAGAGGCTTCGTTGCCCCTAGCGGAAAAGATATTGTTTGTGTTCCAGCATTCACTGATATAGAAATAGATGGTGAAGAAAGAACAGCAATAAAACTAATCGTTCAACCAAGATAGTAAGTTCCATATTTTAAATATTATTTAAATGGAGTTTAAATTGGGGAGAGAATTTATTTGGGCAAAATAAAGAAAAGGACTACATTAAGGTAGTTCTTTTTCATAATAAGTTAAATAGCCCATTATAAACCTTGAAATTTTTTTTATTTGCATATATAATGAAATAGTTAAGTAGATAACTATTTTAAATTTAATGTAAAGAGGTGTGTTTAATGATATCTAAAGAGGTTGTAGTAAACAACGGAACTGGTTTACATGCTAGACCAGCAACTTTATTAGTAAAGAAGGCTTCATCTTTCAAATCAGATGTAAGCATTGAATTTAATGGGAAGAAAGCTAACGTTAAGAGTTTAATCGGAGTTCTTTCTTTAGGAGTTACTAAAGGAGCAAAAGTAACTGTTTTAGCAAGTGGAGATGACGAAGCTTTAGCAGTTGAAGAAATTGTTAACTTAATAGCTAGCTTAGAAGACTAAGATAAAAAAGTGCCAAGGGGCACTTTTTTATTTTCTATTTATAATATATAGTATGTAGTTAATTAAATAGTTTTAAGGAATTACATTTAAACATCAATAAAACTAAATCAATAGCTCCTGCAAATATAGCTATATATATTATTCTTTGTAGTAAAACTGAGCCACCAACTAATAAAGTAACAAGATTTATACCTAGTAATCCTATAAATCCCCAATTTATAGCACCAATTAATACTAATATAAAAGATATTTTATCCATTAAATTAATTTTACACATAATTTATCCCCCTTATGAATTAATACAGTATATATATATTAAAAAATAATCAAAATATAACTGAAAATAATTTAAAAAAGCTGAAAAAATAATTTTATTATGTTATAATACGAATTATAAATCAGAAAAATAAAAATTTATTCGGAGGTTATCTAAGGATGAGAGATTTATATAGTACACCGTTAAATTCAAGATATGCATCAAAAGAAATGAGTTATATATTTTCAGATGATATGAAATTTTCAACATGGAGAAAATTATGGGTTGCTTTAGCAGAAGGAGAAAGAGAATTAGGGTTAAACATAAGTGAAGAGCAAATAGAAGAGCTTAAAGCTAATATATATAATATAAACTATGAAGAGGCTATAAAAAAAGAAAAAGAAGTTAGACATGACGTTATGAGTCATGTATATGCATATGGATTACAATGTCCTAATGCAAAGGGAATTATACACTTAGGAGCTACTAGCTGTTATGTAGGTGATAATACAGATATAATCATTATGAGAGATGCTCTATTACTAGTAAAGAAAAAGATAGTAACAGTATTAAATCATTTATCAAATTTTGCAATGAAATATAAAGATATGCCAACTCTTGGATTTACCCATTTTCAACCTGCACAATTAACTACAGTAGGAAAAAGAGCAACTCTTTGGATGCAAGATTTAGTTTTAGATATAGAGAACATAGATTTCTTATTATCTACTTTAAAGCTAAGGGGAGTCAAGGGAACTACTGGTACTCAAGCAAGTTTTATGACTTTGTTTAATGATGATGAGGAAAAAGTTAAAGAGTTAGACAATATAGTAGCTAAAAAGATGGGATTTGAAAGGAGCTATGGCGTAACAGGTCAAACATATCCTAGAAAATTAGATTCTATAGTATTAAATAGATTATCAGAAGTTGCACAAAGTGCTTATAAGTTTAGTAATGATTTAAGATTACTACAAAGTATGAAAGAAGTTGAGGAACCATTTGAAAAGAATCAAATAGGATCATCTGCAATGGCGTATAAGAGAAATCCAATGAGAAGTGAAAGAATGAGTTCTTTAGCAAGATATGTTATAGTAAATTCATTAAATCCAGCAATAACAGCTGCAACACAATGGTTTGAAAGAACTTTAGATGATTCAGCTAATAAAAGAATTGCAGTTGCAGAAGCATTCTTAGCTTTAGATGGAGTATTAAACCTTTATATTAATATTGCTGAAAATATGGTAGTATATGAAAAAGTAATAAAGAGCCATGTTAATAATGAACTTCCTTTTATGGCTACAGAAAATATAATGATGGAAGCTGTAAAAAGAGGTGGAGACAGGCAAGAGCTTCATGAAAAAATAAGAGTTCATTCAATGGCAGCAGCTCAAAGAGTGAAGGGAGAGGGCTTAGATAACGATTTAATAGAAAGAATTATAAATGATGATAGCTTTAAGTTAAGTAAGGGTGAAATATTAAATATAATAGATCCTACTAAGTTTGTTGGAAGAGCACCAAGTCAAGTTGTAGAATTTATAGAAAACTACATAAATCCTATAATTGAGGATAATAAAGAAGCATTAAAAGTTAAGAGCGAAATTTCTGTTTAATTTACAATTATTAAAAGTCATAATGTATTTTATAATACAGTATGACTTTTAGTAGTTTTAGAGATATTTAACAACTTTTACTTATAAATTGAATAAATTTATTTTGTTAGACAATAATTAATTAATGGAACTAATAATAGGAGGCGAATCTGTGGAGGTTAATAAAGATATTTATATGAATGAATGCATTAGCTGTAGCGGAACTGGCAGAATAAGCTGTGATTGTGGTACAGAAAAATCACCTAATCTAAGATGCGTAACATGTAGTGGAGAAGGTAGTTTTAAATGCCCAGTTTGTGATGGAGAAGGAGCATTTTAATTTAAACCTAAAGAAAATAAAAAAATATGTCTAACAATTAGTTGCAAGTTATATTATAGGTAGGGTACTCCTACCTTATTTTTTTATTTAAAATAACAAAATTTATTATAGTGTAATAGTATGTATTGTAATAATAATTAAAAAGAGGTTGCTATATTAATGTATATAAAAGATTTATTAAGAACTGAATTAGAAGTACCCAATCAAAAGAGTGTAATAATAACTAAAATCGGTAACGTAAAGGGAAAGAGAGAAGAAGATATTATTTATTTATTAGGTAATGTAGAGGGAAAGGGGAAGAATGCAGTTTATAGTAATATGCAAATTATAGTTTCTGACGGAGAAAATGGAAGTATGATTGATATAAACTTAAGAGAAATAAGAGGGTATAATCCTAAAATAACTTTAGAAAACTTTAAAATTGATAAGAATAAGGAAATACTATTTACAATAGAAGATAAAGAGAATAATGGCTATATAATAGGAGAAATGTATTCATTAGATAGTGATAAAGAAGTGAAAATATTTGATACAGGCTACTATAAGAGAGGAGAAATTTATCAAGTATTATATCAAGATAATTATAAAGTTAATTTAGTAGATATAAATACTAATATAAATTACTTAATAGATATAAGTAAAAAAGATAAAGCTTATTTAAATAACATTTATGACTCTAATGGAAAGTTGAAAAAGGAGATATTTGGAAAGGTTTTGCCTGTATCTGAAATAAGTCCTATAAATTTAAGTAGGAATGATAAAATAGATATTTTATCAATACAAAAGATAATAGGAATAAATGAAAATGATATCTTAGGAAATTTAAATTGCATTTTAAGCTTCAAAGATACAAAATTTGAAAAAATAAATTCTTTTGTTACTATATTAGGAGAGAAAAGGCCTAATTCATTACTTAGATGTGAGGAAAAAGTATTAAGTAATATAGGTGGAAAAGAGTATATAGATTTTTCAAAAGTTGAATTTATAGAATCAGAAGTTATAAAGGACAACTTAATAGAGAGAACAATAGAGAAAGAATTTTTATTAAATCCAGAAGAAGATAAAGTTACTTATTTATATAATAAAGTAAATTTAAAGGATAGTGATAGTTATCAGGTTTTAGTTTATTTAGAAGGACCTAGATTTTGTACTGAAAGAGGGGCAACTTTAGCTGTATTAGATAAAATAAATAATGAGTATAAAGTAATATCAAAAATAAGTAATGCAACAAGCCCTATAATTATTTCGGAAGACAAAACTAATGAATATAGAAACTTAATACTAAAAGTACTAGATAATGAGAGAGAGGATTTTAGAGTATTAAAGTTTAATGGAAATGCATATCCATTAGATCCTATAAAAGAAGAAAGAATAAAAAAAGGTAAAAAGATAAAGGGAATTGCAGCTATATCAGATGATTTATTTTATACAAGAGGAATTGAGTATAAATAAAAAAATAAGTTTATATCATTAAATTAATGATATAAACTTATTTTTAGTAGTATATTTATTATAGAGTTACTTAATGTCATAAAGTCTTTCAGCAGATAGATCTCCACAATGAGGACAAGTGGTATCTAAAGGACCATCTCCCGCACAAGCTTCACAATAAATATCATAACAATGAGTGCATTTATAAACTATATCGCCTTTAGTTGTATTACCACAATTAGGGCATTTGCTTTCATCATATCTCATTTTAAAATCTCCTTAGTTAGTATTTAATTATTAGATATTATTTACTTAGTTCAACAGTATTGCTTAAATCAACCTTAAATGCTTCTCCATCTTTCATCAAAATATGACCTGAGCTATAAGGTTTACCTTCTAATGTTATTATAACGTTTTTTATATTGAAATAATTACCAAATGTATTACATATAGCATTAAGAGTACTTGACTCAGCTCCACCACCTAGGTTTTGAGCTTTTACAAAGTTAGAAGAAAAATTCAATGTTATACAATCCTTATCTTCGTCAACATTAGCTGATATAAGTGAAATGTCTGTAGATATTGATGATGCAACCTCGTCATTAGGAGCCTTTTTTAATTCATTGACCAAAGCTGTTGCAACTGCTTTATTTTTTATTTCAATAGTTTTATTTATATAAACTATCTTATCATTAACAGCATCGTAATAATATATTTTAGCATTATCATTTATTATTTCTGGAGGAGTATTATTATTCTCTTTATTAATTGTATCATTTTTAGCTAAATTATTCTTATTGACATTAATTTTAGATGAATTATTTTCATTTACATTAATATTAGAGGTTGTATCGTTTTTAGCTGGAGTTTTAGGAGTACAAGAAATTATTGAAAAAGGTATAAATAATAATAGTAATGTAGCTATAATGTTCTTTTTCATTCAAAATTCCCCCTTTGAAATTATCTTTCTTATATTATAGCATAATTCGGCAATTGTTACAAATTTACAAAATTTTAATTATAACTAATAGCTAAAAATTCTATTATTTGAAAAAAGTATTAATATAGAATATAATATAAAACGTTGGCTTAAATTATTAATTAAGTAATAATCATTAAAGATGAGAATTAATTTACGGGATTCCAAATACCATAAAGGAAAGAGGAGAAAATAAGTAATGCAAAAAACATCTAGGGTAAATAATGAAAGATATTTAGAAATAATGAGTGCTATTGAAGAGGTTTGTAAAAAAAGCTTAAATAAAAAATATTTGTTTCTTGCAGAGAACTTATGTAAAGAAATATGCAAATTAGAGACAACTTCTATAAATAAAGGAAAAGCAAATTCATGGGCTTGTGGAATTGTACATGCTTTGGGATTAAAAAATGGACTATTTACAAATAAAACAGAAATTAATATTAAAGCTGGGGATTTATATAAAATATTTAATGTAAGTAGTAGTACAGGGCTTTCAAAATCGAAGGAAGTAAGATCATTAATAGATATAGAAGATGAAAAATGGTTATTAACTTCTTTAAAGAGTGAAGTTGGTGAAATAGAAGATAAAGAAGAAAGTAAAGAAATTGTAAAAAAGTTAGCATTAGATGAAGTCTGTGTTTCCCAAATGGAAGTTAATATTAAAGAGGATGAAGACTTAAAAAAAGCTAATAAATTAGCTAATGAAGCATGGAACCAAAAGAATTATAATAAGAAAGTTAAGTTAGCTAGAGAAGCATTAGAAATAAGTAAAAATTGTGCAGAGGCGTATATAATACTTTCATATGATAACTCATTAAATATAAAAGAACAAAAAGCTTTAGTAATTAAGGGAATAGAAGCTGCTGAGAATGTTATAGGAAAAGAAAATCTAAAAGATTATATTGGAAAATTCTTAGATTTAGAAATTACTAGGCCTTATTATAGTGCAAAATATAGACTTGGAAATTTACTTTGGAGTATAAATGAAAAATTAGAGGCTATAAAAGAATTTAATGATTTAATAGAGTTATGTCCAGAGGATAGGCTATTAATAAGAGGCATATTGCTTTCTTGGCTCATCTCAGAGAGTTTAGATGAGGAGGCGGAGAATCTATTAGAAAGGTATAAGGGGGATTATTTATCATCTACAAAGTTTTCAAAGGCACTTTATTTATTTAAAGTTGGTAAAAAAGATGAGGCAGAGAGGGCATTAAGAATCGCGAATGCTTCTAATCCATTTGTTATAGATTATATTATAAAACAAAAAAGAATTCCTAAAAACCCACCAGAACTAAAGAGTCTAGGTTCGGAAGAAGATGCAATATACTATATGAAAAATGCAGAAACAGCTTGGGATTCAGTTCGTGGAGCAAAGGAATGGGTTAAGGCAGTTAAGAAAAAACTATAAAAATTTTAAGCTATTGTGTATTATAACGATAAAATTAGTTAGTGCACAATAGTTTTTTTTTATGCAATAAAATGGACTTAAATGGATAAAAAACAGCAGAAAAATGAAATTGATATATGAAAATAAAGAATATATAATTTAGAAGATAAATTTATATGGATGGTGAAATATGGACATTACGATAATAATTAGTATAATATTTGCATTTACTTGTATCATTTTAGGATTTATATTAGAAGGAGGAGCTTTAGGAGCTTTATATCAATTTACAGCTTTATTAATAGTTGTAGGAGGAACGATAGGGGCTATTGGAGTTGCTTTTCCAGGAAAAATACTAAAAAGATTTCCTAAAGTTATTGCAATTGCATTTAAGAAGAGAGAAAGCAGTATTGTAGAAAATGTAGAATTTTTTAAGGAGATTGCAGTTAAAACAAGAAAGAATGGATTACTTAGCTTGGAATTAGACCTAAACAATCCTAACATAGATATTTTTATAAGAAAGGGCTTACAAATGATTGTAGATGGAATTGATCCAGAAATAATGAAAGGATCATTAGAAACTATGTTAGAGCAAATATCAGAAAGACATCATCAAGGAATTTCTATTTTTGAAGCAGCAGGAGGATATGCTCCTACTATGGGAATTATAGGAACAGTAATGGGACTAGTTCAAGTTCTGGGTAATTTAGATGATCCAAGCACTTTGGGGCCTAAAATTGCAGTAGCATTTATAGCAACGCTTTATGGTATAGGGACAGCAAATTTATTGTGGCTTCCAATAGCTAATAAACTAAAAATATTAAATAGTGAAGAAATAATAGAAAAAGAGATGTGTATAGAAGCACTATTACTTGTACAAGCTGGAGCTAGTCCAAGTTCTATAACAAGTAAATTAGAAGGTTTTTTAACAGAAGAAGAATTGAAAAAGCTTAAAGCTGGTGAGGAAAAATAGTATGAAAAAAAGAGTAGAAAAACCAGAAAATCATGAAAGATGGCTACTTACATATTCAGATCTTATAACGTTACTTATGATATTTTTTGTGGTACTATATTCAGCTTCAACTGTAAATGAAACAAAATATAAACAATTAGCTACTTCAATGGGAGCAGTTTTTACTGGTGGATCAACGGTGTTAGGGAGTGAGGAGAATTCTGGAAGTTCAAGTGATAATGCTGGTGAGTTAAAACCGTTAGTTCAAACAGAAGAAGAAAAATTAAAGGGAATAGAAAATCAAATTAATGATATAGTAAAAGATTTACAGTTAGAAGGAAGCGTATCAACTAGTATTGAAGAAAGAGGTCTTATTATAAGCTTTACAGATAGTGTGTTTTTCGATAGTGGAAAAGCAGATATAAAAGACGAATTAAAACCTAAGCTTATTTCTGTATCAAAGATTTTAAATAAAATTGATAACTATGTAAGAGTGGAAGGACATACAGATAATATACCTATAAATAATAGTGATTTCCATTCAAATTGGCAACTTTCATCTGTTAGGGCCTCTAATGTAGTTGAATTTTTAATAAATTATGGAGAAATTTCTCCAAATAGATTATCTGCTGTAGGTTATGGCGAATATAGAAGTATTGCTGATAATAATACAGAAGAAGGAAGAGCAAAAAATAGAAGAGTTGATATACTTATTTTAAATAATAAATTTGATGGAACAGAAGTAAATTAAAATTTAATTAAAAGCACTGTAAAATATTATAATTTTACAGTGCTTTTAACAAATTCTATAAATTATATAACTCTATAATATTAAAGAGTAATTTATTATATCCCTGACAATAAGATATAGAAATAGGCATATTATCTTCATTAACTAGATAATCTATATTTCCAGAATCATTTTTGAAATATAAATCTAATAGTTTTCTAAAATAAATGGAGTTACACCCATCATAAATCTTAGCCATGATTAATGAACTAGGATAAAAAGATATATCATTAAGCTTTTTATATATTAAATAATAAGTTATAGAAATAGAAGTTTTTTGTATTTGTCTATAATCATATTTTTTTATATTATCAAAATCATTTATTAAGCCTTCAAAAAAAGCAAAGGAAGACGAATGAATAGTTAAAAGATCTTTATTCAAAAAACTTAATAGGGAATTAGTGTAGAAAGATATATTGTTTAAGAATTCCCATAAATTATTAACATCAAAGCTTTCTAGAGTTATATTTTCAGAAATTTCCATATGAATGTCAGTAAGAATTCTTTTACTTTCACAAGAAACTTCAGCGTTTCCACAAATAGTAGCATTTCTAATTAAATCAAAAGCAATTCTATTATCTTCTTTAGATCCAATTGCATATTTTCCATCACTATTAAAGAAATTAATTGTGCTTATAGAAAGATGAATTAAAGAAATTAAAGCTAAGTATGATAGGTTTACATAAGTAACTCCTATACAAAATAATACTATAAAAGCTATAAAATCAAATATAGGACCAATCCAAAGAAAGATTTTTAATCTTTTTAAAAGTATATTATACTCTAATTTAGAAGAAATTTTTATTGAATCAAAATGCAATCTACTAGTTATATCACTCTGTATTGATGGTCTTAATTTAAGTTTTATTTTAGAATCTTTTCTGTATATGGTAAAAGGAATCATATAATAAAAAGAGCACTTAAAACCTAAAATTAGAGATACTACATAGTGACTAAGTTCATGTAGAAAAAGAATTATATATTCTATAATAAAAATTTTTAAAGTTATAATAAGATACTGCAAAATCATCACCCTTAAAATTCATCTTAATTATTAATATAGAGTATTATATAAAAAAAGTGATAGTTTTTAGGAAAATAAATCAGCATTAAGAAAGCATAAAAAGTATGTAATAGCTTTCTTAATGCTGTATAGAAAATCTACTCTCTAGCTTATTAAATATGAAGAATAGTAAAATGTCCAAAATATAATTTAAAAAGCTGTGAGATAATAGATATTTGCTATTAAACCTTATAACCAAGCTTTTTAATCAAGGATTTAAATAATACAAATAATAATTCAGTACTATAAAATAATATTAAGTATATTAATGTATTATTCCTATTTTATATAAAAAATAATTTTATGGTATAATAGATTGAAGTTTAAAAGGAGATGAAGAATATGAATATACAAATATTTGGAAGAAAAAAATGCTTTGATACTAAAAAGGCAGAAAGATATTTTAAAGAGAGAAAAATAAGCTTTCAATTCATTGATATAGATTTAAAGGGATTAAGTAGGGGAGAGCTAAATTCTGTAAAAAAGCAAGTTTCCATAAATGAATTAATAAATCAACTAGCAAAAGAATATAAAGGCTTAAATTTAGATAAAATTAGAAGTAGCGAAATGAAAGAAGAAATTTTATTAGAGAATCCTAAACTATTTAAGTCTCCAATAGTAAGAAATGGTAATATGGCTACTATTGGATATAAAAAAGAAGTTTGGGATACATGGAAATAAAATAAACTAAGGGTGAAACAAATGATTAAATTTAAAATACAAAAAGATAAAAATGAGGAGCCTATTTTTAAAATAAGAATAAAGAATGAAGAGTTAGTTAATTATCCTTTTTTAAAGAGAGCTATAATTGAAGCTAAAAAGATAAAAGGAAGGTATAATTATCAAGTTCCACTTAGGTATTTTGTGCCTTTAGTAAATAATATAAATAAGGACAACTTATGTATAGATAAAGATAGTAAACTAGAGTTTTTTGAGTTTTGGGACGATTTTGAAGAAAAATATTATGCAAGTTTAACCGCAACTCCTAAGTTTATGAAATTATGGAGAGAGGAAAAATGCCCTAATATATTTAAAATTAAAATAGATATAGAAAATCTGACTTTAAGTAAAGAAATTGCATTTAAGAAAATAAATATTAGATTTGGAGAAATATAAAAAAGAATCAATGCTATATGCTTTGATTCTTTTTTATATAATTAATGAAGGAGATGAATTTATATGGATTAGCCATAAAGCTAATAGCTATCTTTAATTATATGAATATAAATATATAATTGTTACATATAAAAATAGTATTTCTAATAATTTTGATTTAAGTTATAAACTTTTATTTAAATTAATTTTTATGGTATATATATGTTCTAATTAACATTCCGCATCATCTACGGTTAAATTAAAATTAATAGTTAAAAGTCAAAATATAAGTTTAATAGCGAATTAGAATCAGATATATTTTTAAATTTTACATATATAGGTTCTTTAAAGTCATCTTATAACCATATAACTTACAATAATTGAAATAATATATTAAATGTAGAAACTTTAATAGAACCTATATATATGATTTTCAATAAATTAAAAAATATATATAATTATATAAATGTGCTATAATATAGATATATTTTTACGAAAGGCAAAAGTAATTATGAAGAATTTAATTAAACTATCAAACATACTAATTACTATAGCAATAGTTATAAGTTTATATGGTTTTTATAAAATATATGAAGTAAGACAACATCTACCTGTTGGAGCATGTCCGATTGAGGATAATAGACCTATATTATACGTAGGAATTTTCTTTATGATATTATCTATAATTGTATCTTATATAGAAGATACAAAATTAAAAAAGAAGATTAAACATTAAATATATTAAGATAGAGGGTAAGGGAAAATTTGAGACAACGAATTGAAAGAAAGTACATAATAAAAAAAATTAAAATCCTTATTGAGTTTTGTAAGAACGCTTTAGATTTATATAATTTAATGAAATTAAATTATGTAATAGAGATAAAGTTAGGAGAAGACTATTTATATGAAAAGGGAGATAATCTAGCCCAGACTTTAGAAAATTATTTTGTTGAAGAAGGTTATGATATAATAGTTGAATGCTATACAGAAGATAAAAATTCATATTTAATAATAGATTGTGAAGATGAAATAGATAATATGTGGGATGTAGTTAGTTTTATATATAGGTTGCTAGTTAAGCTTAATATAAAGCATGAAATTATTTGGTAATATCAATATGATAAAAAATTATTAATTTGATATAGATAAATTAATAAATAAATGTAAGGAAACTCGCTATTTATAAGTTAATTTAATTATCATTTTAATACTTTGTGTAATCTATTAAAAATAGTATAAGTGACTGAAAAGACTGAATATTAAGTAAATTTTAAAGGGCTTTTAAAGTTTGGCATACTTATTGCTTTTGTAATAAGTGAAACTTTAAAGGCTCTTTTAAGTTATAGAAATTTAAAACATATAGCTATGTGAAAAAATAATGTCAAAAAAATTTAAACGGTTACAAAAGTGGTATAAAAGAATAAGTCTATTATCAATCCGAGAATCCATTCTCGTTTTGATAATAGTTATTATATTCTCGAGTGATGTATTAAGTTTAAATTAATAAGTTTACATGAGGGGGAATATATTATTATGTTAGAAATGGGTAAAAGAAAAGCTAAGAGCACTTCTATTTTTGAGGTAGATGGAACACCTTCATTAAAAAAAGCAATGCCATTATCGTTACAACATTTATTAGCTATGATAGTTGGAAACGTAACACCTGCTATTATAGTTTCAGGAGTAACTGGGTTAAGTTTAAGCGATAAGACTCTTTTAGTTCAATGCTCACTATTTATGGCAGGAATTGCAACATTAATGCAATTATATCCTGTATGGAAGCTAGGTTCAGGATTACCAGTAGTAATGGGAATAAGCTTTGCATATGTACCAACGCTAACAGCCATAGGTTCAGCCTATGGAATAGAAGCTATATTTGGAGCACAGTTAATTGGAGGATTTGCAGCTATATTAGTTGGAGCATTTATAAAGCCTTTAAGAAAGTTATTTCCTCCTTTGGTAGCTGGAACTGTTGTATTTACAATAGGGTTATCTCTATATCCAACAGCTATAAAATATATGGCTGGAGGAGCTACTGCAAAGGATTTTGGATCGCCTATTAATTGGACTATAGCTATAGTTACATTAGTTGTAGTTTTAATTTGTAATCATTTTACAAAAGGATATGTTAAGCTAGCATCAATATTAATAGGGATAGTTGTAGGATACATTTTTTCTATAGTTATTGGCAAAGTTGATTTTACAGCAATTACTGAAGCGGGATGGATTCAGGTTCCTACCCCATTGCATTTTGGGATGAAATTTATGCCTTCTGCAATAATATCTATGGTTATAATATATATAGTTAATTCTGTGCAAGCTGTAGGAGATTATTCAGCTACAACAGAAGGGGGACTTAATAGAGAACCTAAGGATACTGAATTATCAGGAGGAATAATGGCAAATGGAGTATCAAGTATAATAGGTGCATTTTTTGGAGGGCTTCCAACTGCTACTTATAGCCAAAATGTTGGAATAGTTGCAATGACAAAGGTTGTTAGTAAATTTATAATAATGATAGCAGCTGTATTTATGTTAATTGCAGGTTTTATACCTAAATTTGGAGCATTAATCACAACAATACCACAAAGTGTTTTAGGTGGAGCTACCATAATAGTATTTGCTATGATTACTATGACAGGAATTAAAGTAATTATTAAAGACGAACTTTCAAGTAGAAATATGAGCGTTGTAGGTCTTTCTGTTGCTCTTGGAATGGGTATAACACAAGTTCCAGGTGCTTTAGATACTTTTCCAAGCTGGGTTAATATGGTTTTTGGAAGTTCACCAGTAGTAATAACAACTTTATCAGTAATACTATTAAATTTAATACTACCAAAACAAACTATAGAAGAAGAAGATAAAGAAAGAAGCAAAATAGAGATATAAAATAAAAGACTATATATAGAACTAAAATTTTATGTATAGTCTTTAATAGTTTATAAATAAATATAAGAATATTTTAAAGTTATAGTATTTACTATTTTTAACTTAAGTGAAGCAAGCTTTAAAAATCCTTTTGAATTATAGAAATTCCAAACATATATATGTAAGAAAAATAATATTAAAAGGAATTTAAAAGGTTATGAAATACAAAAATAATATAAAAGAATAGCGTTATTATCAAAATGAGAAGAAAGTTCTTCAGTTGATAATGATGATATATTCTCGAGTGATGTATTAAATTATAAATCTTACATGAGGGGGAATATATTATTATGTTAGAAATGAGTAAAAGGAAAAAGAGGAGTACTTCAGTCTTTGATTTAGATGGAGTTCCTTCGCTAAAAAAAGCAATGCCCTTATCATTACAACATTTACTAGCTATGATAGTTGGAAATGTAACACCAGCTCTTATAGTTGCAGGGGCAACTGGATTGGATTTAAGTGATAAAACTCTTTTAGTTCAATGTTCATTTTTCATTGCAGGAATTGCAACGTTGATGCAATTATATCCTGTATGGAAGATAGGATCAGGATTACCAATGGTAATAGGAGTAAGCTTTACTTATGTACCGACATTAATCGCTATAGGATCAACCTATGGAATAGAAGCTATATTTGGAGCTCAGCTGGCTGGTGGATTTGTAGCTATATTATTTGGCGCTTTCTTAAAACCTATGAGAAAATTATTTCCGCCACTAGTTGCAGGTACTGTTGTATTTTCTATAGGATTATCTTTATATCCAACAGCTATAAGATATATGGCTGGAGGAACAGATGTAAGTGATTTTGGATCTCCTATTAATTGGGCAATAGCTATAATTACATTAGTTGTAGTTTTGTTTTGTAATCATTTTACAAAAGGATATGTTAAACTAGCTTCAATATTAATAGGGATAATTGTAGGTTATATCATTTCCATGATTATGGGAAGAGTTGATTTTACAGCAATTTCAACTGCAGCATGGATTCAAGTTCCTACTCCGTTTCATTTTGGAATTAAGTTTATACCTTCAGCTATAGCATCTATTAGTGTAATATATATAGTTAATTCTGTAGAAGCTGTAGGAGATCTTTCAGCTATAACAGAAGGAGGACTTAGTAGAGATGCTAAAGATACTGAGATATCAGGAGGAATCATAGGAAGTGGTGTAGCCAGTGTACTTGGTGTGCTTTTTGGAGGGCTTCCAACAGCTACTTATAGTCAAAACGTTGGAATAGTTGCAATGACAAAAGTTATTAGTAAATTTGTAGTTATGATAGCGGCTTTATTTATGTTAATTGCAGGTTTTATACCTAAATTTGGAGCATTAATTACAACAATACCTCAAAGTGTCTTAGGAGGAGCAACTATAATAGTGTTTGCTATGATTACAATGACAGGTATTAAGATAATAATTAAAGATGAATTGTCAAGTAGAAACATGAGCATTGTAGGACTTTCAGTTGCTCTTGGAATGGGAGTAACACAAGTTCCTGGAGTTTTAGATGCATTTCCAAGTGGGGTGAGCATGGTTTTTGGAACTTCACCGGTAGTAATAACGACTATATCAGTAATATTATTAAATTTAATATTACCAAAGAAAACTATAGAAGAAGAAGAAATTGAAAGAAGTAAAATAGAGGGATAGTATTATACAAAGGCTGTACATAAGCGTGAATTAAAGCTTTGTGTATAGCCTTTAATATATTATAAATTAAAGGCATATGATAATTATAAAATTTACAAAAAGGTAATTAATGGCATGGGAATTGCTATTAATTATATATAAGTAAAATATTAAAATATTTAACTTATATTATAAAACTTAAAGAGGTGTTTAGATATGTCATCTATATTGAAAGAAATTCAAGGTGCTGTAATGAAATACATCAATATAGTAGAAAAAATACTTATGGTAGATGTAGAAGTAGTAGATGAAAACTTAATAAGAATTGCAGCTACAGGCGCATATAGAAATAGGATAGATAAAGATATATCGAAGCAAGGATATGCTTATAGAGAAGTACTAAAAACAGGAGAATTTAAAGCTATAACTGAACCTGGTAAAGATAGCATTTGTAGAAATTGCATAAAAAGAGGAAAGTGTGAAGAAGTTTTTGAAATGAGTACTCCAATAAAATTACAGGGTAGAATAATAGGAGTTATAGGCTTAGTTTGTTTTAGTAAAGAACAAAAACATCATATAATGGAAAGATTCGAAAACTATAGGGCTTTTATGGAACAAATAGCAGAATTTATAAGTACTGCGGCCTATGAAAATATACAACGAAAAAGAGAAGATGTAGTAGTAAAATCTTTAAATCTAATAATAGATAAAATGGATCAGGGAGTAATGGTATTAAATAAAAATGATAAAGTTACTCATATAAATTCAAAAGGTGTAGAACTTATAAAGCATGTAGATAATTTTTTTGCATCAAAGGTAGTTATAGAATCAACTGGTGATAGTTTATTTCAAATGGAAATTTACAAAGTTTCCATAGGAAATCAAAGCTTTCAATTTATAGGCAATATTTTTTCTATGGGGATAAATGATAAGCAATTTGATAAGATATTTATTTTTAGAGATTATAAAGGTTTTAGAGATGATATCTCAGAATATACTAATATAAAAAAGGTTATTAAGACAGAAAATATATTAGGACAAACTAAAATTATGAAAGAGCTAAAGAATAAAGTGAAGAAAATAGCACTTTCAACTTCTACAGTATTAGTTACAGGGGAAAGTGGTACGGGAAAAGAGGTTTTTGCTAGAGCTATACATAATGAAGGAAATAGAAAAACTAAGGCTTTTGTAGCCATAAACTGTGGAGCAATTCCAGATACACTATTAGAAAGCGAATTATTTGGTTACGTTAAAGGAGCATTTACTGGAGCAGACCCTATGGGGAAAATAGGTAAGTTTGAGCTTGCTAATAAAGGAACAATATTTTTAGATGAAATAGGAGATATGCCAATTTATCTTCAAACAAAGATTTTAAGAGTTTTACAAGAAAGAAAGATAACAAGAGTAGGATCAAATAAAGAAATAGATATAGATGTTAGAGTAATTGCAGCAACAAATAAAAATCTAAAGGAACTTATAAAAGAAAATAAGTTTAGAGAAGATTTATATTATAGATTAAATGTTATTCCATTTGAAATTCCAGCATTAAGAGACAGAATAGATGATATAGAGATATTAATAAGCTTTTTTATAGAAAAGTACACAAATCTTTTAGATAAGAGTTTTAAATCTATAACAATTACTGAAGAAGTAAAAAAAGCTTTTTATAGCTATTCTTGGCCAGGAAATGTTAGAGAGTTGGAAAATACTATAGAATTTATAGTTAATATGATAGGTGTAGATGGAATAATAGATAAGGAAGTTATACCAAAGAATATTTTATCAGCAGAAAAAGCACAATTATTTATAGATAGAGAGGATATTATACCATTAAAGGAATTAGAAGAAATAGAAATAAAAAAAGCACTAGATTTATATGGTACTACCACTGAAAGCAAAAAGAAGATAGCACAAAAATTAGGAATAGGAATAGCAACTTTATATAGAAAAATAGAAGAGTATAAATTATTAAAGTAGAAGATAATTTTATCATAAAGAAATTACAGCAAATTAGTAAATAAAAAGCTAATAAAGTTATTTAGAGGTGTTGGCTTTTTATAAAATAAATATAAGTAATAAACACAATAAGCAAGCATTGACAGGATATATATAGCAATAAAATTTTATATATTCTAGTTATGTAAATAATTACAAAAAATTTGTGGAGGTGTAAAATGACTTACAAAGTAATAGGGAGTAGCGTAAATAGACTAGATGCAGTTGCTAAAGTAACAGGTAAAGCTAAGTATGTAGACGATTTTTTTGAAAGAGATATGCTAGTTGGAAAAGTTCTAAGAAGTCCTTATGCACATGCTAAAATAAAAAGTATAGATGTTGGAGAGGCTAAATTATTAGAAGGAGTAGAAGCTGTAATAACTTATAAGGATTTACCAAATATTAAGTTTGGAACAGCCGGACATCCATGGTCTTTAGAGGAAAGTCATAGAGATATTGAAGATAGGTTAATACTTACTGATAAGGCAAGGTTTGTTGGTGATGCAGTAGCAGCAGTTGTAGCAACTGATGAAATAATAGCCGAAAGAGCTTTAAAACTTATAAAGGTTGAATATGAAGTTTTACCTCATATTATAAAGCCGGAAGATGCTATAAAAGAAGGAGCTCCAGCAATACATGAAGAAATACCTAATAATATTTTGAGCCAAATGGGATCAGAATCAGGAAAGGTAGAAGAAGACTTTAAGAATGCGGATAAAATTTTTGAAGGTACCTTTGAAACTAGCATGGTTCAACACTGTCAAATGGAAAACCACAGTGCATATGCTTATGTTGATGGAGAAGGAAGAATAGTTGTTGTATCATCAACTCAAATCCCTCATATAGTTAGAAGAATAGTTGGGCAAGCTTTTGGGATACCTTGGGGAAAAATAAGAGTAATTAAACCATATATTGGAGGTGGATTTGGTAACAAACAAGACGTAGTTCTTGAACCACTAACAGTAGCAATGAGTTTGGCTGTGCATGGAAGACCAGTAAGATATGGATTAAGTAGAGAAGAATGTTTTATAGATACAAGAACTAGACATGCTATGAAATTAAAATTCAAGACTGCAGTATCAAAAGAAGGAAAATTACTTGGAATATATATAGAGAACTTAGTTAATAATGGAGCCTATGCTTCACATGGTCATTCAGTTACCATGAGTGCAGGAGGAAAATTTAGACCATTATATGATTTTAATTCAATTAAATATAATCCCAAAACAGTTTATACAAATCTACCAGTTGCAGGAGCTATGAGAGGATATGGTGCACCTCAAATGTTTTTTGCCATAGAAAGCCATGTTGAAGATATAGCAAGAGAATTAAATATAGATCCTATAGAATTTAGATTAAATAATTTAATAAGTGAAGGCTATGTAGAACCAGTTAGTAAGAATATAGCAAGAGCTTTTGCTTTGCCTGAATGTATTAAAAAAGGAAAAGAGCTAATAAAATGGGATGAAAAGAAAAACTTATATAAAAATCAAAGTGGAGACAAAAGAAAAGGAATAGGAATGGCTTGCTTTAGCTATTTTAGTGGAACACATCCAGTTGCTTTAGAGGCAGCAGGAGCAAGAATAGTTATGAATCAAGATGGTTCAGTTCAGTTACAGATCGGAGCAACTGAAATAGGACAAGGTAGTGATACGGTTTTTGGTCAAATGGTAGCAGAAACTTTAGGATTACCTATGGATATGGTACATGTTATAAGCACTCAAGATACTGATGTAACTCCTTTTGATACAGGGTCTTATGCATCTAGACAAACTTTTGTTTCAGGAGCAGCAGTAAAAAAGGCGGCATTAGAAGTAAGAGATAAGGTTTTAAACTTTGCAAGTTCTAAGTGTGGATTAGAAAAAGAGGCTTTAGACCTTGAAAATTGCAATATAATAGAAAAAGAATTAGGTAGAATTGTATGTTCATTAGAAGAAATTGCTATGGAGTCCTATTATGACAGAATAAAATCCTGCCCTATTACAAGTGATACATCTGTTAATGTTAGAAGTAATGCAATAGCCTATGGAGTTACTTTTACAGAGGTCGAAGTAGATATAAAAACAGGACAAATAGAAGTTCTAGAAATATACAATGTTCACGATTCAGGTATAATTATGAACCATAAGTTGGCAGAAGGACAGGTTCATGGTGGAGTTAGTATGTCATTGGGATATGCTTTATCAGAACAAATGTTATTTGATGAGAAAACTGGAAAACCATTAAATAATAATTTGCTTGATTATAAGTTACAAACAATAATGGACACTCCTAATATAGGGTCAGACTTTATAGAGAAATTTGAACCAGCAGCTGGTTTTGGTCAAAAATCACTAGGTGAAAATACAACAATTTCTCCAGCGCCAGCAATACGTAATGCAGTATTAGATGCAACAGGAGTTTCATTTAACAAAATTCCGATGAATCCTCAGTCAGTTTTTGAAAGATTTAAGGAAGTTGGACTAATATAAGGGGGAATAGAGATGTTTGATATAGAGAATATTCATGGACCTAAGACCATAGAGGAAGCCTTAGACATTTTAGAAAGTAGAGAAAATGTAAAAATAATAGCTGGTGGCACAGATGTATTAATAAAGTTGCATCATGGAAGCATGCAAGGAGTGGAACTTTTAAGTTTAAGAGACATAGAAGAGCTAAAAGATATAAAAACAAATGATGAAGAAGAGATAGAAATAGGAGCTATGGCAACCTTTACTGACATATTTAGAAATGAAATAATAAATGAAAATATATATGTGTTATCTGAAGCAGGTGTTTCCATGGGGGGACCTCAAGTAAGGAATATGGCGACTATAGGTGGAAATGTATGTAATGGAGCAGTTTCAGCAGACAGTGCAACAACTCTTTTTGCTTTAAATGCAACTCTTTTACTAAGGAGTAAGAAAGGAGAAAGGCTTGTTCCTATAAAAGATTTTTATCTTGGACCTGGTAAGGTTAGCATTCTTCCAAATGAAATATTAACAAAAATAATAATAAAAAAAGAAGATTATAAAGGCTACAAAGGAAATTATATAAAATTTAGCAATAGAAAGGCAATGGATATTGCAATGCTTGGAGTTTCAGTAGTTGCACATATAGAAGAAAATAAATTTAAGGATTTGAGAATAGCTTTAGGGGTAGCGGCCCCAACTCCTATAAGATGTGTACAAGCTGAAAATTTTTCTAAAAACTTAGATATAAGCATAGATAATATAGAAAAAATATCAGAAAAAGCTATGTTAGATGCAAAACCAAGAAATTCATGGAGAGGATCTAAGGATTTTAGAACTCACCTAATTAAAGAGCTAACAAAAAGAGGAATATTAGAAGTTATTAAAAGATCAGGAGGCGAAGTTAATGAGTAGCGACTTTATGAAGAAAATAACTCTTATAGTAAATGAGAAAAAACATACTTTAGAAGTAGATATAAGAGAAACACTGCTAGAAGTATTAAGAGAAAGATTACACTATACAGGAGTAAAAAGAGGGTGTTCTGTTGGTGAATGTGGTGCATGTACAGTTTTAGTAGAGGGGACACCTATAGATTCATGTATATATATGGCTGTATGGGCAGACGGTAAAGATGTACTAACTGTAGAAGGATTAGAGAAGAATGGAGAGCTTTCCAATGTGCAAAAAGCATATATAGATGAAGGAGCAGTACAATGTGGCTTTTGTACTCCAGGATTAGTTCTTACAACTACTTCTCTTGTAAATAGTGGGAAAAAATATACGGATGAAGAGATAAAAAGAGAAATATCAGGACATTTATGTCGTTGCACAGGATATCAAAAGATATTTAATGCAACTAAGAAATCTTTAGAAGATTAAAGAACTCTATAAAGTTAAATATAAAAGGGCTTGTGACTATTAAAGTTATAAAATTTGGAGGGGTAAATATGAAAAAAACCTTATTTATAAAAAATATTAAAGCTTTAGTAACCTGTGACGAAAAAGATAATCTCTTTGAAAACGTAAATATATATATAGAAGATGGAATTATAAAATATATAGGTAACGATATTTTTGAAGCAGAAGAAGTAATTGATGCTAAGGATATGTATGTGTATCCAGGACTTGTAAATAGTCATCATCATCTTTTCCAAACCTTCACTAGAAATTTACCACAAGTTCAAAATATGGAACTTTTTGATTGGTTAACTACTTTGTATGAAATTTGGAAGGGAGTAGTTTCAGAATCTGTAAGATATAGTGCTTTAGTTGGAATGGGAGAACTAATGAAATATGGTTGCACAACTTGCTTTGATCATCATTATCTTTTCCCAGAGAAAGCTGAAGAAACTCTTATAGATGCACAATTTAATTCAGCTAAAGATTTAGGAATTAGATTTCATGCTTCAAGAGGAAGCATGAATTTAAGTAAAAAGGATGGAGGGTTACCACCAGATTCAGTTGTGCAAAAGATGGATAAGATATTATATGACTCAGAAAGATTAATAAAAAAATATCATGATGCAAATGATTTTTCTATGAGGCAAGTAGTCTTAGCGCCTTGTGCTCCATTTAATGTAACTGCAGAGTTAATGAAGGAAAGTGCAAAACTTGCTAGAAAATATAACGTAAGACTTCATACACATTTAGCAGAAACATTGGATGAAGAAAGGTATACTCTTGAAAGATTTAATATGAGACCACTTGAATATATGGAAACCCTTGATTGGATCGGTAGTGATGTATGGTATGCTCATGGAATTCATTTTAATGATGATGAGCTTAAGGTTTTAGCAAAAACACAAACAGGAGTAGCGCATTGCCCTATATCAAATATGAAATTATCGTCAGGTATTGCAAGAATTCCAGAAATGATAAATTTAGATGTTCCAGTTGGATTAGCTGTAGATGGAAGTGCAAGCAATGATGGATCTAATCTTTTAGAAGAGCTTAGAGTTTGCTATTTACTTCATAGATTAAATTGGAGTAATAAAGCACCAACAGGTTATGATATACTAAAAATAGCAACAAAGGGAAGTGCAAGAGTTCTTGGAAGAAAAGATATAGGTGAACTTTCAGTTGGAAAAGCAGCAGATTTATTTATGATAAACTCTAATAGAATAGAGTTTATAGGGGCTGAATATGATCCAAAATCAATATTAGGTACTGTAGGTTGTAAATCACCAGTTGATTATACAATAGTAGCAGGAAAAATAGTCGTAAAAGATGGTAAACTTACTACCATAGATGAAGAAAAGACTACTTTTGAAGCAAGAAAAGCAGTAGAAACTTTATTTAGCAAAATATAATAAATTATATTAGTATAATTTTGTGAATTTTCAACTATATATGAAAGCGGTTACTTGAAAATAAGGAAGTAGGTGTAAGAATGAATGCAATAATTTTGGCATCTGGTTTCGGTAAAAGAATGGGGAAAAATAAGCTTTTAATGAAAATCGGTAAAGAATTAATAATTGAAAAAGTAATAAAAACAATAAAGTTAAGTAATTTTTCAAATATAATTTTAGTTGGAAATGATAAAAAGGTTATAGAACTTGCTATTAATTATGGAATAAAGCCTATAAAAAATGAATCTCCAGGTTATGGACAAAGTCAATCCATAAAGCTAGGATTAAAAGAAGCAAATTTAGATTATAACTTTATGTTTTTTTGTGGAGATCAGCCATTTATAGATACAGAATCCATAAATAAATTAATAGATGCTTCTAATTTGTATAAAGAAAATATAATAATTCCTAGATTTATTGATAAAATAGGAAGTCCTGTAATTTTTCCTAAAAGCTTAAAACAGAACTTAGAAAATTTAGAAGGAGATGTTGGAGGAAAAGAAGTAATTAGGAATAATAAAGATCTAGTAAAATATGTAGATATAGATAATTGCTTATTCTTACAGGACATAGATACTATAGAGGATTATAAGGAGTTTATTGAAGTTATAAAAAAATAAAGAAACAGTTATCAAAATGATATAAATTATTATTTTGATAACTGCTTTATTTCTTATAATAGAGATTATTTATAATTATTATAAATATATAGAATTTTTTATCTTATATTTTAAAGACACTGATTAAATAGCAATTTTATTCCATAGATTTAGCTCTTAAAAAATTAATTAATATAAAAGTATATAAGATTAAAAACGTTATTTTGAAAATTAACCTATAAATAAAGATTTAAATATAGATTTGGCACAAATTATGCTGAATATAAATTTAGTTATATATATAGTACATAAATTAAAATGGAGGGGTCCAATATGGATTATAAATATATCTATGAAGAAATTGTAAAGTGTGCAGAAAAGTATAAAGATGATATGAGTAACTTTTTAAGAGAAATAATAGCCATACCTTGTGAAAGTTGCAATGAGGAGCTTAAGATATTAAGAATAAAAAAAGAAATGGAAAAGGTAGGTTTTGATAAAGTAGAGATAGATCCCATGGGAAACATATTGGCTTATATAGGAAGAGGAAGTCATTTAATTGCATTAGATGGACATGTAGATACTGTTGGTGTGGGAGATCCTAGTCTTTGGAATTATAATCCTTATGAAGGCGACGAAGATGAAGAAATAATCATAGGAAGAGGATCCAGTGATCAAGGTGGTGGAATAGCTGCTATGGTATATGCTGGGAAAATAATAAAGGAACTAAATTTAGAAGATGATTATACTTTATTAGTAACATGTACTATACAAGAAGAAGATTGTGATGGCTTATGCTGGCAATATATAATTAATGAGGATAATATAAGACCTGAGTTTGTAGTTATTACAGAACCAACTTCTTGTAATATATATAGAGGTCATAGAGGAAGGGTAGAAATAAGGGTTAGCGCTAATGGAATAAGTTGCCATGGATCTGCACCAGAAAGAGGAGAAAACGCTATATTTAAGATGGCTCCTATATTAAATGAATTAAAAGACTTAGATAAAGAGCTAATGGATAATGACTTTTTAGGAAAAGGAACATTAACAGTATCAGAAATATTTTACTCATCTCCTTCAAGATGTGCAGTAGCAGATGGATGTAGCATTTCAGTAGATAGAAGGTTAACAGATGGTGAGAGCTATGAATTTGCAATAAATCAAATTAAAAATTTACCTTCAGTAAAGAAAGCAAAGGCAGATGTGTCAATATATAATTATGATAAAGAATCTTATACTGGACTTTCATATAAAACAGATTCATACTTTCCAACATGGGTTATTCCAGAAGAGCATGAGGTTTGCCAAACTTTTATAGAGGCTTATAGAAACCTATTTAATGTAGAGCCTATAGTAGATAAGTGGACCTTTTCAACTAATGGAGTATCTATAATGGGAAGATACGGAATTCCATGTATAGGTTTTGGGCCAGGGCATGAAGATCAAGCTCATGCTCCGAATGAAAGAACATGGAAAAGTGAAATGGTAAAATCAGCTGCTATGTATGCATTAATTCCTACAATATATATAAATAAAATAAAAAATAAATAAAGGAAAAAAGAAGTATTAGAATTTCTAAAGCTTCTTTTTTTATACTTTTCTTACCTTCAGTTTTTTAGTGGACATATGTAAGTTTGCGTTGACTTGGAACGGAGTGACGGAATAAGTAAACTTACATATGTCCACTTTTTTATCATTATAATAATTGTAAGGGTAAGGAAAAAATGGTAAGATAATATATGAGAGGATTATAATCAATAATATAAAACAAAAGGTGATAGCATGGAAGAAAAGTTTATTAAGGACATAGCTAGTCGAATAAGTGATGGAATTATAATTTTAAATTCTAACAACAAAGTAATTTATGCAAACAATTACGTAAGAAAAGCCTTAAGTATTGAAAGTATTGATTTAGAAAAGGTAGAAATATCCACATCAGAGGATGCAGATAAAAATACAATAGGATTAAAGGCAAAGGGTATTGAATATGATGGAATAGGGGAATTTTTAGAAACTAATCTAGACTCTTATAATTATAAAAGCATAGTTATATTAAATAAGATATGCAAAAAGAATAAGTGTAATAATATAACAGAAAGTAATGCTTGGGGAGAAATAAAATTAGAATCCGTAATTGGAGAGTCTGAAGCTATGAAAAATATAAAAAGAAAGATTATTAAAATAGCTAATTCAACTTCATCTATACTTATAACAGGGGAAAGTGGAACAGGAAAAGAGGTAGTAGCAAGAGCTATACATTCACAAAGTAATAGAAGAAATAAACCTTTTATTGCTATAAATTGTGCTGCTATACCAGAAGCACTTCTTGAAAGTGAGTTATTTGGATATTCCAAAGGTGCTTTTAGTGGAGCAAATAATAATGGTAGAGTTGGAAAGTTTGAGCTTGCAAATGGAGGAATAATATTTTTAGATGAAATTGGAGATATGCCTCTTTCTCTTCAAGTAAAATTACTTAGAGTTCTTCAAGAAAGAAAATTTTCTAAAATAGGCTCAAATAAAATGATAAACTTAGATATAAGAGTTATAGCTGCAACTAATAAAGATATAAAAGAAATGATAAAAGAAAAGAAATTTAGAGAAGATCTTTATTATAGAATAAATGTAATACCAATAGAAGTACCTAATCTTTCAGAGAGAAAAGAGGATATAAGACAGTTGGTATTAAGTTTTATAGATAAATACTGTACAACGTATAATTTAGAAAAAATAGATATAGAAGACGATGTTATAGAAAAACTTAAAAATTATCCATGGCAAGGTAATATAAGAGAATTACAAAATGCAGTAGAGTTTATGATAAATCTTCTAGATGATGATAACAGAATAACTTGTAGTATATTACCTGATTACATTTTAGAATATTATAGCTCCCATGAAGAAAGCACTTTGGATAATATTATAGATGGAGATTTTATAACATTAGAGGAGCTAGAAAAGAGATATATAAATTATGCATTAGAAAAATATGGACATGATACTAAAGGAAAATCTAAAGCTGCAAAGAAGCTTGGAATAGGACTAGCTACTTTATATAGAAAAAGTTAATTTAATATAAAATAAAATACTTATTTTATTTAAAATATAAACTAAATATAGTAGAATTTTATATAAAATCATATATAGATAAACTATGTTAAGGAAGGTTTTATAAATGAAATACAAATGCTTAATTTTAGATCATGATGATACAGTTACAATGAGTACACCTAATATACATTATCCATCATTTGTAGAGGCACTTAAAGTATTAAGGCCAAATACAGAGATATTAACACTTGAAGACTTTGTTTCAAATTGTTTTAGCCCAGGATTTTCAGAACTATGCAAAGATATTTTGAAATTTAATAAAGAAGAGCAGGAATATCAATATAAAGTATGGACTAGCTATACGAAGTCAAAAATTCCAGAGTTTTATCCTGGCTTCGCAGAGTTAATAAAAGATTTTAAAAATGCAGGTGGAATAATTTGTGTTGCCTCACATTCAGAAAGTGAACAAATTAAAAGAGATTATATGATTAATTGTGGTATAGTACCAGATAAAATATTTGGTTGGGATCTTGAAGTGGATAAGAGAAAACCAAACCCATATCCGATTGAAGAAGTTATGAGGATCTTTAATTTAAGTAGTAAAGATATCTTAGTTGTTGATGATTTAAAACCAGGATTAGATATGGCGAAAAGTTGTGATGTTGATTTTGCTAGTGCAGGATGGTCACATTTAATACCGGAAATAATTGATTTCATGAAAGATAACTCGAATTACTATTTATCAAGTGTTAGTGAATTAAGAGATTTGGTATTATAGAATTGGTTTGAAGTTACTGGAAATTTAAAATGCCTCTGAAAATTATGCTTTAATAGTATAAATTTCAGAGGCTATTTTTTATTCTTAAAATGATAATTACATTTACTAAATTGATAATAAATTTAAATTTTATTAATTTTAAAGTCACTCTATAAAAGCATATTGATTTAAAATAAAAATTTTAATCATCACTAATACTTTTATATAACTAAGTAGAAAAAAATAGAATATAATAATTCAATTATTACAATTTTGGCATGAATAATGCTTTATATAATTTTGATTATATTATACTGGAGGGAAAATAAATGATTTTAATAGGTAATGGTATAGTTATAACTCAGGATATTAATAACCCCATTATAAATAATGGAGCTGTTGCTATAAAAGATAAGGTAATAGTTGAAGTTGGAGATTTTGAAAGCTTAAAAATTAAATATAAGGATTTTGAATTTATTGATGCTAAGGGCAAAGTAATAATGCCAGGGCTTATTAACACACATCATCATATTTATAGTGCTTTTGCAAGAGGAATGGATGCAAAGGAAGATCCAGCACAAAATTTTAATGAAATATTAGAAAGACTTTGGTGGAAGCTAGATAAAAAACTAACACTTGAGGATACAAAATATAGTGCATATACAACATATATTGATTGTATCAAGAATGGTGTTACTACTGTTTTTGATCATCATGCAAGTCCTATGAGCATAACTGATAGTCTATTTACTATAGGGAATGTGGCTAAAGAGCTTGGTATTAGAACATCTTTATGTTATGAAGTATCAGATAGAGATGGATTTAATATAACTGATAAAGGTATAAATGAAAACGTAAACTTTATCAAGTATGCCAATAGAGATTCAAGTGATATGATAAAAGGTCTATTTGGACTTCATGCTTCCTTTACTTTAAGTGATAGAACTTTAGAAAAGTGTGCAAAGGAAATACAAGGACTAAACTCAGGATTTCATATTCATGCAGCAGAAGGAATATCTGATTTACATGAGTCTTTAAAGAATGGTGGAAAGAGAGTAATTGAAAGGCTTTATGACTTTAATATATTAGGAGAAAAAACTTTAGCCATTCATTGTGTTCATATAAATAACAGAGAAATGGATTTGTTAAAATATACTAATACAAATGTAGTTAATAATCCAGAATCTAATATGGGAAATGCAGTTGGGTGTTCTCCAGTACTAGAAATAATTAATAAAGGAATAAATATAGGGATGGGAACAGATGGATATACTAGCGATATGTTTGAATCAATGAAGGTCTTCCCTATAATACAAAGACATAATAGATGTAATCCAAGTGTAGCTTTTAATGAAACATTTAAATTGTTATTTGAAAATAATAGAAATATAGCAAATAGATTCTTTAACAAGGAACTTGGAATATTAAAAGAGGGAGCATATGGAGATGTAATAATAATTGATTATAATCCTTTAACTCCAATGAATAAAGACAACATAAATGGACATATGCTTTTTGGATTTACAGGAAGATCAGTAATTACAACTATTATAAATGGAAAAGTTGTAATGAAAAATAGAGAGTTAATAAATGTTGATGAAGAAAAGATATTCTCAAAATCAAGAGAAGTATCACAAAGATTATGGGATAAAATGTAATAGTTATTAATTAGACATTTTAAATCTTTTAGATATATAGGAGAATATAAAAGTTTGTATTAGCCATAATGGAAGTGACAGAAGAAGTAAATTTATATTTCTAATTTCTTATTTAATAATAAAAATTTATAGCAATATTAATTCATATAAAGTTTATTTGAAGAAAGGTGGAACAACCATGAGTGATGTAATGAAAGTAATGTCTTTTGAAAAAATTCTTGAGCTAACTCTTAAAGATTATTATACAAAAGGAAAAATATTTGGAATAGAAGAAAAAGATTTTTATAGAGATATTGATAATAGTATAGAAATGGATTTTTGTGGAGAATACTTAAGATTTCCAGTAGGCCCTGCAGCTGGTCCGCATACACAATTAACTCAAAACTTTTTAGCAGCTTATCTAACAGGATGCAGATACTTTGAACCTAAGACTGTTCAAATAGTAGATGGAAAAGAAATGCAAGAAATGATAGCAAGGCCTTGTATTGATGTTAAAAATGTAGGATACAATGTAGAATGGTCTACAGAGTTAACAGTTGAAGAAGCAAGAGATGAGTACATTAAAGCCTCAGTATTATTACAAGTTATAGGTATTGAACTTGGACTATCAGATGTAAAAGATTTTATACTTAATATAAGTGTAGGATATGACCTTAAAGGAATTCAATCAAAGAAAATCTCTGACTTTATTGATGACCTTAAAGAGGCAAAGGATACTAAAGCATTTAAAGAGTGTATAGAGGTATTAAAGAAAAATATAAATAAATTTAAAAGATTTAAACTAGAAGATATAGATAAGATTACTTCAAAGGTTACAAATATAATTACACTTTCTACAATGCATGGATGTAAAGCAAGTGAAATTTTAGACATAGCAACTCATTTAATATCTAATAAGAAAATAAATACATTATTAAAATGTAATTCTACATTATTAGGATATGATGCTGTGAGACAAATTTTAGATGATTTAGGCTACAATGACATAGAATTAAAAAGAGAAGATTTTGAACATGACTTACAGTTTGACGTGGCTAAAGAAATAATAACTAAGCTATTACAAACAGCTAAAGAAAATAATGTAACATTCGCAGTTAAGTTAACAAATACATTACCTGTAGTTAATACTAGAAATGTTATGCCAGGGGATGCTATGTATATGTCTGGAAAACCACTTTACCCAATAGCGATAAATGTTGCTAAAAATATTGCTAGTGAGTTTAATGACATAAACATATCTATATCAGGTGGAATAGACAAAAACAATGCATTAGATGTATTTAATACTGGAATTGCACCTATTACTATAGCAACATTATATTTACAACCAAAAGGATATACAAATAATAATTCTGTATTAAATGAAATAAAAAAAGCAGGACATGCACCTGAAGGATTAAATCTTGAAGCTTTAAGTGAATTAGCTAATAAGGCAAAGAATGATACTAATTACAAGAACAAAGGCAACGGTAAAGTCTTAGAAGATAAATTAGAGACTTTTGATTGCTTAAAGAGCTGTGGAATTTGCGTTGATGTATGTCCAAATAGAGCCAATATGAAGGTGGCTGTTGAAGAACTTTCAGCTAATTATCAAATAGCTCACGTTGAAAATATGTGTAATGAATGTGGTAACTGCCATATGTTCTGTCCAAAGGGTGGATTTCCATATCTTAAGAAAACAACTATTTATCAAGATTTAGAAGAGTATAAGAATTCAAAGAATACTGGATTATTAAGAATTGGAGAAGATAAATTCTTATTAAGAGAAGATGGAAAAGAATATATATATGTAGTTAATTCAAAAGAAGATAAGAGCAAATTAGAAATTACTGTTGAAACAATTTTGAAAGATTATCCTTATTATATTGACAAAATAGATGTTTTAAACGAAGACGAATTAAAAAAATATGTATAAATAAGATATCTAAAAGATTCCTTATTTATAAAACACTAAAATTATTAGTTTGATAATTGAAAGGAGCAAGTTAAATGTATAATTTTAGGCTCAATGGTAAAAGTTTATCAGTAGATGAAGATATGAGTTTACTTGATTATTTAAGAGATATAGCACAATTAACATCTGTAAAAAATGGTTGTGCAGAGGGTGCTTGTGGTGCTTGTATGGTCCTAGTAGATGGGGTAGCACAAAGAGCATGTATTCAAAAATTAAGTAGACTTGAAAATAAAGAAGTAATTACAGTTGAAGGAATTAGTGAAAAAGAAAGAGATGCTTTTGCTTATGCTTTTGGTAAATGTGGAGCAGTCCAATGTGGATTCTGCATTCCAGGAATGGTTATAAGTGCAAAGGGATTACTTGATAAAAATTTAAATCCTACTGAAGATGAAATAAAAAATGCACTTAAAGGTAATATATGTAGATGTACAGGATATGTAAAAATCATAAAAGCAATTAATTTAGTTGCAGAGCTTTTAAGAAATAATGAAAAGGTACCTAAGGTTTATTGTAAAGGATTAGTTGGAGAAAATTTACCTAGAATTGATGCCGAGATTAAAACATTAGGAATAGGTAAATACGCAGATGATTTACATTTTGATGGAATGCTTTATGGTTCAGCTTTAAGAGCAAAATATCCAAGAGCTCTAGTTAAAAATATAGATACATCAAAAGCAAAAGCTTTAGAAGGCGTTTATGCAGTAATAACAGCAAAGGATATTCCTGGAGATAGATTTATTGGACATTTAGTTCAAGATTGGCCAGCAATGATAGATATTGGAGAAGAAACTAGATACTTAGGAGATGCAGTTGCCTTAGTAGCAGCTAAGAATAAAAAGATATTAAAAGAAGCATTAACTCTTATAGAAGTAGACTATGAAGAACTTCCACCTGTAACAAGTCCTGAAATAGGTATGAAAGATGATGCTCCAAAAGTTCATTCAAGTGGGAATATATTAAGTAGGCAATATTTAAAAAGAGGAGATGCAGATGAGGCTATAAAAAACTCTAAGTATGTTGTAACTGAAAGGTATAGTACTCCTCCAACAGAGCATGCATTTTTAGAACCAGAATGTGCAGTTGCAAATTATGAAGATGAAGTTTTAACAGTTTATACAGGTGGTCAAGGAGTTTATGATGAGCTTCGTGAAATAGGAAAGCTTTTAAATCTAGACCCAAGCATGCTAAGAATTAAAAGTATGCTTGTGGGTGGAGGATTTGGAGGCAAAGAGGATATGAGTGTTCAGCATCATGCAGCACTTTTGACTTACTTCACAAAGAAACCAGTTAAAGTTGCTTTAAGTAGAAAGGAAAGCTTAATTATTCATCCAAAGAGACATGCTATGGAAATGGAATTTACTACAGCTTGTGATGAAAATGGAATTCTAACAGGAATGAAAGGAAGAATAATATCAGATACAGGTGCTTATGCATCATTAGGTGGACCTGTACTACAAAGAGCATGTACTCATGCAGCTGGACCTTATAATTATCAAAATATAGAAATTGAAGGTATAGCAGTATATACTAATAATCCACCAGCAGGAGCATTTAGAGGGTTTGGGGTTACTCAATCAGCTTTTGCAAATGAATGTAATATAAATAAGCTTGCAGACATGGTAGGACTTTCTCCATGGGAGTTTAGATATAGAAATGCAATTAGACCAGGACAAGTATTACCAAACGGACAAATTGCTGATGAAGGAACTGCTTTAGTAGAAACTTTAGAAGCAGTGAAGGATGCTTACGAAAATAATGAGCATGTTGGAATAGCTTGTGCTTTTAAAAATGCAGGGTTAGGAGTTGGTATTCCAGATACAGGTAGATGTAGAATAGTGATTAAAGATAGTAAAGCAGTTATTAGAACTTCTGCAGCTTGTATAGGACAAGGGCTCGGAACTATAGCAACACAAATTTTATGTGAGACTACAGGAATAAATCCAGAAAATGTTTCAGTAGATAATCCAGATACCTTTACAACTCCAAATTCAGGAACTACAACAGCTTCAAGGCAAACTGTATTTACAGGAGAAGCAACAAGAGTAGCATCTTTAAAGTTAAAAGAGGCATTAAAAAGTAAATCACTAGAAGATCTTGAAGGTCAAGAGTTTTATGGAGAATATGTTTCAGATACAGATCCAATGGGAAGTACAAAGCCTAATCCTGTAAGCCATGTTGCTTATGGATATGCAACTCAAGTAGTAGTTTTAGATGATAATGGAAAAGTAATTAAAGTTATAGCTGCTCATGATATTGGAAGAGCTGTTAATCCTGTAGCAGTAGAAGGACAAATAGAAGGTGGAGTAGTTATGGGACTTGGTTATGCATTAACAGAAGACTATCCATTAAAAGATGGAGTTCCTTTAGCTAAGTTTGGTACACTAGGATTATTTAGATCAACAGGGATTCCAGAAATTGAAACTATATTAGTTGAAAAAAATAAAGCTAGTTTAGCTTATGGAGCAAAGGGCGTTGGAGAAATTGTTGTTGTTCCAGCAGCACCAGCTATGCAAGGAGCTTACTTTAAGCTAGATGGAGAATTTAGAACTAAATTACCATTACAAAATACTTTTTATAAAAAATTAAAAAAAGTTTAAATATAATTATATAAAAACAGCATTAGATTATTAATGCTGTTTTTTATTTTATATACTTTTAAAATAAAAAATATTTATATTACAAAAATGAAAGGATTAAGTAAGGTAAATAAATATCATAAATTATTAAGAGATACTATAATAGAAACATAAGATAAAGTAAATGAGGAGATGATTATTTTGAAAAAAGTTAAGGATGTTTTATCAGTAGTAGCATTAGTATTATTTGCAGGATATAATGAAGAAAAATTCAATCTATAATAGAGAGAATTATTAAATATAAATAAAAGATTAAAAGAAATAATGATATATTAAAATAATCTTAAGATAACCTTAAAATAAACATAAATATTAAGTTTTCTTTTGAAATTAGTTAGTTGATTAATATATACTTATAAGCGTATCATTATTAATTTAATTATTTTAAAAGTATAAAATAAGTTTGTAGGGAGAATTTATATGAAATTAAAACTCGAGAAGAAACTAAAAATGTTAATAAAAGTAGCTTTTATATTAGCTATTTTTACAATAATATTTATGGAGTTTAAGAAACTATTTTTAGACTTTAATGCCAGTGTATTTTACTTTTATAAGGATAAGCTATCTATATTTAGTTTGGTGATTATTGGGATATTAGGAATTGTATCTTATTTTCCTTTATCATTATACGATTTAATCATAAAAGATACTTGTGAAATAGATTTAGATAATAAGAGTCTTTATAGATTTTCTTGGATTGCAAGTTCTATTTCAAGTATTGTAGGTTTTGGAGGCACCTCAGCAATAGCTTTGAAGAGTTACTTTTATTCACCATACATAAAGGATAAAAGCAAATTAGTGAAAGAAGTATCTAAAGTTGTAGCATTAAATTTTACTGGATTTTCTATGGTATGTTTTGTTTATTCTATTTTTAATATTTCAAAATTAAGAGATTTTCAATTAGTTCAATTAGCAATAATAATAGCTTCATTTTATACGCCAAGTCTTTTAATTTATAATTTATTTAGATATAGAAATATAGAGAAACGTAAAGATGCAATTAAAACAATTAAAATAATGTGCACATCTATACTAGAGTGGATAACATCAGTAATTTTAATATTTGGAATATTAACTTTATTAGGAACTGAATTAAGATTATCTCAAATATTCCCTATATATGTAGTTGCATGTGCAATAGGAATAATAAGCATGGTTCCAGGAGGTCTTGGAACATTTGATTTATCATTTATTTTAGGAGTAGGGGCTTTAGGTGTTCCAAAGGAAGAAGCATTATTAGCTCTAGTTTTGTATAGAGTAAGCTATTATATGGTACCTTTATTTATAGGATTAATCTTATTTATAAATGAAATGAAAAAGGGAATAGATAAAAAATATAATAATATATTTACTTCAATTTTAACTAATCTTTCATATACAGTATCATCAATTTTAATATTTTTAACTGGAGTAATGATTTTATTATTTAGAGTAATGCCGCATATGAAGTCTACTTTTAGAAGGATGTATGTAATGAGAGAACCAATAAATAATTTATCTATTACTATGGAAATAGTTATGGGATTTTTACTTATTGCAATTTCAACTATGCTTTTATATAAATCAAAGCAAACTTTTAAAATTGTTATGGTTTTAGTATCAATTGCTTGGACAGGCTCAATAATTGGAGTATATCGTTATTGGCAAACTGGATTTTTGACCTTTGTGATAATTTTCTTGTTTTTAAGTAGACATAACTTTTATAGGAAAAGTTTTGTATTTTCATGGGAAAAACTACTTAAGGATTCAATTGCATTATTTGGATTTTTATTAGTATATCTAATAATGTATTTTCCTAGATTTTCTAATAGGTTGCATAAATTTAGTGCTTACACTAAAGAAATGGTAGAAAATAGTTATAATTACTTATTTATTAGTAGCATAATAGGATTTATAATTTCAATAATATTCATAGGGGTAATTTATTTAATTAATAAAAGAAATAGATATCCATTTGAAACCTTTGAAGATAATAAAGATAAAATAAAAAATATTTTAAGTAATTATAAAGGTAATCCATTAACACATTTAATATATTTAAAAGATAAATATGTATTCATTAATGAAGACAATACAGTTCTTATTCAATATCAAAAACAATCAGATAAATTAGTTGTTTTAGGAAATCCAATAGGAGATAGAAATAGTATATTAAGTGCAATAGAAGAATTTTATGATTTAGCAGATAGATACGGATACACTCCTATATTTTATCAGGTAGATAAAGAAATGATACCTATGCTTCATGAATATGGTTATGAATTTATGAAGCTAGGACAAGAAGGTATTGTAGACTTATCCAATTTTTCTGTATCAGGGAAAAAGACAAGAGGGTTAAGAGCAACTTATAATAAAATAGAAAGAGCTGGATATACCTTTGAGATTATAGAGCCACCCTTTAACAAGGATTTTATAGCTGAGTTAAGAGAAGTTTCTAATGAATGGCTTGGAGAGAGATACGAAAAGGGTTTTTCAATTGGCTTTTTTAATGAAGAATATTTATCATTAGATAAAATGGCAGTAGTTAAAGATGAAAATGGAAAAATTAAGTGTTTTGCTAATTTAATGCCTATGTATGATTCGGAAAGAAGTTTTTCTATAGATTTAATGAGGTATTCAAATGATGCAATAATTGGTACAATGGATTTCCTTATGATAAATCTTATAGCTTATGGTAAAGAGAATGATTATAAGAATTTTGATATTGGAATGGCTCCATTAGCTAATGTAGGGACATCAAAATACTCCTTTATAAGTGAGAAGATTGCAGCTCAAATATGCATTCATGGACAATCGTTTTATTCCTTTACAGGATTAAGAAGCTTTAAAGAAAAATATACAAAACAATGGGTACCAAAATATTTGGCATATAGAAAAAAAAGCTCATTACCATTTACTATGATTCAGATAATATATTTATGTCATAGAAAAGTTAAAGCAAGTTAGAGTTTGTAGTTTATAAAATAAAATTAAATTTTGTAATTAAAATCACCTTTTTAAGTAATTTAGATAAAAACTATTTTATCATTCACTTAGGAAGGTGATTTTTTATAAAAATTTTTAGTGTTACATTACATAAATGAAAGTTTAAAGTAATATACATAAATACTATAAAGTATAGATAAACAATATAATAAATATATAAAGTTAAGCAAGGAGATGATTTTTATGAAAAAAATTAAAGATGTATTAACTGTTGTAGCATTAGTATTATTTGCAGGATATGATGAAGAGAAATTTAATTTATAATTAATAGACTAGAAATAAACATATTAATTATTTAAATAGTAGTAAATAAAATAATTTTCCTTAATTTATATATAAATGATATAAAAACTTTTGAATTTATATTGTTATTAATATATACTGATAAAGGTTGGGTAAATATTTTTTATTATATAAATTAATTTAGCAGGGAGAATTTATATGTTAGTTAAGGTTGAAGACAAAGTAAAAGTATGGATGAAAGTAATTTTTATGCTTGGTATATCAATGATTATACTTATTCAGTTTAAAAGATTATTTTCAGATTTTGATATAAATACATTTTACTCTTATAGAGACAAGCTTTCATTTATAAGCTTAAGTATTATTATAATTTTGGGAATACTATCATATTTACCATTATCGTTATATGATTTTATAATTAAAGACACATGCAATATATCATTAGACAATAAAAGTCTTTATAAGTCTTCTTGGATTGCAAGTTCAATTTCAAGTATAATAGGCTTTGGAGGTGCAGCTGCAATAGCTCTTAAAAGCTATTTTTATTCACCTTATATTAAAGATAAAGCAGCTTTGGTAAAAGAGGTTTCAAAGGTAGTATTATTAAATTTTACTGGATTCTCACTACTTTGCTTTATTTATTCAGTATTAAACATAGATGATTTAAAAAAAATGGAATTAGTGAAATTAGGTATATTTTTAGCAGGGCTTTACGCACCAATTCTTCTAATATATAATTTATATAGATATGTAAATAAAGATAAACGTGAAAATGCTATAAAGACTATTAAAATAATGATAATTTCAATTTTAGAATGGACAGCAATGGCTTTATTATTATATAGTATTCTTAAATTGCTAGGAACTAAGTTAACAATATCAAGAATATTTCCAATATATGTAGTGTCCTCAGCTATAGGGATTGTAAGCATGATGCCTGGAGGGCTTGGAGGTTTTGATCTTTCATTTATTTTAGGGGTAGGAGCATTAGGAATAAATAAAGAAGAAGCATTACTAGCTTTAGTTTTATATAGGGTAAGTTATTATATTATACCATTAACTGTTGGAATAGTACTTTTAGTATATGAAACTAAAAAGAAAATAAATAAAAATTATATTGATGTATTTAAGATTATTGTTAAAAAACTTATTAATAAAATAAAATTATATAGTCAAAATAAGATAAGTAGCTCTAATAAAAGTAAAGAAGTTTAAAAAGTTATTATAATAAATATACGGCAAACCTTTAATTAAGAAGGTTTGTTTTTTTTACTTAATTATACTTATCTTACAAAAATGAAAGGTTAATGAAAGTTAGATAAATATGTAATTACTTAATCGTAGGTTAAACTATATTTGTAAACAGAAATAATAAATATTAAATAAAACATATAGTACATTATTGGAGGAGAAATATGAAAAACATTTTAAGTGTAGAAAAAATCGAAAAATATTATGGTAATAAAGAAAATGTAACTAAGGCTATAGACAATATTAGCTTTAAAGTTGAAAAAGGTGAGTTCGTTGGAATAATGGGACCATCAGGTAGTGGGAAAACAACGTTACTTAATTGTATTTCAACAATAGATACTGTAACAACAGGAAATATAATAATAAATGATAAAGATATTACAAAATTAAAATCAAAAGAACTTGAAAAATTTAGAAGAGATGAATTAGGCTTTATATTCCAAGATTTTAATCTTTTAGATACGCTAACTGCTTATGAAAATATAGCATTAGCATTGACTATTCAAGGTAGAAGTCACAATAAAATTGATGGACTTATTAAGGGTGTTGCAGATAACCTTGGTATTACACAAGTATTAAGTAAATATCCTTACCAAATGTCAGGAGGACAAAAGCAGAGAGTAGCGTCGGCAAGAGCAATTGTTACTAACCCATCATTAATATTAGCAGATGAACCTACAGGAGCTTTAGATTCTAAATCATCAAGATTACTTTTAGATTCTTTTGAAACTCTTAATAAAGAATTAGAAGCGACAATATTAATGGTTACTCATGATGCCTTTACAGCAAGTTATGCACATAGAATCTTATTTATCAAAGATGGAAAGATATTTAACGAACTTGTAAGGGGAGGGAATTCTAGAAAAGAATTCTTCAATAGAATTATAGAAGTAGTTACTCTTTTAGGAGGTGATGCAGGCGATGTATTCTAAGATAGCATTTAACAACGTAAAAAAGAGTTTAAAAGATTACGCAATATATTTCTTAACATTAACATTTGCAGTTTGTATATTTTATAGTTTTAATTCTATAGAATCTCAAAAAGTATTATTTGAAATGAATAGCAGTCAATCAGAAACAATAGCAGGGTTGAGTAAAGCCTTAGGAGTGGTATCAATATTTGTATCATTTATTCTTGGAAGCTTAATAATATACGCAAATAACTTTTTAATTAAAAAGCGTAAAAAAGAGCTGGGAATTTATATGACATTAGGAATGGGAAAAAATAAAATTTCTAAGATATTACTTGGTGAAACTTTAATAATAGGTGCTGCATCTTTAGTGGCAGGGCTAATAGTAGGTATTGTATTTTCTCAAGGACTATCAGTGTTTACAGCTAAATTATTTGAGGTAGCTATGGGAGAATATAAGTTTGTTATATCATTTGAAGCAATTATTAAAAGTACAATTTACTTTGGAATAATATTTTTATTAGTTATGATATTTAATACTATTGTAGTTTCAAAATATAAATTAATTGATATGCTAACAGCTTCAAGAAAAAGTGAAAATGTAAAACTTAAAAATCCGATTGTAAATATTATAATTTTTATAGTTTCAATTTTAATATTATCAGCTGCATATTATTTAGTAATAAAAGCAGGATTAAGACCAGAGGATATTAAGTTTGTTATGTCTTTAATATTAGGAATAGTAGGAACTTTATTATTTTTTATAAGCTTAGGTGGATTTAGTATATCTTTAGTACAAAGAAGCAAAAAAACTTACTTTAAAGAACTTAATATATTTGTTTTAAGACAAATAAGCAGCAAAATAAATACTAACTTTGTATCTATGACAGTAATTTCATTAATGCTATTTTTAACAATAACAACTCTTTCAACAGGGCTTAGTTTTAAAAATGCTTTAGAAAGTGGTTTAGAAGACTCAACACCATTCTCAGCATCAGGAGCAATGTATGTAGATGAAGAATCAAAAGTGAAAAGTATAAAAGAAGTTTTTGATGAATTAAATATAACATTTACAGATGAAGAAAAATATGTAGAATATAATGAATACTACTTAAATGATAAATTAGAAGATGTTCTAGGAAAGTATAGCAAAGGTTCAAAACCAATGAGTGGATTTGGCGACAATTATATTAATGCAATAAAAATATCAGATTATAATAAAGTAATGAATTTAAAAGGAAAAGAAGAAAAAAGTTTAAAGGAAGATGAAGTTTTAATATCTTCATCATTTGCAAATAAAATTAAAGAAATAAATGAGTTAGTTAAAAGTGATAAGACAATTAAGCTAAGTAGTAAAGAGTATAAAATAGCTAGTCCTGACATAATAACAGAATCACTTTACACAGATCAAATTTCTACTAATATATTTACAGTTATAGTACCGGATAACTTTAGTGGAGAATTAAAACTTTCAACATCAAGATTTAATGTTAATTATCCAGAAAAATATGAAGAAAAATACGCAAAGATATTTAAAAACTTTATGGATGGAGAATATTCAGATGCTGAGACAGGTTTTGTTATAGGATACACAAGAGATCAAATATATGATTCAAGTAAAGGAATGACAACTATAGTAGTATTTATTACAATATATTTAGGAATAGTATTCTTAATTTCTAGTGCTGCAGTGTTATCATTACAACAATTATCAGAAGCAGCTGATAGCAAAGATAGATATAAATCATTAAAAAGAATAGGTGCTTCTAAAAAGATGATAAATAAAACTATATTTAAACAAACTCTTATATACTTTATGGTTCCATTAGTTTTAGCAATAGTTCATTCAATAGTTGGAATTAGTGTTATAAATGACTTTATTGAACTATTTAATCAACCAAGTATAGGTGCATCATCATTTATTACATTATTTACATTAGTAGGAGTTTATGCGGGATATTTCTACGCAACATATACAGGATATAAAAATATAGTTAAATAATAAAGTAGCAGTCTAATGGGGCTGCTACTTTATTTAGATGCTAAATTATAAATTTTAGTATATAATAATAAATATAATTAATTTTGATATAAAATTTATAATTGCAAATTATATTTTAATGATAAATTTGATTTATGTAGAGGTGAAAAATGTATAAAATCGTTATAGTTGAAGATTCAGAATCTATAAGAGAAGAATTAAAGACGTATTTAGAAAGGTATGGATATGAAGTAGAAGCACCCGATTCCTTTGAAAATATTATAGAGCATATAAATAATAGTAATGCAAATTTAATATTATTAGATATAAACCTTCCACTTTATGATGGTTACTATATTTGTAGAGAAGTAAGAAAGAAGTCAGATGTGCCTATAATTATAGTTACAAGTAGAGATAGTCAAGTTGATGAGCTTATGAGTATGAATTTGGGAGCAGATGACTTTATAACAAAACCATATAATACAGAAATATTAGTTGCTAGGGTTTCTGCTTTACTAAAAAGAAGTTATGGAAAAAATAGTAATGAAGAAGTTATATCTTATGGAGATTTAAAGTTAAATTTGGCAAATGGAAGCATTACATATGAAACTAAAACCGTAGAGCTTACTAAAAATGAGCTTAAAATTTTAGCTCATCTAATAAAAAATAGGGGGAAAATAGTTTCTAGAGATGCTTTAATGGATGCTCTTTGGCAATCTGATTTATTTTTAGATGATAATACATTATCAGTAAATGTAACTAGATTAAGAAAGAAGATAGAAGAAATAGGACTAGATAATATTATAGAAACAAGAAGAGGATTAGGGTACATAATGCCATGAGTATATTAGAGTATATAAAGGAAAGAAAAGCTATAATAATAATAAATATTTTTTTATTTATACTTGTAGCAATAACTTTAATAGTTGCAAATAGAAATATATGGTTGACTGTATTGATTTTCTCAACATGGATATTACCCTTAATAGCTAATATTTTAGTTGAATATTTTAAACAGAATAAATTTTATAATGATATGATTTCTATATCAGAAAAGCTAGATAAAAAATATCTTTTACCAGAAGTGATTGAAGAGCCAAATTTTTTAGAAGGCAAAATAGTTTATGATGTATTAAAAGAAACAAATAAAAATATGAATGAAAATGTTAAATACTTTAAAAATAAACAAATAGAGTATAGAGAATATATAGAAACATGGGTTCATGAAATTAAAACCCCAATTGCTTCAACAAAGTTAATATTAGAAAATAATGAGAGCGAAATTGCTTCAAAAGTATCTTATGAAATAAAGAAAATAGAAGGCTTTATAGAACAAGTATTATATTATTCTAAGAGTGAAGATGTTAGTAAAGATTATATAATTAAAGAGTTTAATTTATCAGAGGCAGTTAAAATTTCAATAAGAAATAATTCTAGAGATTTTATAAATAAAAGAATAAAATTAGAGCTCAGTGAAATAGACTTAATGATATTTAGTGATATAAAATGGGTAAGCTTTATTATTAATCAACTAATTGGAAATGCTATTAAGTATAGTGAAAAGGGAAATGGAAAAGTAAAAGTATATTCAAAATCAAATGAAAATAGCAATTCATTAATTATAGAAGATAATGGAGTAGGAATTAATGAAAGAGACGTAGATAGAGTATTTGAAAAGGGATTTACAGGGGAAAATGGAAGGCTTTTTGGTAAGTCAACAGGAATAGGATTATATTTATGTAAAAGCCTTTGTGATAAATTAGGATTGGGACTTAAATTAGATTCTAAAAAAAATGAAGGAACAAAAGTAGAAATAGTATTTCCTTTAGGTAAATTCACCATGTTTAGATAGAATAGAGTAACCATTAAATATAAAACTAAAATAAAGTTACCCTAGTAAGAATAGTATATTACTTAATTCTTACTAGGGTGCTTTTTATTTTAAATATTTTATTTATAGGCTATTTTTTCTTAAATAAAGCAGCTCCAGCTATAGTTAGAATTGAAGCAAAGCTCAATAAAAGTGATGAATTTCTTCCACCAGTAGTAGGAAGTTTACCTTGTTCATTTTCATTATTTTCATTTTTATTTTCTTTTAATTCTTTAATTTTTGCTTCAGCTTTTACAAGTTTGTCTAAATTAGTTATAGCTGAGTCATTGTTTGCAATAGTAACTAATTCTCTAGCAGCCTTTATAGCTTCTTCATTCTTTAAAGTTATATTTTCTAAAGCAGGAAGCTTGTCTATTGCATCAATAGCAGTATTTTCTTTAGCTTTTTGTTCATCTTCCTTAACCTTCCCAGCTTTAAGCTCTGCTATTCTATTTTCAGCAGCAACTAAAATATCTAGGTTAGTAACATAAGAGTCATTATTTAAAGCTTTAACTAAAGTCCTAGCTGAAACAACAATAGCTTCATCTTCTAATGTCAATTTATCTAATGAAGGAATCTTATTAATTGCTTCAATAACAGGAAGTGCAGCAGCTTCTTTATCTAAAATTTCTTTATTAAATACTTTAGATTCGTTTTCTACTGAAGCATTATCTATTACAGTAACAGCATAAGTATATGTCTTGTTAGCATCTATATTTTTATCAACAAATTCTTTTCCGGCTTCAACTCCAAAACGGCTAATTAAATTAGCTGGATTAGTTATATCAACTGAATCTAAATTACCTTCTTGTCTATATACGCAGTAGAATTTGCTATCAGTATTAGTATCATTCCAACTAATTTTAATTTGATTTTCATTTATTTCATACTTAGCAGCTGACACAGGTACAGTTGCTACTTTATCTAACCAAGGCTTACCTGGTACATTAGATGGCAAATTAAAGTAATCCTTCTTTAAAATAGCATTTGCATGATTTAATACATCATATTTATCTCCAGCTCCACCAACAGTTTGAGGTAATAGCTTATTATAAGAGAAGAAACCACTACCTTTAACATTTTTAAATTTTTGATTAAATCTTAATTGATTAGCTATTTCATATGGATTTTTAAAGTTAGCATCCCAAGAAGCATCTATATATTTATAGTTTGGATGTCCAATATAAAGATGAGAATTGTTAACTCCTTCAAATTGAGCATCCCACCACTTTAATAGTTCACCATATGGAGCAGCAGGAGTATTAAATGCCCAGTATATTTGCGGTGTTAAATAATCTACTAATCCATCTTGAACCCATTTTCTAGTATTAGCAAATTGGTCTCTAAGACTTGAAGTTGAACCAGTTGGAGTATTAGATCCATCTGGATAAACCTCAGCATGTCCCCAAATACCAAATGGAGAAACGCCAAATTGTATTGACCTATCATTAGCTGTATTTATTGTATCTATTTCATTTTTAATAGCTTCTATAAGAAGACTTATATTATCTTCTCTCCATTTAGCAGCATTTTCAACATTATATTCTCCAAAGCCTCTATTATTATCTATAAAGGTTTGTTTATCGATGTCTTGTTCATAGAAATATATGTCTTTTTTATTTTCAGTGTACTTATATGGATAAAAGTAATCATCAAAGTGAATAGCATCTACGTCATACTTAGTTGCAACTTCATTAACTCTAGCAACAACATAATCAATAACTTCAGGTTTACCAGGATCTAAAAATAGTTTATTTTGGAATTCATAAACTAAATCTGAATGCAATCTTGCAAAGTTGTTTTCTGCAAGCTCATTTAACTTTTCAGTAGCAGGTCTTGTATCAAGAGTATTATTAGTAACTCTATATGGGTTAAACCAAGCATGGAATTCCATACCTCTTTTATGAGTTTCTGAAACCATCCATTCTAAAGGATCAAATCCATTAAATCCAGGATCTTTACCCTGATATGTGTAGCTACTTCCACCTTTATGAAGATATTGAGACCAAGGTGCAATATCTGATGGATACCAAGCATCAAGCATTGGACTTACTTGGAATGTAACTGCATTAAAGTTTAACTCTTCAAACTTATCTAAATAAGATGTAAATTGATTTTTAAACTCTTCTTCAGCAGAAAGGTTTGCATCAAGATTAATTGGATTAACATCAATATTAACTACAGTTGAAAGCCAAGCTGTTCTAAATTGCTCTTTTGGATTTACAAATTCATTTGGAATAGTGACTTGAGGTCCATCCTTATAAAGAGAAACAGGTTTAGTCTCATCATAAGTAATTTCTCCAGTTTGGAAATTGTACTCCTTAAAGTTAAATAGTGGTGATTCATTTTCTAAAGCGAATGCCTTAGTTGAAATTAGTGTTTGACTAGTTATGCTAGCAAGTAAAAGCAAAGCTAAAGTCTTTTTCTTATTCATCAATACCCCTCCTAATAAATAAAATGTAAATATATAACATGGAAATGTTTACATGTTATTCCTATTGTAACCTATAAGATTTAATATTTCAACATATTTTTTAAAAATTGAAATATATTTTCAAAAATGGGAAGTAAAAAAGCTCTTATAACTTAGGAAAATAAAAAAATCATCTTTAATTTTAAAAATAAATAACTTAATATAGCATATGTTTGCCAAAGTCAATATAGAAAGAATTCCATAATAAAAGCTAAGCCTGAAAATTTAATTTAGACTTAGCTTTTTAAATTACTTGGTTATTATATAGTTTTTTTAGAATCTATAGAATTTATTTTTCTGAAGTAATTAATAATTTTTTATAGTTTCTATCAATTAAAAATGCACCTAGTGGAGCAGTGATTATTATAGAAAGCACTGCAACTGTTAGTATAATCTCACCAGAGGCCAGACCCATTGAAAGTGGTAGGGCACCAATAGCAGCTTGAACTGTAGCTTTTGGCATATATGCTATAACGGAAAATATTCTTTCTTTAAAAGTTAATTCAGTATTAATTAAACAAATTAAAACCCCAATCATTCTAAATAATAATGAGCCTAAGATTAACAGAATAGCTACTATCCCGGAATTTAATGCATACTTAATATTTACAGTTGCTCCAACTAAAACAAATAAAAATACTTCAGCAGCAACCCAAAGCTTTGAATATTTAAGAGATATTCTAGTAGCTAATTCAGGGTAAGTTTTTAATATAGTTGCACCAAGGCTCATAATAGCAAGCAATCCAGAAATAGGAATAAAGTTCTTTAATAGATTTTCAATAGTTATAAATAAAAATGACACACTTAATATTATAAGAATTTTAATAGAGTCGCGCATATGCACCTTTTTAAATAGGTAAACAAGAGCTAAGCCACCCATAATGCCTAATATTATTCCAAGTACTATAGAAATTGGAATTTCTAATAAAGACATATAGGAAAAGTTACTACTACCTGTAGCAATGCCTGTAAATGAAGTGAATAACACTATGACAAATATGTCGTCTACAGAGGCTCCAGCTAAAATCAATTGTGGAATACTTTTTTTAACTCCATAACCTTCATTCATAAGCTTTAGCATTCTAGGAACTATAACAGCCGGTGAAACAGCAGCAATAACAGTACCCATTATTGCAGAGTCAAGTAAAGATAATCCTAAAAGTTTAGGTCCAAGCAATATAAATCCCAGTATTTCAAAGGTAGCAGGGACGAAGCACATTAAAATAGCAGGTCTACCGACCCTTTTTAAATCTTTAATATCTAATGCAAGGCCTGCACGAGTTAAAATTATTACAAGGGCTATTTGACGAAGCTCAGATGAAATGCTTAGAATACTTTCATCTATCAAATTAAACATATAAGGTCCTAATATAATTCCTGTCAATATCATACCTACGAGACTTGGCAATTTTAATTTAGAAAAAATAGAACCCATAAATATACCAGATAAAATAATAAGAGCTAAACTAGTTAACATATAAAAATCCTCCTTTGTTTAATAATTAAAAAAAGCTAATGATTTCTGCAAAAAAACATTGCAGAAGTCATTAGCTTAGTAAGCGGTTTTGACATAAGTCAAGGGAGAACTTCATTCCCTTAAATCATTATAAATATTACCATATAAAAATTAAGAAATCAATGAAAATTTAAAATAAAATTGAAGACATAATTCTAGAAAATTATATGATGATGGAATATTTATGGTGAAATATATAGTTATATAAAGAGTAGCTTATATTATAGAAGAAGTTGAATTTTAAAATGATTAAAGAAAAATAGATAGAGGCAATAATTAAGGATAGACATAAAATATAATATTAAAATTTTAGGAGTTGAAATAATGGTAAGATATAGTGATGATATAAAGTATAATGACATAAGTAATAACAACTCTTTTAAAATAAGTAATAAATTATTAAAGAATAGTGAAAGTTTTGATGGTAATTTACTAGAAATTAAGGCTTCCTGTAATGAATTTCACTTAGGTGAAGAAATTCAGCTTGTAGCATTAAGAGAATCTATATTTGGAATAAAAGAACTAAGAGAGGTTTATTGGACAATTGATTATAAAGGAACAGATATAAACATAGAAAAAGACATCATTAAAATAAGTAAATCACTAAAAGATAAAAGCTCGATTCAAATAAGTTGTATTGATAAAGAAACTGGAGAAAAAGCTTCTAGGGAATTTCCTATTGTGTTAAAAGAAGTAGAAGATACATTAATACATTTTATAAAAAATGATGGTGATTATTTTGGAGGTGGATATAGATGGGATTTGTGGGGCTTTTCTAATGAGGGAGATTATTACCCCATAGAATTATTACAAGAAAGTGACTTTGGAAGATGTGCTTTTGTAAAGGAAGAAAATATAATTGCAAGAAGAAAAGCTTGGGGAGATAATTGGGGTAATGATTGGTCAGAACAAACAGCTACCTTTGAAATACCAAAGGGAGTGAAAAATTGTTATATAATTTATGGTGAATATAAGCTTATACTAGATTTAAGAGAGGTTATAGAATATATAAGACCAAGAATAGAGACGGCAATAATGGATGATAAGGATAAAATAACAGCCTTTTTATCTAAAAAACCATTAGATGTAACTGAGTTTTATATTTATATAAATGGAGTAAAAGAAGAAAACTGTGAATATATAATTTATAAGGATTTAAAAAAAGTAGAGTTTATAAATTTAAATTTAAATATATCACCAATGGATCTAGTTGAAGTAAGATCAAGTAAGACATTCCTTCCTTGTAAAGTTACGATGAGAAGGTTTTTAGACAGTTATTATTATAAAGAAAATGATATGGGCATTGTCTATGATAAAGAATATATATATTTAAGAGTTTGGGCTCCAACTGCTTTTAAGGTAGAGTTATGTTTATATGATAATTGGTATGATATAAATGAAAATGAAAAAAGCTTACATCAAATGAAAAGAGATAATATAAGTGGCACTTACTATAACAAAATAAATAGAAAAGAAAATGAAGGGAGATTTTATCTATATAAGCTTTATTTTAAAGATATAGATAGAAACGGATTAGAATATATAAAAATAAGCTATGCAGTAGATCCTTATACAGTATCTGTAGGTATAAATGGTGAAAAAGGCTTTTTAATAGATATAAATAATATAAAAACCATGCCACTAGGATGGTTATTTGATAGAAAACCAGAGCTTGTAAGAAAAGAGGATTCTATAATTTATGAAATTCATGTAAGAGATTTTACTATAAGCGATGATAGTGGAATAGATAAAAATATTAGAGGAAAATATTTAGGACTAGCAAAAGAAGGAGCTAGGTATAAAGATGCAAAAAGAAAAATTGAAGTTAAAACAGGTATTGATCATCTAAAAGAACTTGGAATAACACATGTACATTTATTACCTATATTTGACTTTGGTTCAGTTGATGAAAGAAAATCAAACAAAAAAGGGAATAGAAACTGGGGGTATGATCCTAAAAACTATAATGCTCCTGAAGGAAGTTATTCAAGTAATCCATATAATCCAATAGCTAGAATAATAGAACTAAGAGAGATGATAAAGGTTCTTCATAAAAATGGGATAAGAGTAGTTATGGATGTAGTTTATAATCATATGCAAGAAACTAGAAATTTAGATAGTCTTGTTCCATCATATTACTTTAGAACAGATTATAGAGGAAGATTTACTAATGGTTCAGGCTGTGGTAATGAAATAGCAACAGAAAGGCCTATGGTTAGAAAGTTTATTATAGATTCTATAACTCATTGGATAAAGGATTACCATATTGATGGTTTAAGATTTGATCTTATGGAATTAATAGATATAGATACTATGAAAGAAATAACTAGCTTAATAAAGAAAATTGACGACAATATATTAATTTATGGAGAGCCTTGGAAAGGAGGAGAATCGTCACTACTAAATGGAACCTACAAGGGAAGGCAAAGAGGTGAAGATTTTTCCGTATTTAATGACACCTTTAGAGATTTTATAAGGGGAAATAATAGTCCATCAAATGGATTTTCAAATGGAAATCAACATAATGGACCTACTGCATGGAATATAATAGAGGGTTTAAAAGGCTCTATAAATACATTAACATTTAATCCTAAGGAAACTATAAATTATGTAGATGCTCATGATAACTACACTCTCTGGGATCAAATAGAGAAAAGCTTAAAACCTAATATTAAAGAAGATGAATATAGAAAAATATTAGAAAATAATGTTTTAGATAATCATTTAGTAAGAAGAAATATTTTATCCCTTTCAATAATATTAACATCACAAGGAATACCATTTATTCAAGGTGGAGCAGAAATATTAAGAACAAAAAATGGAGACCACAATAGTTATAAAAGTCCAGATAATATAAATGCAATTTTTTGGAGGGATAAAGCAAAATATATAGATGTATTTAATTATGTAAAGGGATTAATAAATATCAGAAAAAACTATAGGGAATTTAGACTAGATAGTAGAGATGACATAAATAACAACATTGAGATTAGTTTTTTAAATGGAGATGAAAAGGCTGGAGTAATAAAGTGGCATTTTAGAAATCTATATAACATTGAAAAAAACTTAAATGATTTAATTGTAATTTATAATGGAACATCTATAGATGATTATGATGTAAATCAACATATTCCTGAATCAAAATCTGGTGAGTGGAATATTATAGCAGACCATAGTTATGCAGGGATAGAAACTATAAAAACTATTAAATATGGTTTTATTCCCCAATTAAAATCTTATTCAATTATGATTATATATTCATAAGAATTATTAAAATAAGAGGCTAGTTAAATCTAAAATGAATCCTACATGAAGGATTTTAACTTTAACGTAGCCTCTTAATTTTTGTAGTATATATGTTCTAATTAATATTCTACATTATCTATATTTAAATTGAAATCAATAGTTAAAATTCAAAAAGCAAGTTTAATAGTAAATTAGAATCATATATATAATAAAACTTTTAATATCCAGAGCTTAAAATAGCTGCAATAATTATTGATCCAAATATGATCCAGAACACTATTCCAATAGCAATCATAATAAGAGTTGCTTGGAAATAAGTTTTCTTACTTTTATTCACATTTGATCCAAAAGCCCAAACAAACATTAAAACTATGTTTGCAATTGGAATTAACATTAAAAGAAGTGTAATTATCCAATCTTTCAATGTCATTGGTTGAGAATACTTGTCGTAGTTAATATCATTATTTGTGTTGTTAGTTAAATTATTATCCATTATTTTCACTCCCCTAAAACTTAAAGTTATTATTTCTTAAATATTATACTATAAAATTTAAGAAATAATAACTCTAAGTGAAAAAAATGTAAAATTATAAAATTAATGAGATAGGCTTTTACTTCCTTCTATAATTCTATTTATAGGTAATAATCCTATAATAACTAAAACTACAATAAGATTTCCTCCAACAACAGCACCATTAACTACAAGAGAATATAAAGCTGGAGACCATCCTTCAGGTGCAAATTGTCCAAAGAATATAAACCCTGATATAAAGTGAAATATAAATTTAATAAACATACCGAAAAATGTTCCTAAAAGTTTTTTATCTTTAAAATACCCAGCTAGTCCAACTGCCATAAAAGGAAGAGGATAGTCAAATAAAACTTGAATTGGATGAAGTATATAAGGGCTGATAATTAAATATATTATCCCAAATAAAAATCCAGTAAGCATACCTATTTCAGGACCGTAAATAAAAGCAATAAGTAGTATTGGTACCATACTACCTAAATTTATACTACCAGCACCATTAGGTAAATCTACTATCTTTACAAGGTGAAGGATCGTAGCTAAGGCTAAAGCAATACCAATTCTAGCCATAATCTTTGAATCAAGCTTTATTTTTTTAAATCTAATAAAAGTAAGTATTAAAATAATAACTCCTAAAAGAGTAGCTAAAGAAAGCGGGCTTTTTAATATTTCACTAAAGCTTTCTCTTAATGTGTTAATAAAATTTTCCATTAAAAATACCTCCTAAAAATATGCTAGGAGGTACGTTTATAGCTTTATAATAATTTAATTCCATAAAAATACATTGTGACTTTCCTACGCTGGTATTATCCAGATCAGGTAAAGAGGGTTAATGAAAAATCATCTCTCAGCCTAAAGGCACCCCTAGCACTTCTTTTATTTAATTTATAAGTAAAGTTTACATAAGAATGAAATAAAAGTCAATAATTTTTAATATAGTATTTTATATAGAGAAATAAGAAGGTATCAGTTTGAAATTGATTGGAATAATTTACTATTTATTTGGTTTATAAAAAAATGTATGATAATAATTAGAGTTACCAATAATTTATTTACAATGCTGAACATAATTTTAATACTAATTTACAAAAGACTTTTTGATATACGGGGGGGAAAAATGATAAAAAACAAAAAGATAAATTTAATTATAGCATCGTTAGTACTAATTTTTATTGTTATAGGATTTAGTGCTTTTTATGTGAACAAGGTAAAAAAAGATAGAGTATTAGATGCAAAAATAGAAGAAGTATATGAAGAAGCAGATAATATTAAAATTTTAAATATGAATAATGATGAAGAAGAGCTTTATAGTAAATTAAAAGAAGACTTTAACAAAGCTATAAGCAGTAAAAAACTAAATGAAGCAAATGAAGTTTTAGATAAGTTAAAGGACTTAAAATCTTCGGTTGAGAAGAGAATTCAAGATGAAGCAAAAATAGAAGAAGAGAGAAAGAAGGAAGAAGAAAAACAGGAAAAAGAAAATGAAATAGCATTACCTGAAGAAGCTAAGAAAAAAGAAGAGGCTTCAAAGGTTGAGAATAATACTTCAAATTCAAATACTCAATCTATAGCTCCGTCTAATAATGAGCCTAAGATTGCCAATACATCAGTTGCTAAGAATTCTAATCAAATAATTTCAGTTGTGAGTACAGGCGGTAGTACAGCTGAGTTAGTTCTATGGCAAAAAGATAGCAATGGAAAATGGTATGAATATGATAGTATGTTTGCAAGATTAGGTGAAAATGGAATGAAAAATGCAAGTGAAGTTTATGAAATGGATTTATGTACTCCTACAGGTGTATATAGTTTAACAGAAGCTTTTGGAGCAGCACAAAATCCAGGAAGTGGAGTTCCATATAGAGTATTAGATGGTTCAGAATATTGGGTAGATGATGTTAATTCACCTTATTACAATACAATGCAGTTTGGAGCACCAAATGGTAGATGGAATTCAGCAGAGCATTTAATAGATCATAGCAATTCATATAAATACTCTTTAGTAATTGATTATAATAGATGGACAGTTGTTCCAGGGAAAAGCTCTGCAATATTTTTACATGTAGATGTTGGGGTTCCAACTTGGGGATGTGTAGCTGTTGAACAAAGCAAGATGAAAGAAATTTTACAATGGATAAATCCAGGTTCGAACCCTAAAATAGCTCTTGCCTTAAGTTATGGTGAACTTTATAGCTATTAACAAATAATTAATATATTATTTAAAAGAAAAGTTATACATTAATAAATTTATTAGTGTATAGCTTTTTTTATTAATAAGTTGTAGGCTAAGTAAAAATTATTTATAATTATTTTATGATATATGAAAAATAGGGAACAAATTTAAACTTTATAAATAAAAGGAAAAAAATTTTAAAATTAATATATCTATAATTTGATAAACACTTATAAAGGGGATGTAATATTATGAAAAAAGATTTATTATTTAGTCAATTTCCTTATATTGAAAGTGAAGAAATTATATTAAGTAAAATAGAAGAAGTTAATTTAGAGGATTTATATGAAATTTGTGCAAATGAAAATTTATATAAATATAAACCTGGAAATGCAAAGAAATCTATTGATACAGTAAAAAATATGATTGCTCATTTTCAAAGAGATTTTCAAAAGAAAAAGATAGTTTTTTTAGGTGTTTTTCTTAAATCTAATCCTAAAAAGCTTGTAGGTGTAGCGGAAATTTTTGATATAGATGAAAAAGTGAGTGTAGTTACTATAGGATATACTTTAAATGAAGATTACTTTGGTAAGGGGATAGCTAGTAATATTGTTAAGACCTTAATAAAATATTTATTTAATGAAGTAGAATTAAACAGAATACAAGCATATGTAATGGTTGAAAATATTAAATCTCAAAATGTATTAAAAAGAAATAATTTTATAAAAGATGGTACTATAAGAGAAGGGAATATATGGACAGGAAAAGGAATAGTTAATTTAGAGTTATATTCAATATTAAAATCAGAATATATAAAGTAATGTCTTTTATAAGTGAGAACTAGAGATAAATCCACTAAGATTTATCTCTAGTTCTCACTTAATTAGCCATATCTATAAATTCTTTTTCTTCTAGGACAAGCGAGATAATTATAAGCGTCAGTCCAATAAGAAAGTAAATCTGGCTTGTATTGTAAAACATCTTTTAAAAACTTATCAAATAAGTGAAGTTTAACTAGTGTTTTTATTATATCTTTAGGATAAGGAGTAATTTTAGTAAAAGGTTTTCTTGGATCAATAACCATTATTTTACCCTTAGAGTCTACAAATATATGTGCATTTCTAATATTAATTCTCTTAAACTTAAGCCTTTTTAAATCTTCAATTAAATCTATAATTTCCTTTGATAAATTATAAGGCAATCCATGTTTAGTAATGTATTCAAAAAGATTTTCTCCACCTACATATTCCCTTATTAAAATATTACTTATCCTTAAAATTGGATTTGGGAAAAAGGAACTGTCTAAAGTTTTTTTTAATATTTCTTCTTCACTTTTAGCAGCTTTTATATTCTTAAAGGTTTTAAGTGCATAACCTTCTGGTGTTAAATAAACAGAGCCTTCAGCTCCAGAACCTAATAGCTTACAATCTTGAATTTCTAATAAGTAGTTCATAATACCACACTTAATTAATTGCTTTTAAATATTATATGCAAACAAAAATAATATGTTATTAGTAATTAGACTATTTAGATTATAATGTAATAATTATATTTGTAGTAAGTATATATTTAATATTAATATTTGAATATAGAATATATATGGGAAATAAGTAAAGAAAAATTTTTAGGCAAGTTAAGGTATTAAAGAAAGTCTCTGAACTTACATAAAATTAGTTAATAATTTTGTAATTTAGATAAATTAAAAGGTTAAGGGGAAAATAATGTATGAATTTATTTTGGTAAAAAATTTAAAGAAAAATAAAAAGTATAGAAAAAGTTTTAGTAAGTTAGCAGCAGATACATTTGGATTAGACTTTGAACAGTGGTTTGAAGAGGGATATTGCAATGATAATTATATTTCATATTCCTATATTCATAATGATGAGGTAATTGCAAATGTTTCTATAAATAAATTCACTATAGTCCAGAATAGAAAGATTAATAAAGCAATTCAATTAGGAACAGTAATGACAGATAAAAATTATAGAAATAAAGGTCTAATAAGAAGGCTTATGAATGAAATATTTAAAGAATATGAAAAGAAGGTAGATTTTATATATTTATTTGCAAATAATTCTGTTTTAAACTTTTATCCTAAGTTTGGATTTAATAGAGTAAATGAAACTTCATATGAGATAAACACTGAGAATATAATTTATACTGAAGATATAAAAAATAAGAAAACAACTAATATTAAAAAGTTAAATTTAGATTTAAAAGAAGATAAGAAGATAATAGATAAAATGTGTAAAAATAGAGTTCAAGTTTCAAATAAGCTTGGAGTTATAAAAGATGAATGGCCTTTAAAGGTTTATTGTAATTATATTTATAGAGAGAATCTTTATTATATTAAAGATGAGGACGCTGTAGTTATAATGGAAAGAAATGATAAAGAGCTTATATTAAATGATATTTTAAGCAAAAAGCCTATAAATTTAGATAATATAATATTAAAAATACTAGAGAAAGATGATAAAGTTATAATATTCAATTTTATTGCAGAAAGTAAAAAATTTAAAGTAAGTATTAAACCTAAAATAGATGATGATAATGCTTTACTTATAAAAAATTGTAAAGAGAAATTTAAATGTGAAAGTGTACTCTTTCCAATAACTTCTCATACTTAATTAGTAAAAATAAATATAGCAGAATTATCAATAAGTATAGCTTATTCTTTAATGATTAACCTTATTGCACTATAATTAACTTAAATAATATTTTAAGTAGAAAGCCTATGAATTTTTAGATAATATAATATTAAAAATAGAAGGAGAGGAAATTTTATGAGAAATTTAAAAGACACTTATATATTAAGCAATGGAATACAAATTCCATGTGTAGGATTTGGAACATGGCAAACACCTAATGGTGAAATTGCTATTTCTTCTGTAGAAGAAGCATTAAAAGTTGGATATAGACATATAGATACAGCAGCAGTATATGGTAATGAAAAAAGCGTTGGTATAGCTATTAAAAATAGTGGTGTACCTAGAGAGGAGATATTTGTTACAAGCAAGCTTTGGAATACAGAGCAAGGATATGAAAGTACTTTAAAGGCTTTTGAAAAAACAATAGAGGATTTACAACTAGAATATGTAGATTTATACTTAATTCACTGGCCAATTCCTAAGATATTTAAGGAAAATTGGAAAGAAGTAAATATAGAAACTTGGAGAGCTTTCGAAGAGCTTTATAAAGAAGGAAAAATAAGGGCAATAGGAGTAAGTAATTTTAAACCTCATCATCTTCAAAATATATTAGAAAATTGTGAAATAGCTCCTATGGTAAATCAAATAGAGATACATCCAGGATTAAATCAAGATGAAACAGTTGAATTCTGTAAGAAACATAACATATTAGTTGAGGCTTGGAGTCCTTTATCAACAGGAAAAATATTTGAAGTAAAAGAAATAAAAGATGTAGCAGATAAGTATGGAAAAACTATAGCACAAATATGTATAAGGTGGTCACTTCAAAAAGGGAACTTACCACTTCCAAAATCAGTAACAGCAAGTAGAATTGCTGAAAATGCTGAAGTGTTTGATTTTGAACTTAAAGAAGAGGATATAAAGTTTATAGATAATTTAATTAATTGTGGTGGATCAGGAATGGATCCAGATAATATAAATTTTTAAGCACTTGGAGAAGATGATATTCTTCATATAGAAGTGCAAGAGATATTGAGAGTAATGACTAGAAATAAGGAGAGTTTCCAATGAGGGAGACTCTCCTTATTTTTTAAAATGACTATAGGAATATGAGGTCTATTATTTATTCTAAAAGGAAATAGGCTATTACCAATACCTCTACTTACAATAAGGTTAACATTATTATTTTCATACGTTATTAATTTTAAAGGTTTAGAAATAAGTTTGTCATAGGAGCAATAGTCTTAATTTCACCATTATAGATAACTTCGAAATTAGCCAGAGTTTTATTAGTTAAGTTGCTTACATAAATCTATTTTAAGGCACAGTTATCAATTTAGTCTATATAAAGTTCTCGAATAATATTATATTTATTACTTTTGAAATATTAGTAAACATCTACATTATATTCCTAGTTATGGATTAACACAACATCATTTAGCAAGAATGGAACAGTAGAATATATTATAGATTGCTATAATGAAATTGTCATACTTATATTTTAAATTTTGCTATGGAGGCTATCAAATTATGTCTCGAAAAAAATTAATTAGGAGGAAGATGAATTATGGATAAATATTACTATGGTGACCTGTGCTCTTTATTTTATGATATTGATAAGCCCGAAGCGCCAAAAGATGAATTGGATTTTTTACTTTCATTTGCAAATGAAAATATGAAAATTTTAGAACCTATGTGTGGTTCAGGAAGATTTTTAATTCCTTTTTTAAAGAAGGGTTTTGATATTGATGGTTTTGATTTATCTAAGGATATGATAAAGAGATGCAAAGAAAAACTATTGTCAAATAATCTTTCAACAGGAATTGATTTATGTGATTTTACCACATTTAATCATAGCAAAGAAAAGTATGACCTTATTTTTATTGCATCAATTTCTTTTTCATTACTAACTAACAGAAGAGATATTAACAACGCCCTGGAGATGATGAAAAATAGCTTGAAATCATCAGGGAAAATCGTTTTGGGTGTGGAAACTGACATTAACTATCGCAATAATAAATCTTATGCTGATGAATATAAGTTTGAAACTGATGATTTTAAAGAAAGAAAAAGAGTAGAAAAGGGCTCGTTTGAAATTTTATTAAAAGAAAAATCTGCATATAATCCCTATCAGCAAATTATGTATTTGCCGGGAGTATATGAGCTTTATATCAATAGTGAATATATTCGTTCAGAACATGAAGACTTTTATTTAAGACTATACAAACCTAATGAGCTTGATGAAATTGTTGAGAAGTGTAGATTGAAAATAGTAAATAAATATACGAATTTTAATAAAAGTGATTTTGACTTTCAAGGCGCTGAAGAAATATTTTATGAACTGCATAAATAAAACAAGCTGTATCTAAATTAATTTAGATACAGCTTACTTCATTTATTAATTAGCGAGTTCTTTTTCTTTCATAAGGACATTAATTCTTTTAAAATAAGTAATGGCAAGAGGTACGGCAGCAGCTATCCATGCAGCAGGATCAGCTAAAGCAATTCCTGTAAAATCTAGTAGAATTGGTAATGTAAATGCAACAACTGTTCTAGCTACCATTTCAGCGACACCAGCCATCATAGGAACAAAGCTATCTCCAATTCCTTGAAGGGTATTTCTATATATAAATATAAGTCCTAGCGGTATATAGAATATAGAAACTGTATTTAAATATTGTCTTGCATATCCTATAACTTCTAAATCATTACCACTCATAAATAATTTAGTAAAAGCACCACCAAATAATACAACAACTATAGTAGATATAATACTTACAACTATACTTATCATAGTACATTTTTTAACTCCCTCTTTTATACGATCAATTCTTCCAGCACCAAGGTTTTGTCCACTGTATGTTGCTATAGCAACTCCAAATGTAACAGCAGGTTGCATTACAAGTTGTTGAACTTTAGAGGCAGCAGTATATGAAGCAATTACTTTAGAACCAAAGGAATTAAGAGCGCTTTGAAGTATCATTGCTCCAGCAGCTGTTATTGAAAATTGGAGAGCCATTGGAACACCAATTCTTAATTGCTTTTGAACATAGCTTTTTCTAATTTTCCAATGCTTCTTTTTAAGCTTTAAAATAGGAAATTTCTTTATTATATATATTGCACATAAAATTGCAGAAACAGCTTGTGAAATAACAGTTGCATAAGCAGCTCCAGCTACTCCCATTGAGAAGTTAACAATAAATACAATATCTAATACAACATTTAATATTGAAGAAATAATTAAAAAATATAAAGGTGTTTTGCTATCTCCAAGAGATCTTAATATGCTTGCAAGAATGTTATAAAATATTATAGCAATATTACCAGCATATATTATGATTATATAAGATAATGAATCTTGAATAATATCAGAAGGAGTGTTCATAAGCTCAAGTAAAGGTCTTGCAGAAACAACACTTATAAAAGTAACAACTATAGTCATTAAGGCAGATAAAACTAAAGAACTAGCAAAAGCTTTCCTTACTCCTTCTTCATTATTAGCTCCAAATTTTTGAGCAACTAGAACAGCAAAACCACTAGTTAGTCCAATAACAAAACCATTAACTAAAAACACCATGGCTCCAGTAGATCCTACCGCTGCTAATGCATTAACTCCAAGAAATCTACCAACTATTATAGTATCAACCATACTATAAAACTGTTGAAATACATTACCAATAAGTAAAGGAATAGAAAAAGTTAAAATAAGTTTCACAGGATTTCCTGTTGTCATATCTTTTGTCAAAAATAGCCCCCCTTTATTTAGAAATCTGTAATATAGTAAAATAAAGTATATTATAGACTTTAATATTACAATTAGTTACTTAACTATTTTAAAAACATTATAAATAATAGCACTATAAAAATTTATTAGCAACTTTATTTCAAATTTAGAAAATGAGATTGTAATGTTCATATTATTTAAAATAGTTAATAACTTTGTAACAACTTAATCAAACTATGTAAAAACTTCCAGGTAATATATAATTAAAAGTATAGGGAGGTTTTTTCTTATGAAAAAAATAATTTTACTGATGATAGCTATATTTTCTATAGCTATGGTTAGTTGCAATAATACTAAAGTATTAGAAGAAAATACTAAGGATAATAAGACATCTGATAAGTATAAAATAACTGAGAAAAATATTGAAAATACAGAAAGAGATAAATCTTTTATGCCTTTGTTTTATGATTCAGACATAATTTATGGAACGATGTCTCCTAAAAATAGTGGAGCTCCTGAAGAGTTCCAAATACCTTACTATATTGATAGTAGTGGAGCTTTTAAAAGGGTAGAAGAAGGTAAGTTTGATAAAGATGAGATAGGATTTATAAAGGATACTTATGGATGTATAGGTTCAGGGGTATATATGCTTAACTATAATAGATTAAGTGAAAGAAAATTTTATTATATAGATATAGTAAATAAAAATAAATTTGAACTAGAAGGATATGAAAAAATATATAATTCCATAGAGTTAAAGCTTAAAAACTTTGAAAATAGGGGGGCTAAGCTAGAAGGAAATGAAAATTATTATATTCAGGGATATTTTAATGTAGAAGATAAAGGGAAATCTATAAATAATGAGGAAATAATTATTATTGATTTAAAAAATGAGAGTTATTATGTTGTTAGAAACAATAATAATAGGTATATTAAATTTTATTTTGATAATAATGAAGAAGCTATAATGGCTATAGATAATTCAGGTAAAATTTATAAGTCAATATTACAAGAAAAAGAGATAGTTTTTGAGTTGTATAAAGATATTGGAGTAGAGAATTTAGAAATATATGATAAATACGGATATTTAGGAAGTTTTTATTTTGAAGATAATTTAATTCTTAATATCCATAATAATGAATCTAAGGAGTTTTACGATTATAGTAATCTTTTTTATAAAGTTAAATCAGATGAGTTTATATCTATGGATAAAGAAAAAATCGTAATAGGAAAAGTTAATAATACTAATTTTTTTATTTGTCTATATAATGAAAATAGGTATTTAGCAGAAATAAGTGATGATGGAGAAATAAATTTAATATATAAATTAGATGATTCCGAAGGATATAGGTATTTTTATGGTGTAGCTAATAAAGAAGGAAATAGTATATTTGTTACTAAAATTAAATATAATGAAGAAAATATTAAAGATTATAATGCTCCAGTAATAAAAGAAGATATGAAATACTCTATTATAGAAATAACAAAGAATGAAAATTAAATATATAGTCAAGGATATTTGATTAAGAAAATTTAATATAAGAAAGTTATAAATAATTTATAAATTTAATAACTTTGTAATAAGTTAATTAAAGTATGTAAAAACTTCCAGGTAATATATAATTAAAAGTACAGGGAGGTTTTTCTTATGAAAAAAATAATTTCACTGATAATAGCGTTATTTTCCATAGCTATGGTTAGTTGCAATAATACAAAAGTGTTAGAGGAAAATACTAAGGAAAATGAAGTTTTAAATAAATATAAGATTACGGAAAGAACTATAAATATTAATGATAAAGATATATTATTTAAGCCACTTTTTTATGATGAAGACGGAGTAAATGGTATTCTAAGTACATCTAGAACTGAGCCAGTTAGTGAAGACGAAACAAGAGGTCCATATATAATAAATGAATCTGGAGAATTAATAAAAGAAGAAAATAAATGGTTTGCAAAAGAGGGTATAAACTATATAGACTACTATATAAAATCAACAGGAAAAACAACTTCTTATAGAGGAGTTTATAGTGAAGGTATTTATACAAGAGATAAAAAATTTTACTATATAGATTTAGAAAAGAATATTAAATTTGAATTAGAATATTATGATAAAGCTTATTTTGAAATGTATTATGATTTTGGAGATATTAGTAGTACTACGTTTCAGGTAGATGATAATTATTATATAGAAGAAACTTCTAAGAGAAGAGATTCAGAGGTGAAAGAAGAAAAATCAATATTAATTGTAGATATAAAAAATGAAACTTATTATACAACTGGTATAGTAAAAATGGAATTAAATAGATTTTACTACGATGAAAAAGAAAAATCCATTATGGCATTAGATACCATTGGACAAATTAGAAAAGTAATTTTAAAGGATGGGAAAATTTATTTTGAAGATTATAAAAAATTTGATTTTTCAAAAGTTGGAATTGAAACAATAAATGGTGATACTGTAACTAGAATGGGTTATTTTAATAAGTGTGGAGATTATTTAATAATATCATTTATTGATGATAAAGGCTATAAAGATGTTTTATATAATATAAGTACAAATGAAATAAAAATAATGGATGAAGAAGTATTTATTATTAATGAAATTGAAAATACTGAATTTTTTGTGGTTAGTCATGGAAATAAACTATATCTTGCAGAAATAGGAGATAAAGGTGAATTTGATTTGATTTTTAAGCTTGCTGATGATTCATATTATCAGAATATTATAGCAAAAGCAAATAAGGAGGGAAATAGTATATTTTTTGAATTGATAAAATTTGAAGAGAATACTGCTGGTAAATCATCTTATGTTAAAGACGTAAAATATTCATTCTTAGAAATAGAAGAAAAATAAATTTATGGGGGAACTATGGGAAAGAAAAATATATTAGTAGTTGAGGATGAATACTCAATAAATGATGCAATAACCTTTGCACTTAGAAAAGAAGGATATGATGTAAGAAGTGTATTTAATGGAAAGGATGCTTTAGAAAAAGTTAAAGAATTTAAACCAGATTTAGTTTTATTAGATTTAATGTTACCTGATATTGATGGCTTTGATATATGTAAGGAAATATCTAAGAGTACTTATGTAATAATGTTAACTGCAAGAGGTGAAATAATAGATAAAATATTAGGTTTAGAGCTTGGAGCTGATGATTATATTGTAAAGCCTTTTGAAATTAAGGAGGTTTTAGTTAGAATAAAAGTAATCTTTAGAAGAAATGAAAAAGGTATAGAAGAAAATATTACTTCAAATAAAGATAAAGACCAAGAGATTATAGAAATTAATAAAAGAGATAGAAGTGTAATAAAGGAAGGTAAAGAGGTTCCTTTAAGAAGAAAAGAGTTTGATTTAATAAATTTTTTATATGAAAATAAGGGAGTTGTATTTTCAAGAGATGATTTATTAGATAAGGTATGGGGATATGATTATCAAGGAGATACTAGAACTGTTGATGTCCATATAAGAAGATTAAGAGAAAAGCTTAATGAAGATAAAGACAATTCTATTATAGAAACAGTATTTGGAATAGGATATATAATGAGGTGATATTTTGAATAAAACCTTGAGAGGAAAGCTTTTAATTGGGACAATAATTTCAGTTGTAACTATAAATATAATATTTACTATATTTATTTCATTATTTTTAGATAAGTCTTTTAAGAATGATATCATAGAAGAAATGAATAGAATCAAATTAACATCTTTAAATATAATAAGGCAAAATGAAATAATGGGAGAGCCTATTTGGAAAGCATTATCTCCAATTAATGAAATAACACAAGGTTATGTTAGTATAGCTGATGATAATGGCAATATAAATCAATCTGTAGGAAAAATTATAAATAATGAAGAAATAACAAGTATAATAAAAGAAAGTAATAATATTAAATCTATAATTAAGTTTAAGCATTCAAATAATTCTTACTTTACAACTTATAATTATCCTTTATATATTAAAGATAACTTTAGTGGTAATTTAATAATACAAAAGGACTACTTAAGTAAATATAATGAAATGATAAAAACAATAGGAATTATAATTTTAGGACAAGTATTTATTGTTATAACAATTATATTAGTTATATCTATGATTATTAAGAAGGTTACAAAGCCACTTAGAAACTTAAGTATTTCTATGGAGGAATTTACTTTAGGAAAAGATATTAAAGATATAGAAATAAATACAGAAGATGAAATAGCTGATTTAACTAAAACCTATAACTCTATGAAAAATCAGTTAAATAATCAAGAAAAAGCCTTAAGAGAATTTTTTAATAATGCAACTCATGAACTAAAAACTCCAGTTACAGCTATTTCTTTGTATTCTCAAATACTAAGAGATGAAAATATAAAAGAAATGGATGATGAATTTTTAAATAGAGCGAGCAGTAGGATAGTTCTTGAATGTGAGAAAATGAAAAAGCTAGTTGAGAAGATTTTAGAAAGCTCAAGAGGGAAAATAAATAAGAGCAAATGTAAAAGTGAATTTTCACTAACTAATATAATTAAAGAGATATTAGAAGATTTGGAATTAAGGATTAAAAGTAATGGTCTTTATATAAAAGAAGAATTACAAGAAGTTATGTTCTATGGCGTTTTAGAGGATTTTGAACAAATTATTTTAAACCTTTTGGATAACAGCATTAAATATTCAGTTAATAACGAGATCAATATAAAGCTATATGAAGATAAAAAAGAAATAACCTTAGAAATTAAAAATAAATGTGCTAAAATTCCTTTAGAAATAAGAGATAAGCTATTAGAACCATTTATAAAATATAATAACTACAAGGATATATCTAAAGAAGTAAGTAGTTCAGGACTTGGATTGTATTTATGTAGTGAATTAGCTAAAGAAAATGGCTGGATTTTATCTTATGAGATTATAGATGATGATATTATATTTAAATTAATATTAAATGAAGGTACTGTCTTAAAATAATGTGAGGATAAAGGTTGGATATGTGATCATACTATCCAACCTACAAAATATAAATTATTTTTCTAAAGTTTACATAAAATTATTGATAAACTCTGGAAATTAGCTGATATAGGAGGACATCCTGTATGCATCCTTTTATATTGCTATATATTAATAATGAAAATTACTTCTTCTCATTAAAAAGTTCATTGCTTTCTTGAATTATGTAATTAATATATGTTAAGGCATCATTTCTTCTTTCAAAAATAGAATTATAATAAGATTTTTTATTACCTTTTCTTAATCTCATGGACTCATTAATTATTTTATGCCATCTTTCAGGTAGATTTTGTAGTGCATATTCCCCAGCACCAATTTTGGATGTTATATCTCTTTCTTTGAAGGTATAATAAAGGCGGGAAACACCCAAAACTCCCCATTCAATAATATTTAAACTTACAAATAAACCAATATATTTCATGGGTGTTAACTTCCTACAGTCATTAATCCAATTAATCCAGTAAGTATTAAGATTATTCCTCATTTCATCAATCAAAATATCAAAGTTTATCCCATAATTTAAATTCTTTATCGCTTGTCCTTTTATAGTTATACCATATTTTTTTAATTGGTAGGCATCTATGGAGTTTCTATCAAAGCTTTTAAAACCCTGAAATTTCCCATCGTTAAATCTAAGACATGAACTTTTGATTTTGTTTAAAGATTCTATATCATTATTAAATACATACATTCCATCTAAAATAGTTTTATGATATTTTCTTTGCATATCGGCATGAATTTTTTTTAGAGTATTTATATCTTCTTCATTTACTTTTCTTTTAATCACTGCAATAAAATCAATATCACTAAAAGTGGAATCAAATGCCCCTAATGAAATAGAGCCATAAATATAATATGATTCAAGAAAATTAGGTAAGCTTGATTCAATGATTTTAATATGATAGTCTATAATCTCTTTAGCCTTTTTAGGTATATAATTCATCATATGCACCTTTTCACCCTTCAGAAATATTATTGTTATTAATTACTTTATATTTTTTAAAATTGCTATTTAATTAATATGTTTATTATACATAAATAAAAGTAAATTTAAAACAAATTTACCATATATATCGATTTGATGTTTTAAAATCTTTTATTAAAGATTTAGAATATATAGAGATAAGAAAATAGGAAAGGTGAAAAGTAGTGGTAAATATATAATGACACTACAAAAGAAAAGATGTTAAATAAATTTACTTATGAGATAGTATAAATGTCAAGTTAATGTTGTAACTTTTTGATCATTTAAGAATGTAGATGAATTTAATAGAAGAAGGCTAATAAAAGCAATAAAAGAAGTAAATCCATTAATACATCATGAATATGGATTAATATAAGATTAGTCAAATATATTTAAGGTTCTTAATTATGACGAAGCATTTAAAAATAAAAATGTAGCTACTATACGGAATTTTGAAGTAACTACAAAAAAGGTGATTAAATAATGTATTGTGTAATACAAGAAGTAGAGAGTAAGTTAGAAGAAAAAGAAAAGTTTGAAAAGGTATATGGCAAAGATTCATATGATTATTGTTATGATATATTTGGAGTGTTTAGAAATGAGGAAATGTTAAACAATATAAAAAAGCAGTATGAAACTAAAAAAGAACAGGAGCGTAGTTATTACGAAAATTTTAATAGTAACTACAATAGTTATAATTCATATGGTAGTTATCATTCGTATGGTAGTTATCAAAGTAATAAACATAGTAACCACAATCAGGAAGATAAAAGTAAATATAAGAAACTATATAAGACTTTAGCAAAGACATACCACCCAGATATAGCAAATGATGATGGTGAAATGATGAAGATAGTTAATAAGCTAAAAGAGGAATGGGGTATATAGTAGGTATTTAATAATTTTATGTAGTAACTACACTTAAAGCGTTGATATAAGTAGTTTTTAAGAATGATTTATGTTGAAATAAATATAAAGATAAACATAACAAATTAATAGTTTAGCACCCCACTTACAATGATGAATAATTTACTGAAAATTAAACTTGAATAATATTAATGTTAAATCTATGTTAATAGCTTTGACTTTGTCAGGAGTATTATGCTAGTATGGAAAAAATATATTAATATTTTACAATAGAGGTGCAGATATGGAATTCTTAAAGAATTTTCTAAAGGGTGTAGTAATTAGTATATCTCAAATTGTTCCAGGGGTTAGTGGGGGAACTATTGCTATGATTCTTGGAATATATGATAAATTACTTCATGCAGTTAATAATATTTTAAAGGATTTTAAAAAGCAATATAAAATATTGCTTCAAGTGGGTATAGGAGCAGTAGTAGGAATATTTCTATTTAGTAATATAGTTAAAACTTTATTTGATAATTATCCTATACCAGTTGGATATTTATTTATAGGAGTTATTTTAGGTGGGGCACCACTAATGTTTAGAAAAGCAACTGTTAAAGGCTTTAATAAAAGTAGCATTTTATACTTACTTGCTGGAATAATAATTGTTTTAATGATGGGAACACCAAATAATGATGCATCAGCTATAATAACTTCATTAACTTTAGGTAATTTCTTATGGCTTCTTATTGGTGGAGTAGTAGTAGCAGTGGCACTTATACTACCTGGAATTAGTGGTTCATTTATGCTTTATGTTTTAGGGCTATACAACACAGTTATAACAGCAGTTGTGCAAATGAATATTCCAGTTTTAATACCATTAGTAATAGGAGGTATAGTTGGTACCTTAGCTACAGCTAGAATAATTGAAGTGCTACTTTTAAAATATCCAGAGCAAACTTATATATTAATATTTGGATTTATACTAGGATCAGTATTTTCAGTATTTCCAGGAGTTGATGGATTAAGCAGTGTAATAGGTGTTATACTTGGAATTTTAGGATTTATATTTACATATTATATAAGTAGAAATGAATAAATTTAAGAACTGTATTAAAGTTAGTAAGTAAAGAAACTTTAATACAGTTTTTTTATACAATTTATATAAAAATAATAATTAAGAAGAATTAATATGTATATATGGTAAATAATGTTTAAATAATATTTAGAATTGTATATAATAAAGATATTAAATTTAATAATTATTAAGTATTGTAAATAGAAAGGAATATATTTATGCAAATTAATAAAAAAGTATGGTCAATACTTGCCATTATTTTTTCAGTTACAACTATTTGCTTAGTCGTACTATATTTTATGAAGTATATTAATATTGACTATATTATGATATCTTTAGGATTAACTCAATTATTCGGAGGATTAAGTCAAATTGAGCTATCAAATAGAGTAAACTCTAAAGTAGTTAGAAAGAGAAATAAAAGTGTCGGAGTATTCATGGTTTTATTAGGCATTATAATTTTCACAAGTGCATCTATAAAAGTATTTTTTTACAGATAGTACAAGCATTTAAGTGAGTTACTCATATGGATAGAAGAGGTTAGGTATGGAGGATAATAAAATAATATATTTTGCAACTAAAGCATTGATAGTTAATAAAGATAAATTTTTAATTATGCACAAAAGCAATATAAAGGAAAATATATGGGAATTACCAGGGGGAAGAATGGAATTTGGTGAAAGTGCGGAAGAAACGTTAAAGAGAGAAGTATTAGAAGAAACAGGTCTTTTAGTGTATCCAGGAAAGATTATTGACACATGGGATTATATAGGTAAAGATTATCAAATTACAGGAATTATATATTTATGTAAAGTTGATAAAATAGACATTAAATTATCAGATGAGCATGATGAATATAAGTGGATAGATTTAAATAAAGAATCAATATCACATATGCATGAGGTCTATAAAGTTAGGATGAAAAATTGGGATTATCAAAACTTAATTTAAATAATTATAAAGGGGGGAAGTGCGCTGAATTCTTTTTAGGATAATGAGATTATTTGGGGTTATATCAGTTTTAAATATTATTTAATTACAGTTATTATTAGTATCAGTAATTAAGGCATTGAAAGTTTATACTAATAGAAACTTGTAGAAGTAAAATAAAAAAAGGGAGAAAATATGGGGAAGTTATTAGTATTCATTTTTGATGGAATGACAGATTATGAGATTACATTTATTACACACTTATTAAATACAAGTGCTAATAAAGAAATAATCACAATTGCATATGAAGATAAATTTATTGAAGGACGTTCTGGATTTTTATATAAACCTTCAAGATTAGTTAGTGATGTGTTAAATGATGAAGTTGAAGGTCTAATAATTCCTGGCGGGTGGTATGGAGAAACTAGAATTGAATTAATTAACTTAATTCAAAACTTAAACTCAAAGGAAAAGATAATTGCAGCGATATGTGGTGCTGGTACGGTATTTTTAGCTAAGGCAGGTATTCTTAATAATGTTAAATACACAACTCCTGCTTCAGAGTGGACTCAAAAGCATAAAGAGATATTTGGAGAAAAGGATCCTTTTCCGAGAGGAAATTTTATTGAAGATAGAGTAGTAAGAGATAAAAATATTATAACTGCACAAGGTATAGCTTTTATTGATTTTGCAATAGAAATATGTGATTATTTTAATTTATTTGAAAGTAAATATGATAAAGATAATTTTTATAATATCATAAGAGGTATATAAAAGTATTAGAATAAGTACAAATTTAAAGCTAATTTATAGGAGTATTATTTAATGGATAAGTTGTCAGATTTACCTAATATAGGAGAGAAACTAGAGGAACAACTTAATGAAACTGGAATAGAAACAATTGATCAATTAAAAGAATCTGGAAGTAAGGAAGCTTGGTTAAATATAAAAGCTATAGACAGTTCAGCCTGTATTAATAGATTATATGCACTAGAGGGAGCAATACAAGGAATTAGATGGCATAATCTTTCAACTGAAGTAAAGAAGGAATTAAAAGAATTTTATAATAGCGTAAAATAAAGCATATTAGAGGAAAAGTTTGCTTATAGTTTAATTAGGATAAATTACATAATTAAGAAATATTAAAAATTTTTATGAAGATACTTATGTAGGGAAAGTAAAAGGGGGATTATTTATATGGCAAAAGTAGTAGTCATATACAAAAGTAAATATGGAGCAACCAAAAAGTATGCTGAGTGGTTAGCAGAGGATATTGGAGCTGAATTGTTTTCAAAAGATAAATTCAAGATAGAAATGTTTGCAAATTATGACACCGTAATTTACGGAGGAGGAATATATGGTTCTGGAATATCAGGTTTATCTTTAATAAAGAAGAATTATAATAATCTAAAAAATAAAAACATAATGGTTTTTATGGTTGGAGCTTCACCATATGATGAAAAGGCATATATTCAGCTTAAAGAACATAATTTTTCAGATGAACTAAAGAACATTAAGCTTTTCTATCTAAGAGGAATGTTTGATTTAAAAAGCATGAGTTTTAGAGATAAATTTTTAATTGGAATGTTAAAAGGAGTGCTAAGCAAAAAAGATCCATTACAATTTGAACCTTGGGAAAAAGCATTTATAGAATCCATGGACAAGTCAGCAGATTGGACAAGTAGAGAAAATTTAAAAGAAATTGAATATTATATAAATGAATCTTACTGTCAATCCTTATAGCACTTTTATAACTATGATTGTTGAAATAATTTTATCTTTTGTAATTCTATTTTTATTTAATAAGAATGTAAATCCATAAGTAAATATCATGAAATTAAGACTTGAGAGAAAAACTATTATAAATAGATGGAATATACTAAAAGAAATTCAATACAAATGTATCGATATAAATTACGTATGCTGTAAAGAATAGATTGAAAGAATTCTCTTAATTGGAAAACTCAGAATAAAAAACTACTAAAATTATTATTTTTTTACATATTAAGTATTTACAAAATGTGGATTGAACTGTATAATAAAAAAGTAATAATTAATAAATTTTGAAAAAGGAGGTAGAGATATGTTTATTTATTTAAAGGAAAATAAGAATAAAATTAAATATAGTTCGTTTTTTATTAGTAGCTCTACCAGTGGAGATAGTTTATAATTTTTTTATGAAAAATTAAATTTATTAAGTATACCACCATGAGTTATTATGCTCATGGTTTTTTTATGCATTTATTTATTAAATAAAGTGATATTTTAATGACCCTGGGTAAACTAGGGTCATTTTTATATAAAAATAATTTAAAGGAGGATTTTGTAAGATGAGCAATTTAAGAAAAGTTAGAAACAATCATAAGGAAATAGGTGAAATAAATAGAAATGGAGGAATTATAGATGGCTACGATTGAGGAATTTGTAAATGGTGTAATTAAAAGTGGAAAAAACACTATGGACTTTGAAAAATATTGCAAAGAGGAAGGATTAAGTTCAATTCAGATTAGAAAAGAAACTTATCAAAAATTAAGCAATAAAAAAAGAAGTTTAGTTAAAAGTATTATTATATTAATAAAAAAAATAATTTAATATGTAATTTTAAAAGATTTATTAAGTTAATAATATAACAGATATACTCAGCATTTTGAATAAAAATGTTGAGTATTTTTAAATTTAGAAAAAGTTTAATTTAACGTTAAGCATTTATACTATTAAGGAAATACACATATCCTTAGAAATATAATCATATTATTTAATAGTTAAAAAGATAAATGTATTCTATAGTAGGAGAAGTCTAAAATGATATGTACAGATAATTTAAGTCCGGAAGAATTGGCAATTTTAGGTAATGCTATTGCTATTACAATAGCTCAAGGTAAGAGTACTGATGAAATAAATGTTCTTGGAAATCTTATTGTAGACATAGGGAGTATATTGTTAACTATTGCGGCACAGAAACAACGTCTAGAATCTTTACAACAAAATAATCAGCAACAAAATAACCAGCAGCAAAACAATCAGCAAGGAGACAATCAACAACAAAATAACCAACAACAAAATAATCAACAAGAAAACAATAAAATAAAAAATAAAAAAAGTGATAAGTAAATTTAGTCATATGAGTATTAAAAGACGAAAATACCCATCTTTACATATTTAAATAGCAGTACTTAGATGTCTAAATGGTATTAATACTGAATATGATTTTTATTATTTAAATAATTATTTTTAATATTATTTAAATACAGGAAATTATTTATCACTTATTTTTTACTTACTTTATTATATTTGCTACTAGATTAGCTAAAATTAATAAAACTATTTAGTAATAATAGTTTTGTATTTAATAATATAGATGCAGAAAGTAAAGAAAAGCAATGATATCTATAAGGCTTACTGGTAAAAAGTTGGATAAAATGAAACGTGAATGGTATAATATAGAAGAAATTTTATAAATTCTTTATAGAGAAATTTTGAGTGAAGAATTTATTAAATTATAATTTAGGAATTAAAAAAATGCTTTAAGAATGTATAGTTAAGCAGAAAAATAGCCTAAATTAGATATGTTTATAATAAATGGAGGATAAAAAATGGGAGTTGCATTTAAAGAAATTAACTTTAGTAGATTGGTGGACAAGTTAGGACCATGCTGTTTATCTGAAAGTGAATGTGGAGTATGCGAAAGAGAAAAATGTTTAGTTGGATATGGGACAGAATGTATAAAGAATTGTATGATTAATAAGGTTACATATGTTATAGATGGATGTAATAAAATTCCAATTACAGATACTAAAATATATGATAAAGAATATATAATGGAAGGGGTAGTAGATATACTTAAGACTTGTAAAAGTTGCAAAGAAAATCATTATGAAAATTGTGTAATAAATATTTTAAGAAGCTGCTATGAGGTCATTTTACTTGGAGAAGAAAAAGAATATAAGGGAAGTGCTCTTGTATATTTAAATGATTTAAAACAATCTAATCCAGAAATAGCAGACAGGGTATTCCAAAAATATATGTCTAGAAGTTAGAAAATAATGACTAGTACTATAAAAATAATATCTTATGGATTTATGATATTATAGATACATATATAAATTAAGGGAAGTACTTTTACCTCCCTTAATTTGCTGTTTTTTTAATATTTTTAATTAGTGGCTTTTGTAAATATTATTAATTAACACTGTAAATTTAAATGTATTATTATAAACTTATTTATTGAAAATATTCTTTATATTTATTGAAAATCACCTTTAGTTATATTTAATTCAATATTAATATCTGCTTTATCGTAACCTACTATTTTTATACGGTTAATACCTTTTTTTATTGGTAAAGTTAAGGTAGTGTTTTCATCTGTAGTATCTTTATTTGAGATTTCTACAAGATTAGTAACTGTATCATCAGGTGATATTAAAACTATTTTTGCTTTTCCACTTTTTACTGATAATTTACACGGAGCTTCTAAATTAAAATCTGAATCACTTTCATATCTCCAGATGGTTCCACACCCACTTAATTTAAGCTTTCCTGTATATACTCCTGATTCTATTGTTTCCTTGCTATCATCTAATCCAAAAGAATCATATGATTTAGCTATTTTAGCATTGTTATCATAAATAGAATTCGTGATATCATTACTGCATCCAATTAATAAACTAATTATCATAAGTAAAATAACCGTTAGTATTATCCTTTTTTTAAAATTCATTTTAACTTTCCCTTCTTTCAATAATCTTATATAAGTGTGTATTGAATTATAGTATATTTTTATGGTAATTATAACATTAATTAAATATAATGGATATAAATGGGGAGGATGTTTGATTCTTTATATTTATTAATTATTATTAAAGCAACTATTTTAATAATAATCATATGTGATTTATATGTGATTTATATATGGTTTATAGAGTAGAGGAGAGTATTATGAAGTTATTTGAAATAGCTATATCACTAATAATTAGTTTATTTGGTATTGGGATTATAATTTTATCTAAATTTATTCCGGAAAGAATTTTTTGTAGAGTAAGATATGGATATAAAATTAGTGATAAAGAGACGTATATAAAAGAATTCAGAGGAATGATTTATTTTTTAGGAATTTTATATATTATATATTCTTTATTTATATGGAGTATCGATATAGCTCCATGGCTTTTTCTTATTTTACAAAGCTTAATTTTCTTTATAGGATTTAAAAGACAAAAGAAATATATAAGTAAAGTAATGTAACTTAGCTATAATAAAGTTTAATTATTAGAAGGGTGAAGAGTGATGTGACTAGTTTTAAGAAATTATCATCCATTATGGTCTTACTTTTAATGTTTACTGGATGTTCATCTAAGAATAATGGAAAAGAAGAAGTTGTTAATCTATATTTTTCAGATTCTAATGCAGAATATCTTATTGGAGAAGAGAGATATATTGAAGATGCTACTCCACAAAAGGCTATACAGGCATTAATAGAAGGACCTAAAAGTAAAGAATTAATAAGTTCGCTACCTAAAGAGCTAGAGATTTTAGATGTATCAGTTAAAGATGAAGTAGCATATGTCTATATCTATGAAAGTGTACCTTTAGCTGAACATGGCATTTATGGGTCAAGCACAGCTACAAAAACTATTATTAATTCAATAAGTTCAACACTTATTTTAAATGAGAATTTTGGTATCAAAAAGGTTAAACTAGAAGGAGATATAGGTGATATTTTATATGGAATAGATATAAATGAATTATTTGATGTAGATATGGATTTAATTAAAGCAAATCGCTAGCACTTACAGTAATCTTGGTTGGTAAGAGTGCCATATTCTGAGACAATTATTATATATTTCTTAGATGTTATGAGTTTGCTAGTATTTGTTTTGAAGTGAGGTGAAATTAATAGAAAATTTTAAAATAGTAAAATTATCAAATTTAGATGATGAATATAAGGTTAAAGCTGTTAAATTATTTGTTGATGGTTTTTATAAAATACTTTCTTTTTCAAAGGACAAAAAAATATTACAAGAGTTATTTTTGCATTCATTAGATTTCTCAATGATTTATGTTGCTTTATTTGAAAATAATGTTGTTGGTTTTTTAGGGATAGGAAATAACATAAAACGTCCTACTTGTTTCAATAAATCCATTTGCCAAAAGCTTTTAGGAAAAGGAAAGGGTTATATAGTTTATAAGCAAATGAGCTATATTATGGAGAAGCCAACAGTAAAAGGAGAAAAAGATGTCTATATTGATTATCTGACAACTGATAAAAAATATCGAGGAAAAGGTATAGCAACAAAACTTATAAATTTTGTATTCAATGAACTTGATTTTAAGGAGTGCTATATTGAAGTTTTATCTAAAAATAAAAATGCTAAAAGATTATATGAGAAAATTGGATTTGAAAAATATAAAAGAATATATAATCCTTTTATCATGTTACAGGGACTTGGATTTTTTATAGAAATGAAACGACACATAAAATAATTTTAATTTGCTATAAATTATTGAGAACAATAAAGAGGTGGAGTAATATTTAAATATATAATATTCCCATAAAGGATAAAATTTTTAAAAAGAAAAAACAGTTAGAAGGTAATTCTATATAATCTTTTAACTGTTTTTTCTTTTATTTATAATTTATGTTTTTATCTATTTCTATTTATATTATTTTATAATCGTTAGCTTGTACTAAATGTTGAATATTTCTTAGGAGAAAAACCAACTGCTTTTTTAAATGTTTTAAGAAAATTACTATAATCATTAAAACCACATTTCTCACAAACATCATTAACTGTTTCTCCATTTGCAAGCATAGCTTTAGCAATGGAAATTCTTCTTCCAGAAATATATTTATTAATTGTTGTTCCTGTAGCTGCTTTAAAGATCCTACAAATATAAGATGAGCTTAAATAAAAGTTACTTGCTAAGTGTTCAATTGTAATAGGTTCAGTTATGTTAGTATTTATGTATTCTATTATTTCATCTACCTGCTGATTATATTTATAAGAATATTCTTCAGAGATAGAACGCTCATTACTAATATAAACCTTATTTAAAAAAATCATCAGTTCTAAAAATGTTGAATATTCAATTATATCACTTCCAAAACCTTCAGATGCAATTATTTTATTAATAAAATATATAAAACGACCTTGTTGTTCCTTATTTAAAGAAATTCTATGATTAAAATCTTTATTACGATTAGAAAAACAATAGTTTAAGTCAGTTTTCTTGCTAGAAGAAGATTTTAAAAATTCAGGATCAATTGAAAGAACAATTCTTTCGTGAACTATCTTATCTAATTTAGATATGTAGTGACTTTCAAATTGATTTATTACAAATAAGTCACCAGGCTTAATATCATAAAATTTATTACCAATAAGAAATTGTTTTCCTCCTGTTATTGAATAATAAATTTCATAGGAATCATGTATATGCATAGCCATTGATTTTTCTTCTTTATACAAGTGAGCTATAGAAAAGTATTTGTTTTCTAAAGCGCTTTTTATTGCAGCTTCACATGAGTTAAATTCATTCACAATAACACCCTCTTTCACAGTTTATCCTAATTATAAGCTTTAAGTTCAATATTTGCAATATTTATGACATAATAACACAAGAAATAGAAAATTTAAAATGTTAAACTAGTATCATAAGATATGAAGGAGGAGATTTTGAGATGGAATTAAGAACAGCAGCATCACCAAAAGATGTGAAGCATTATACTACTGATCAATTAAGAGAGGAATTTTTAATTCAAAACTTATTTGTTACAAATGAAGTAAAAATGGTATATAGCCACATCGATAGAATAATTATAGGTGCAGCAGTGCCAGTTAAACCTCTTACATTAGAAGCAGGTGATGAACTTAGAGCTAAATACTTCTTAGAAAGAAGAGAGCTTGGAGTAATAAATATAGGTGGAAAAGGTACTATTACATTAGATGGAGAAAAGTATACATTAGATTATAAAGATGGAATGTATATTGGAATGGGAACTGAAAATATTGAATTTGCTAGTGAAGATGAAAATAATCCAGCAAAATTCTATTTTAATAGTGCACCAGCTCATACAAAATATCCAACAGTACTTATTAAACCAGAAGATTGTGTAACTGTAGAGCTAGGATCATTAGAATCATCTAATCATCGTGTAATAAGAAAATATATACTTCCAGGACAAGTAGAAAGCTGTCAACTAGTAATGGGAATGACTCAATTAAAACCAGGAAGTGTTTGGAATACAATGCCATGTCATACACATGACAGAAGAATGGAAGTTTACTTATATTTTGAAATGAAAGATGACAGCGTTGTAATGCACTATATGGGTGAACCTACAGAAACAAGACATATTGTTATGAGAAATGAAGAAGCAGTAATATCACCAAGTTGGTCAATACATTCAGGTTCCGGAACAAGAGCTTATACTTTCATTTGGGGTATGGTTGGAGAAAACCAAGACTTTGATGATATGGATGCTGTTAAAATGACTGAATTAAGATAAATACTACTATTAAAATATAAAAGTTAAAATTAGGAGGAATTTATCATGGATAGTATGAAGAATTTTTCATTAGAAGGAAAGGTAGCTTTAGTAACAGGAGCATCTTATGGAATAGGATTTCCAATAGCAAAATCATATGGGGAAGCAGGAGCAACAGTTGTATTTAATGATATTAGTCAAGAATTTGTTGACAAAGGAATTGCAGCTTATGCAGAGCATGGAATAAAAGCACATGGATATGTATGTGATGTTACAGATGAACAAAGAGTAAATGAAATGGT